>CAMAYE010000014.1 GCA_945862135.1 Bordetella parapertussis
TCCGAAGGCAGGGGTCGGACGTTCGAATCGTCTCGGGCGCGCCATTTCCGTCTACGCAAGCAGCCCGCATCCCATGCCCCCACCCGTAGCCTGCGATGTACTGATCGTTGGTGGCGGCCATAACGGCCTGACCTGCGCCTGCTATCTCGCCGCCGCCGGACTGAAGGTTCGTGTGCTTGAGCGCAGGCCTGTGGTGGGCGGCGCCGCAGTAACCGAGGAATTTCACCCGGGCTTCCGCAACTCCACCGCCAGTTATACGGTAAGCCTGCTTAACCCGCAGGTTATCCGTGATCTGCGCCTGGCCGAGCACGGTCTGCACATTGTTGAGCGGCCCATTTCCAACTTTTTACCGCTTTCCGATTCCGACTATCTCAAGGTCGGCGGGTCCCTGGCGGCAACTCAGGCGGAGGTGGCGCGATTTTCACAGACTGATGCCGCCCGTTTGCCGGCCTACTACGCCATGCTTGAGCGGGTGGCGGATGTGTTGCGCGAGTTGACGCTGGAGACGCCGCCCAACGTTGGGGGGGATTTCAGGGATTTCCTGTCTGCAATCAAGACGGCCCGACAATTCAAAAAACTCGACATGGCGGCCCGGCGCGATGTGCTGGACCTGTTTACCAAAAGCGCCGGCGATGTGCTGGACTTCTGGTTTGAGTCGGCGCCAATCAAGGCCGCCTTTGGCTTTGATGCCATTGTCGGCAACTTTGCGAGTCCTTACGCCCCCGGTACCGCCTATGTTCTGCTGCACCATATGTTTGGCGAAGTAAACGGCAAGCGCGGGATCTGGGGGCATGCCATCGGCGGCATGGGCGCCATCACCCAGGCCATGGCAGCGGAGGCCCGTGCCCGTGGTGTGCACATCGATACGGGCGCCGAGGTGGTCAATGTTTGCGTAGATTCGCGTGGCGCGCAGGGCGTGCAGTTGAAAGACGGCCGTGTCATGGAGGCGCGCTGTGTAGTTGCCAATGTCAACCCGAAACTGCTGTATCTCAAACTCATTGATGCCCCCGTGCTGGACAACGATTTCCGGCAGCGGATGCAGGCCTGGAAGTGCGGCTCGGCAACATTCCGCATGAATGTCGCATTGAGTGAACTTCCGGATTTCAAATGTTTGCCGGGAATCGAGCCTGCAGAGCATCATCAGTCGGGAATAATTCTTGCTCCTTCGCTGGCTTACATGGAGCAGGCTTACTTTGATGCACGTACCTATGGTTGTTCCCGGGCGCCGGTAGTTGAGTTGCTGATCCCTTCGACGGTCGACGATACGCTGGCGCCGGCCGGACAGCACGTGGCCAGCCTGTTCTGCCAGCATTTCAACCCGGAGCTGCCAAACAAGCTGTCTTGGGATGACATACGCGAAGACGCGGCGGATCTTGTGATTGATACCGTGACGCGTTATGCACCGAACCTCAAGGATGCAGTCATCGCCCGGAAAATACTCTCACCGCTGGACCTTGAGCGTGACTTTGGCTTGATTGGGGGCGACATTTTCCACGGTACGCTGACGCTGGATCAGTTATGGACTGCAAGGCCAGTGCTGGGTCACGCGGATTACCGTTCGCCTGTCAGCCGACTTTATCTGTGCGGTGCCGGCACCCATCCCGGCGGTGGCGTGACAGGGTTGCCGGGCCGAAATGCGGCGCGTGAGATCATCAGGGACTTCAAGCGTGGACGGATGAAGGAAAAGCGGCCGTGAGGCACTGGCTCATTGCTGTGGTAACCGCATTCGCAATACTTACCGGATGCAGTGGCAGCACTCCCCGTGTGGCGAAACTTGCCGCTTCTGATGTCGTGCTGGCGTTTGGTGACAGCCTGACTTACGGAACCGGCGCCAAGGCAGAGGAAAGTTATCCCGCCGTGCTGTCTCAACTGCTTGGCCGTACTGTGGTGCGCGCCGGAATTCCCGGAGAGCAGTCCGCCGGCGGTCTGCAGCGTCTTCCCGGCGTTCTTGATGAACATCGGCCGCGTCTGGTCATCGTATGCCTGGGCGGAAATGACATGCTGCGCAAGCAGCCACAGGACGCGATCGAATCCAACTTGCGCGCCATACTCAAGGAGATACGCTCACGTGGTATTGATGCCGTGCTTGTTGGCGTACCCGCTCCGGGGCTGATTACCAGCGCACCGGAGTTCTACGCTAAGCTGGCAAAGGATTTCGACATCCCCTACGAAGGCAAGGTCGTGACCAGCGTGCTCTATAAACCGGAACTGAAATCCGATCCGATTCATCCCAATGCCGACGGCTATCGCAGGATTGCCGAGGCGATGGACAAGCTGCTTCGCGACGCCGGGGCAATCTGAGTGACAGCCCGTAAGCACTCTGCTTCCCGGCTAACGCTCACGATGTGCGGCGCGGAAGTCCTGTCGATGACCGGCTTTGCCGCCTACACCACACTGCTGCCGCAGTTGCAGCGTGACTGGGCGCTTTCGAATTCCGAGGCAGGCGCGATCAGCGGTTTCCTGTTTGCGGGCTACATGGTTTCGGTTCCGGTACTGACCAGCCTAACTGATCGCATGGATTCGCGGCGCATCTATTTTGCTGCATGTCTTATCGGCAGTATCGGCGCGGCATTTTTCGCGATGTTCGGACAGGGTTTCTGGAGTGCAGCCTTTGCCCAATTCCTGATTGGCGCTGCACTCGGCGGCACTTACATGCCGGGCCTGAAGGCGCTGACCGATCATCTGGAAGGTTCCGCACAATCGCGCGCCACGGCGTTTTACACCGCGAGTTTTGGCGTTGGTTCTACGATATCGATTCTGGTCGCAGGCAAAATCGGCGCCACGCTCGACTGGCACTGGGCATTCTGGTTTGGCGCAGTCGGGCCGGTGCTTGCAGGATTGCTCGTGACCTTTGCCATGCCGATGGGCCGCATGCGTCCGGCCGAGCACCATACCAGCGCGCTCCTCGATTTCCGCCCGGTTCTGAAGAATCGCAAGACCTTGCCCTATGTCATCGGTTACGCGGTGCACAACTACGAATTGTTTGGGCAGCGTTCATGGATGGTCGCGTTTCTGGTGTTCTGCGCTGCGTTGCAGCCTGCGACTGCGCCGATGGCGCTGAGCGCGGCGACGCTGGCGGCGATGATCAATGTACTGGGCCCGGTGTTCAGCGTAACCGGCAACGAACTGGCCTTGCGTTTCGGCCGTCAGCGCATCATTTTCCTGTTCATGACCTTGTCCGGCCTGATCGCCTGCCTGATCGGTTTTACCGCGGCCTGGCCCTGGTATGTCGTCGTGCTGCTGATGATGGTGCATTACGGTGCGATGCTCGGGGATTCCGGTGCCCTGACCTCGGGTGCGGTTGCCAGTACGCCTCCGGAAATGCGCGGGGCGATGATGGCGGTTTATTCATTTATAGGATTCAGCACGGCCTTTCTGGCCCCATTGGTGTTTGGCATGACGCTGGACCTTGCCGGAGGCAATCAAAGCATCACGGCGTGGGGACTGGCTTTTGCCAGTATCGGCATATTTGGTGTGCTGTCGCCGCTGGCGCGCTGGATTTATGCCAACAAGGGCCGTACTCATGGCTAGAGTACTAACATGCTAGCGGCTCAGGGTCTGGATTGTGTGCGCGGCGGCCGCCATCTTTTCGCGAATCTGTCGTTCTCCGTTCCGTCCGGCACCCTGCTGCGTGTCTCCGGTGCCAATGGCGCAGGCAAGACCAGCTTGATGCGGATTCTCTGCGGGCTGTTGCTGCCCAGTGGCGGGGAAGTGATGTGGCGCGACAAAACGATTCAGCAGCAGCGCGACGTCTACTGGCGCGAGTTGCGTTATGTCGGGCACCTTGCAGGCGTCAAGGATGAGTTCAGCGCCGAGGAAAATCTGATATTCGCCGCAGCCTTGTCCGGGGTTCACATTACATCGGCTGCGGCACGTGATGCTCTGGACAAACTGGGCCTGGCCAAGTTTGTCCATCTTCCGGTGCGTGTGCTGTCGCAAGGCCAGCGGCGTCGTGTGGCTCTGGCGCGGTTGGCGCTGCCTGACCACGACGCTTCACTATGGGTGCTCGATGAGCCACTGGCGGCGCTCGATACGGTTGCAACAGATTGTGTGCTGTCGCTGATTGATGCGCGGCTGGCCTCCGGTGCGGTGGTGGTGATGACCAGTCACCAGCCGTTTACGGTTGCTGCCGAACTCCTTTCAATCAGTATCCCGGTATAGCCATGTCGATTTGGACACGCATCGTTCAACGGGATCTGTGGATCGCTTGGCGCCGGCGCTCCGATGCGCTGTCTTCGCTGTTTTTCTTTGTCATGGTTGTCAGCCTGTTTCCGTTGGGCGTCGGACCTGAACCCGGAACGCTGCGGCTGATCGCGAGCGGCGTGTTGTGGGTGGCTGCACTGCTGGCGACACTGCTGTCGCTGGGGCGTTTATTTGCTGCGGATCATCTGGACGGCACGCTGGAGCAGATGCTGCTGGCGGCAGAGCCGCTGTGGCTGGTGGTTACTGGCAAGGTGTTTGCTCATTGGCTGACAAGTGGATTGCCACTGGTGCTGCTGTCGCCGCTGATGGGGTTGCAGTTCGGACTTGAAGGTAAGGAGATTGCAGTGTTGACTGGTGCATTACTGCTCGGTACACCGGTGCTCAGCCTGATTGGCGCGATCGGCGCTGCACTGACAGTCGGATTGCGCGCCGGCAGTGTGCTGCTCGCGCTGCTGGTCTTGCCGCTGTATATCCCTGTGCTGTTGTTCGGTGCTGCGGCCAGCGGCGCCCATGCATCCGGCCTTGCGGTGACGCCTCATTTTTCGATACTTGGGGCCTTGTTGCTGACCAGCATGGCGCTGTCGCCGTGGGCTGCCGCTGCGGCATTGCGCATTTCGCTTGAGTGACCAGCTCGTCGAGTTAAATTTGATTTAAATCATAGAGATAAAATACGGTCTTATTCTATCTTGCCGCATCTGAAACATATTGTTGCTATGCCTTATGATGCCAGGGGCTGCGGGATCTAAGGACATCGGTTTCCAGTCCCTTTTTGAATAAACCCGGTAACTGTCTTGTCTGCGATCAACTGGTTCAAATATTCCTCACCGCACAGCTTCTATCCGTTGGCGGGTCGCATGGTGCCGTGGTTTATTGCAGCGGCGGCGCTGTTCGGCATCACCGGGCTGTACGTCGCTTTTTTTGTCGCGCCGACGGATTTTCAGCAGGGTGAGTCCTATCGCATCATCTTCATCCATGTGCCCGCGGCCTGGATGTCGATGTTCATCTATCTGGTGATGGCCGGCTGGGCCGGCGCGGGATTGGTGTTTAACACCCGACTGTCAGGCATGATGGCCCGGGCGCTGGCACCAACCGGTGCGATGTTCACTTTCCTGGCGCTGTGGACCGGTGCGTTGTGGGGTAAACCGACCTGGGGTACGTGGTGGGTCTGGGACGCTCGACTGACATCGGAACTGATTCTTCTGTTTCTCTATATTGGTTTTCTGTCATTGACTGCCGCCATTGAAGATGACCGTCGAGCTGATCGTGCCGGCGCCGTGCTGGCGCTGGTCGGCGTGGTCAACATCCCGATCATTTATTTTTCCGTGGTGTGGTGGAACACGCTGCATCAGGGCGCATCGGTCAGTCTGAAAAGTGCACCAAAAATGGCGACAACGATGTTGCTGGGCATGTTGCTGCTGGCGCTGGCCTTCTGGATGTACAGTGTAGCGGCGGCTTTGCTGCGGGCGCGGTCGATCATTCGCGAACGCGAACCCCGTGCGGCAGTGGAGGAGTAGGCATCATGCAATGGGCAAGTTGGGCGGAGTTCTGGGCGATGGGCGGCTATGCACTCTACGTGTGGGGCTCGTTTGCGGTAACACTGCTGTGCATGGGCGGCGAAATGCTGAGCCTCGTGTTGGGGGAACGTGAGGCGCGTGGACGTAACGGAGACAAGTTTGAAACCCCGACATAAACGGTTTATTGCGATCGCCGCGGCTTTGCTGGCGCTCGGCGGGGCTGTGGCGCTGGTACTGAATGCGTTCCAGAGCAATCTGGTGTTCTTCTTCAGCCCGTCGCAGATTGTCAGCAAGGAGGCGCCGGTTGGGCGCAGTTTCCGTCTCGGCGGACTGGTGCAGAACGGCACCGTGGCCCGCGACAAGGATGGCGTCACCGTGCGTTTTGCCGTCACTGACACGGCGCATACGATACAGGTGGTTTATCGTGGCATCCTGCCGGACCTGTTCAGCGAAGGCAAAGGCGTTGTCGCGCAGGGAAGGCTCGAGGCTGACGGTGTATTTCGGGCCGAGCAAGTATTGGCGAAGCACGATGAAAACTACATGCCGCCCGAGGCGGCCGAAGCGCTTGAGAAGGCCCACGGAGGGAAGAAAAAATGATTCCGGAGCTTGGCCACTTTGCATTGATCATCGCGTTCTGCCTGGCGCTGGCCGGCGGTCCGCTGGCGCTGATGGGCGCTGCTTCCGGACGACGCAACTGGATCGGTTTTGCCCGTCCTGCGGCGCAGGGCCAGTGCCTGTTCGTGGTGATCGCGTTTGCGGCGTTGACGCACGCGTTCGTCAACAACGATTTCTCGGTGGCGTATGTCGCGAATCATTCCAACACCGCGCTGCCCCTGCACTACCGGGTTGCTGCCGTGTGGGGCGGCCATGAAGGTTCGCTGTTGCTTTGGGTGCTGATGCTGTCGCTGTGGATGCTGGCGGTGAGCCTGTTCAGTCGCCATTTGCCCGATACCATGCGCGCACGGGTGCTGGGCGTGATGTCACTGATCAGCATCGGTTTTCTTGCATTCATGCTGTTTGCATCCAATCCATTCGAGCGCCTGTTTCCGGGTCCGGCGGAGGGGCGCGACCTGAATCCGCTGTTGCAGGATCCGGGCATGGTGCTGCATCCGCCGATGCTTTACATGGGTTATGTCGGGTTCTCCGTCGCATATGCGTTTGCGATGGCGGCGCTGCTCAGCGGCCGTCTGGATGCGGCATGGGCACGCTGGTCAAGGCCGTGGACCACCGTGGCCTGGATGTTCCTCACCATCGGCATTGCGCTCGGCAGCTGGTGGGCCTATTACGAACTGGGCTGGGGCGGCTGGTGGTTCTGGGATCCGGTGGAGAACGCTTCATTCATGCCGTGGCTGGTGGGCACTGCGCTGATTCATTCGCTGGTTGTCACTGAAAAACGCGGCAGCTTCCGCATCTGGACCGTGCTGCTGGCGATCTGCGCCTTTTCGATGTCGCTGCTGGGCACCTTCCTCGTGCGTTCCGGCGTGCTGACGTCGGTGCATGCCTTTGCGACTGACCCCAAGCGCGGAGTTTTCATTCTCGCTTTCCTTGCCGTCGTCATCGGCGGTTCGCTGCTGCTGTTTGCCTGGCGTGCCCCGACCGTCCGCGGCGGCGGCCGTTTTGAGATGATTTCCCGCGAATCGCTGTTGCTGACCAACAACGTATTGCTGATGGCAGCCGCAGGTTCGGTGATGCTGGGCACGCTGTATCCGCTGTTTCTCGATGCGCTGGGTCTTGGCAAGTTGTCCGTCGGTCCGCCGTATTTTGAATCCGTATTCGTGCCGTTGATGACGCCGGCATTGTTCCTGATGGGCATCGCCCCGCTGGCGCGCTGGAAGCAGGCGGCATTGCCGGAGTTGCTGAAACGCGTGCGCTGGGCGTTCGGCATCAGTCTCGTCACGGCGCTGTTGCTGTCGTTTACTCTGGGCACGTGGCGGCCATTGGTCGCTTTCGGACTGTTGCTGGCGTTGTGGATTGTGACTACAGCGGTGGTCAATCTGCATGCGCGTCTGAGTGTGGGTGCGACGCGAACGCTGTGGTCGAAGTTGCGTACCCAGCCCGCAGGTTATTACGGCATGCTGCTTGCACACTGCGGTGTCGCGGTGTTCATTGTCGGCGTCACGCTGGTGAAAGGTTACGAAACCGAGCTGGACGTGAAGATGGAGACGGGCGATGTCGTATCGGTTGCGGGTTACGAGGTTCGTTTCGACAGCGTGTCGGACGTGAAGGGGCCGAATTACATGGCTGCGCGCGGGACGATGACGATACTGCGCGACGGGAAAGAGTTGCGCAAACTGTATCCGGAGAAACGGATTTATCTGGCGCAGCGCATGCCGATGACAGAGGCAGCGATTGACGCCGGGTTTACCCGCGATCTGTATGTTGCGCTGGGTGAATCCGTTGGTGGTGATGCGTGGACGGTACGGGTTTATTACAAACCGTTCGTCGACTGGATCTGGGGCGGGTGCCTGTTGATGGCGCTGGGCGGATTTTTTGCCGTGATTGATCGTCGTTATCGCGTGAGTGCCACGGCTGCGGTGTCCGCCGCGACGGCACCTGCGGCTGCATAAGGAAGTTATTCGTGGCGCGTTATCTGGTTCCGTTGGGTATTTTTCTGGTACTCGTGGTGTTCCTCGGCGTGGGTCTTGGCCTTAATCCGCGGCAGGTGCCGTCGCCGCTGATTGATCGTCCGGCGCCTGCATTTGTGCTGCCGCAACTGCATGCACCTGAAAAGCCGATCGGGCCGGAGGCGTTGCGCGGACAGGTGTGGCTGCTCAACGTGTGGGCATCGTGGTGCGTGTCCTGCCGCCAGGAACATCCGGTGTTGATCGATCTCGCCAAAAGCGGCGAGGTACCGATCTATGGACTGAACTACAAGGACCAGCGCGAGGATGCGCTGCGCTGGCTGGTGCAGTGGGGCGACCCCTACAAATTGTCGATCATGGACGTCAAAGGCGCGACCGGCATTGATTACGGCGTTTATGGTGTGCCCGAAACATTCGTCATCGACAAGGCCGGCATCATTCGCTACAAGCAGATCGGGCCGCTGACCCCCGAAATTCTGCGCGACAAAATCCTGCCGCTGGTGCGCAAGCTTAATGCATAAATTGTTGATTATATTGTGTTTTTTGTCATTTCTGGGTATCGCCCCGGTATTCGCTGCGGAAGCGAAGCCGGTCAGTGAGGATCCGGCACTTGAGCTGCGGGTGCAGCGCCTTGCCAATGAATTGCGCTGTCTGGTCTGTCAGAACCAGACCATTGCGGATTCAAACGCCGAACTCGCGGTTGATTTGCGCAATCAGGTGCGGGAACAGTTGCGACAGGGTAAATCCGAAGAAGAAATTCTTGCGTACATGGTCCAGCGCTACGGCGATTTTGTGCGTTACCGTCCGCCGGTGAAAATGCAGACGCTGGTGTTGTGGATCGGCCCGTTCCTGCTGCTGGCCGGTGGTGTGTTTGCGTTGATGCGTCATCTCCGACGCCGGCGGCAAATGCCTGACAGCACAGATGTTCCCCAAGCTCAGCTCGACCAGGCCGCGAACATTCTGCGCGGCAAAGAGGACGGGCGATGATTACGTTCGGTGTTATCGCGGCGCTGCTGATCGTACTCGCGCTGGTATTCGTGGTGCCGCCACTGTTTCGGCGCGCCCATCCGGCAGTCGTCGAGGCCGGGCCTGATCTGGCGATCTATCGCGATCAGCTTGCGGATCTGGAACGTGATCTTCAGGCCGGCGCGCTCACCACTGATCGTTATGAGCAGGCTCGCCAGGAACTGGAGCGGCGACTGGCAGAAGAACTGCAGGCCGATACGGCCACGGTGACCTCGCCTGCTGCCGGCAAGGGAGTGGCGCTTGCTGTTGTCGCGGGTGTGCCGGTGCTGGCGATCACGCTTTATCTGGTGCTCGGCGCACCGGCCGCGCTGGATCCGGTAGCGACAATACCGGATGAATCGGCGCATTCGGTGACTGCCGAACAGATCGAGCAGATGGTTGCCAAGCTCGCACAACGTCTGGAGTCGGCACCTGAGGATCCGGCAGGCTGGAGCATGCTGGGTCGTTCGTATGCCGCGCTGGGTCGCTTCAAGGAAGCGGCCGATGCCTACAAACAGGCCGTCAATCAGGTTCCCGCCGATCCACAGTTGCTGGCGGACTATGCCGATGCGCTGGGCATGGCGCAGGGTCGCAGCCTTAAAGGTGAACCCAGCCGGCTGATCGCGCGCGCACTCGCTGCTGATCCGGATCATTTCAAGTCACTTGCGCTCGCCGGCACTGCCGCGTTTGAAGCGCGGGACTATCCCGCAGCGATCCGCCATTGGGAAAGGCTCGCGAAGAAAATTCCACCGGACAGCGAGTTTGCACAGTCCATCGCCGACAGTCTGGCCGAAGCACGTCAGCTTGCAGGCGCTGCCGCACCGTCAAAGGCGCAGGTGCCGCAGGCCGCAGTTGATCCGGTGATTCGCGGCACGGTACGTCTCAGCCCGAAACTGGCGGCGCAGGTATCACCTGACGACACGTTGTTTGTATTCGCTCGGGCAGTCAACGGGCCCCGTATACCGCTTGCTGTAAAACGGTTTCGCGCGGCGCAACTGCCGGTAGAGTTCGTACTCGACAAAGCTGCAGCGATGTCGCCAGAAATGACGCTGGCCCAGCACTCTGAGGTCACGGTGGGCGCGCGGATTTCCAAGTCCGGCAGCCCGGGTTCGAAAAGCGGGGATCTGGAAGGGTTCCGTCAGCCGGTTAAAGTCGGCGGGTCTTCGGCAATCGAAATCGTCATTGACACCCTGGTGCCCTGAACGGTCCGCTGTTTCAGACCGGCCTGCTGCAAATTATTTCTGGCCGGTATAAAAATCCGGCCAGCGTTCAAGAACGGCCGGTGCATCATCCTTGTAGATGTGGCAGGAGTTGATCTGGTAAGGCTTCTTGGTGACGGGTTTGCCGGCATTGCGCGCTTCGCGCGCACGACCGGTGGCTTGGAAAGCCGTTGTGCCCAGCGGCCCCAGCAGTTCGACCAGGTGTGTGCAGCCCAGTGTACCGCCGACGCGCTCGTTGATCGCCTTGCGCCAGCCCGGACCGATGGTCAGACCGATCAACTTCTTGAAATTTACCGTGATGTTGCCGCAGCGTTCATAAGGGCTGTTGTCTGTTGCCGCTTCGACGTCATGGATCTTCAGATCCAGATCGATCGTCAGGCGCAGCCACATGTTGTGCACAGGGTCGCCGGGCTGACGTTCGCGGCCACCGTCACGGCGTGAATGCACATAGGTCTTGGTGTCTACGAGGTGGCCTTCAATGTCCCACAGGCCGTCTTCGCGCTCATACCCTTTGCATTCGACGGCGCGGGTGTGTTTAAGCGTGCGGGGGGCGGGGGCGGGCAACGGCATGACTCGGACTCCGGTTTCAGTGATTGGTTTCTGCAGCGGCGCGGCGAGCTGCCACCGCGGCCAGCACTTCGATTTTGCGGGCGGCGGTGTAAGTCACCCAGTAGGTGATTTCGTCGAGCGTACGATGACAACCGATGCACAGACCCTGCGAGTAGTCCATCAGACAGATATGCACGCATGGTGAATCGTCCTGCGATGGTGCCGGTGTCGTCATCATGCCGCCTTGGCCCGGATCGCGCGGGCGACCCGCGACAATGTCTGCCGTCCGAGCACACCGCAGATGTAATCGCCAGCGGAAATCAGCTTGTACATGTCGATACCGGTTTCAATGCCCAGGCCGTCGAGCAGGTAGAGCACGTCTTCGGTTGCAACGTTGCCGGTGGCGCCTTTGGCGTAGGGGCAGCCGCCGAGGCCGGATACCGAACTGTCGAAGGTGGCGACGCCGCATTCAAGCGCTGCGTAGATGTTGGTCAGCGCCTGGCTGTAGGTGTCGTGAAAATGACCGGCCATGCGTTCAATCGGGATGTGTTTTGCAACGGCTTCAATCACTGCCCGCGTCCGGCCTGCAGTGCCGGTGCCGATCGTGTCGCATACCGTGATTTCATAGCAGCCCATCGCATCGAGCGCGCGGGCGACATGGACTACTGCAGCGGGATCGACAGCGCCCTCGTAAGGGCAATCGAGACAGACTGAAATGTCGCCGCGAACGCGCAGCCCATGGGCAATGGCGGCTTTAGCCACGGCTTCGAAGCGGGCGAGACCTTCGTCGATCGTGCAGTTGGTGTTCTTTTTTGAAAAACTTTCGCTGGCCGCACCGAATACGACAACTTCTTCGGCGCCTGCGGCGATCGCCCCCTCCAGCCCTTTCATGTTCGGCACCAGCACCGGATAGGTCACGCCCGGCTTGCGCCGGATTCCTGCCATCACCTCGGCGTTGTCAGCCATTTGCGGCACCCACTTCGGTGATACAAAGGCGGTGGCCTCAATGATCGACACGCCGGCATCCTGCAGGCGGTGGATCAGTTCAATCTTGGCTGAGGCTGAGACCGGGGTGGATTCGTTCTGCAGGCCGTCTCGCGGCCCGACTTCAACGATGCGTACTTTTTTTGGCAATGCCATCGTGTGTTCTCCGTCAGATTCCGGCTTGATCCCTGATTAGCGTTTCTTGGGTTTCTTGGCTGCGGATTTTTTACCGGCCTTGGGTGGCTCAGTCCATGACGGCTTGCGTTTTTCGAGGAACGCAGTGAGGCCTTCCTGCGCTTCCGGCGTCGCACGAATTTCGGCGATACCCGCCGCTGTTTTGCTGACGATGTCGGGCCCGATCAGACTGTGCGCGCTGGCCGGGATCATTTGCTTGACCGCATGCATGGCTTTCGGACCGCTGGTGTAGAGCTGGCCGAGCATTTCGCCAACGCGCGTGGCCAGCTCCTCTTCTTCGACCAAGTCATGCACCAGGCCAATGCGCCAGGCTTCGGCGCAATCGAACTCTTCGCCGGAAAGCATGTAGCGCCGCGCATAACGCTCACCCATGGCGGCAATCACGTAAGGACTGATCATCGACGGGATGATGCCGATCTTGACCTCGGACAGGCGGAAGGTTGCGGTACGCGTTGCAATCGCGATATCGCAGGCGGCGATAATGCCGCAACCACCGCCACGAACGGCGCCATGCACTGCGGCGACGGTCGGTTTGTTCAGCGAGTAAAGCAGGTGGAACATGCGCGCCGATTCCGCGGCATTTTTCTGGTTCTGCGCCTTGGTGAATTTTGCACTTTGGCGCATGTGGCCGATGTCGGCCCCGGCGCAGAAACTTTTGCCCGCACCGGCAATGACTACTGCGCGGATCGAATCATCCCCGGCAATATCTTCCAGCACCCCGGTCAATGTCGCCACCATCGCCGGATCGAAGGCGTTGTGGACTTCAGGCCGATTGAGGGTCACCGTCAGATTGCCGAAATCATCCTTCTGGGTCAGCACGCGTGCGCTGGCGGCGGATTTACTCATTTTGTTCGTTCCTTGAGACGTGATCGGGCGTCGGTCTTGGCGGATGCGCGCTGCAAAGCTAGCTGCGTGCAGTGGCGTGGTTTAGACGAATTATACGCAGGCTCGTCAAGACGGGCGCCGTGGTTTCCACTGTGTGGATGCCCGGGGGCTGGCCGTTATGCAGCATGTGCTGAACGCGCCAGTTCCGCGGCATACAGCGCGTGCATGCCGGTATCGAAGCAGGCAAACACGATGCGTTCCATACCGCTTCTAGCGGTGCTGCATTCGCGTACTGCGATGGTGACAGCTTGCGCGGCAGGATAGCCATAAACACCGCAACTGATCGCCGGGAAGGCGATGGTACGCAGTTGATGCTGCTTTGCCATTGCCAGGCAGGCGCGGTAACAAGCGCCAAGCAATGCCGCCTCGCCGTGTTTGCCGCCTTGCCACACCGGACCGACGGTATGGATCACATGTTTGGCCGGCAGTTGGTAGCCGAGGGTGATTCTGGCTTCGCCCGTCGGGCATCCGTGCAGGCTGCGACATTCCTCCAGCAGTTGCGGGCCGGCGGCGCGATGGATGGCGCCGTCAACACCGCTGCCGCCGAGCAGCGAGGTATTGGCTGCATTGACGATGGCGTCAAGCGCAAGTGTCACGATATCGATGTGCAGTGCTTCGAGAGGAACGCGCACAGGTGGTGTTTGCGATTGCCGGCCTACCAAGGGCCTTTGGCCAGCCATTGCTCAATCTGGGGCAGGCGATCCGAGCCCCAGAACGGTTCACCATCTACGATGACATATGGCGAACCGAATACGCCGCGTTCGACCGCTGCGTCGATTTCTGTCTTAAGCCTTTCCTTGACGGCGGGGTCATTGATCGCCTGCATGACTGCGTCCTTGTCATGCCCAAGCTTGCCGGCGACTTTGGCGGTGATCTCCGGGTTGGAGATATCGCGATCCTCGACAAAGTAGGCGCGGTAGAGTGCTTGAGCGAGTGCTTTTGCAGCCACAGGATCGCGGTCGAACAGCCAGTAATAGGCCCGGCACGCGGCTTGGGTCGCAACCGGGAAGCGGCTCGGCATCCGGAATGGCAGCTCAAACCAGCGTGCCGTACGTTTGAGGTCATGTACCGCATAACTGCCTTTCAGCGGGATCGTGGTCAGAGGCTGTTGTCCTGTGACCTTGAATACGGCGCCGAGCAGGATCGGGCGCCACACCGTACTGCGATCATATTGGGTTGCCAAAGCGTCGATTTTTGCGGCAGCGAAATAGCCGTATGGGGAGGAAAAGTCGAAATAGAACTCAAGGGCTTGAGGCATGAGATTGTCCGAATCGATATGCTGAACGGCGGTCCCGTTAACGTAGTAGATACTTAATTATTTGTTTTTATTAAACAATTATAATTCCGTTGACGTTAACGTTATCAATGTTGCGGTGCTATGCTGAGGGCGTTTTGGTGGTGTCGGTATCCGCCAGCAGGCGCTGACATTGCGTCGCAAAAAAATTGATTTCGTTAAGCATTACTTCGACATCTTCGCGCTGTTGTTCCAACTGCGAACGCCGGCGCTCCAGCTTGACCGCAAATTCCTCAAGCTGGCGTCTTTCGTCGTTAGCCAAGTCGTACAATTGGAACAGTTCGCGCAATTCGCTGAGAGAGAAGCCCAAGCGCTTGCCGCGTAGGGCGAGTTTCAGGCGAACACGGTCGCGATGGCTGTAAATGCGGTTGATGCCATCGCGCCTGGGCGTGACGAGGCCCTGATCCTCATAATGGCGCAGTGTGCGAGTCGTCACGCCAAACTCCTGGGCGAGTTCGCTGATGGTATAGGCTTTGCTCATTGTGCTATGCAGCAATTTTGGGTAACATGGCCACATTGTATATCATTGCTTTTACGTAAACGTCAATTCAATCTTTTAACCAGACTGGATAGAAACTAAGGTCTTGCCATGACTAGCAAACAGAAAGCGCCACCTGAACCGCAACCCATGGATCCTGCAGCAATGGCGAAACTGTACGCCGATATCGCCGAAAAGAGCGGGGCGCTACTCAGCAAGTTCATGACCAGGACCGCGGGTCAGGGCCTGCCGGAGATCAAAGACGAACTGGGTATTGCCAAGGCTTTTTTTGATGCATGGGGAAAGGTGTTTGCTGATCCGATGCGTGTGGCGGAGATGCAGATGAAGCTGTGGCAGGACTATATGGCGCTGTGGCAGAACTCCATGCTGAAAATGATGGGGCAGACTGCCGCGCCTGTTGCCGAGCCGCATAAATCGGACCGGCGTTTTCGGCACGATGACTGGGAAAGCAATTTTCTCTACGACTACTTGAAGCAGTCTTACCTGATTGCTGCGCGCCATCTGCACCAGTCGATGTGCTGCGTCGAAGGTATGGATGAAAAAGCCGCGAAAAAGGTGGATTTTTATACCCGCCAGTACATTGATGCGCTATCGCCGTCGAATTTCCTGCTTACCAATCCTGAAGCGATGCGCGAGACCATCAACTCCGGCGGGCAGAACCTGATCAAGGGTTTGAACAATTTGCTGGAGGATCTTTCACGCGGGAATGGCGAGCAGTTGAAGGTGCGCATGACGGACAGCGAGGCCTTCAGCCTCGGCGGCAATCTGGCCATGACCAAGGGCAAGGTGGTGTTCCAGAACGAGATCATGCAACTGATCCAATACGAACCACTGACCAAGAAAGTGCATGCCACACCGTTGCTGATCATCCCGCCGTGGATCAACAAGTACTACATTCTCGACATGCGGGAGAATAATTCTTTCGTACGCTGGGCTGTGGAGCAGGGTCATACGGTCTTCATCGTTTCCTGGGTCAATCCCGACGAGAATCTGGCCCACAAACGTTTTGACGACTATCTGACCGAAGGGTCGCTGGCTGCGCTCGACGTGATCCGCGACATTACCGGCGAAGCAAAAGCCAATGTGATCGGTTATTGCCTGGGGGGTACGCTGCTGGCATCCACGATGGCCTGGCTGGCTGCGCAAAAACAGGAGCGCATCAGCAGCGCGACTTTCTTTGTGACCATGATTGATTTTGAACGTCCCGGCGAGCTGGAGGTCTTCATTGACGAGGAGCAGGTCAGCGCACTGGAAAAGAAAATGCAGAAGCGCGGCTATCTCGAGGGTTCAGAGATGGCGACCACTTTCAACATGCTTCGCGCCAACGACCTGATCTGGTCATTCGTCGTGAACAATTATCTGATGGGCCGCGACCCGTTCCCCTTTGATCTGCTGCACTGGAACGGCGATTCAACGCGCATGCCTGCGGCCATGCACAGCTTCTATCTGCGCAATATGTACCTGAAGAACCTGTTGCGCGAGCCCGGTGCGCTGACCATTGCCGGCATACCGATCGACATTACGCAGTCGAAAACCCCGGCTTATTTCATCTCCACGGTCGAAGATCATATTGCGCCCTGGCAATCGACGTATGCCGGTGCGCGGCTGCTCAATGGCCCGGTGCGATTTGTACTTGGCGGCTCGGGCCATATCGCCGGAATCATCAATCCACCGGTAGCCAACAAATACTGTTTCTGGACCAATAAAAAGCTGCCGCAGCAGCCCGATGAGTGGTTGTCCAGCGCCACCCAGCATGCGGGTTCATGGTGGACAGATTGGGCGCAATGGGTCAGTGGTCATGCCGGGACGCTGGTTGAGCCGAGGGTTCCCGGCCAGGGTAAATACAAGGCACTTGAAGACGCTCCGGGTTCCTATGTGAAACGGCGCATTGGATAATCCGTGATTAAACCTGAAGGCGTGGCCACAATGAGTTTCCAGAACCTGCTGCTGGAGCAGCCCGAGCCGGGCCTGTATCTGCTGACGCTGAACCGCCCGCAAGCCTTGAATGCCCTCAACGCCGCGACGCTGGCAGAACTGACCCTTGCGATTGCACAGGTGGCCGGCGATGCGGGTGCCCGTGTTCTGCTTGTCACGGGTGCTGGCGAAAAGGCATTTGTGGCCGGTGCGGATATCACCGAAATGCAGGGACTCAGTGCCGAACAGGCGATGGTTTTTTCAGCCGCTGGCATGCGCGTGATGCACGCTCTTGAAGCCCTGCCGATTCCGGTCATCGCGCTAGTGAATGGCTATGCACTGGGCGGCGGATGCGAACTGGCGATGGCCTGCGACTGGATCATTGCTTCCGACCGCGCGGTTTTCGGTCAGCCCGAAGTCAACCTAGGCATTCCGCCGGGATTCGGCGGCACCCAGCGACTGAGCCGGCTGGTGGGGCGCGCAAGGGCGCTGGAACTGGTGACGACGGCGCGCCAGGTCAAAGCCGACGAAGCATTGGCGATAGGACTGATTTCGCAAGTGCTCCCTTTCGCAGAACTGCGCGAAACAGGACTGGCGGTTGCGCGGAGCATTATTGCCAAGGCACCGGTCGCAGTGCGTCTGGCCAAGCAAGCCGTGCAACGCGGTCAGGATCTTGATCTGGGCAATGCCTGCGCACATGAGACCAGTCTTTTTGCACTGGCCTTTGCCACTGTCGATCAGAAGGAAGGCATGCAGGCATTCGTTGAAAAACGCGCGCCCCGCTTCTGCGGTAACTAGCGTCGCGATGCTGCGGCATTATTGCTGCAGCGCATCATCGCATTTGCTCCATGGACTCTCCAGATTACGGCTTAGATTGCGCCGGAGATTTTCAGGGCTGAAGTTATAATTACTCATCCCATCTCCATGCCGATTCGGGCACCATAAGCGCCCGATTGTCTTGAGAAAAACAGCCCCAAAAAGGTATTGCCCATGGACATGAACGACCTCCAGCGAGATCTGGATCCCGAGGAGACCCGCGAGTGGATGGAAGCGCTCCAGTCGGTGATTGAACGCGAAGGCCCGGACCGCGCCAACTTCCTGCTTGAACGCCTCGTCAACGAAGCGCGTCGCGCTGGCGCCTATATTCCGTACAACGCGAATACCGCGTACCTGAACACCATCCCGCCGGAACGTGAAGAGCGGTCTGCCGGTGATGCTGTGCTCGAAGAAAAGATTCGTGCACTGGTGCGCTGGAATGCAATGGCCACGGTCATCCGCGCCAACAAGGAGTCATCGGAGCTGGGCGGTCACATCGCCAGCTTTGCTTCCGCCGCGACACTGTACGACATCGGCTTCAATCATTTTTTCCGCGCAGCCAATGAAAAATTTCTCGGCGATCTTGTGTACATCCAGGGTCACTCGGCGCCCGGCGTTTATGCTCGCGCCTATCTGGAAGGCCGCATCACTGAAGACCAGCTCGGCAACTTCCGTCAGGAAGTGGATGGCAAAGGATTGTCCTCCTATCCGCATCCCTGGCTGATGCCGGATTTCTGGCAGTTCCCCACGGTATCCATGGGCCTGGGTCCGTTGATGGCGATTTACCAGGCGCGTTTCATGCGTTACCTGAAAGACCGCGGCCAGATCGAAGGCCAGGGTCGCAAGGTCTGGGCTTTCATGGGCGACGGCGAGATGGATGAGCCGGAATCGCTGGGCGCGATATCACTGGCCGGCCGCGAGAAACTCGACAACCTGGTGTTTGTGATCAACTGCAATCTGCAGCGTCTTGATGGTCCGGTGCGCGGCAATGGCAAGATCATCCAGGAACTTGAATCCGATTTCCGCGGTTCGGGCTGGAACGTGATCAAGGTGATCTGGGGTTCGTACTGGGATCCCCTGCTTCAGAAGGACAAGTCGGGCATTCTGCTCAAGCGCATGGAAGAATGCGTTGACGGCGAATACCAGACCTTCAAGTCGCAGGACGGCGCCTTCGTGCGCAAGCATTTTTTCGGCAAATATCCGGAATTGGCAGACATGGTGTCGAATATGTCCGACGACGACATCTGGCGCCTGAACCGCGGCGGTCACGATCCGCACAAGGTCTACGCCGCTTACGCTGCGGCGATGAAGCACACTGGCCAGCCGACAGTGATCCTGGCGAAGACCGTGAAGGGTTACGGCATGGGCGAAGCCGGGGAAGGCCAGAACATCACCCATCAGCAGAAAAAAATGGGAACGGCCTCGATCCGCGCTTTCCGCGATCGTTTCAGCGTGCCGATTCCCGACGACAAGCTGGAAGACGTGCCGTTCTACAAGCCGGCAGAAGATTCGCCGGAGATGAAATACCTGCGCGAGCGCATTACTGCGATGGGTGGTTCGCTGCCGTCGCGCAAGCGCAAGGTCGAGCCGCTGGAAGTCCCGGCGCTGTCGGCGTTCGAGGCGCAGCTGAAAAGCAGCGAAGACCGCGAGTTTTCGACAACGATGGCTTTCGTGCGCATTCTCAACACCATCATCCGCGACAAGAAAATCGGCAAACGCGTGGTGCCTATCGTCCCCGACGAATCACGCACCTTCGGCATGGAAGGCATGTTCCGCCAGCTCGGCATCTATTCCCACGTCGGCCAGCTGTATACGCCGCAGGATGCTGATCAACTGATGTTCTACAAGGAAGACAAGGGCGGGCAGATCCTGCAGGAAGGCATTAACGAGGCAGGCGCGATGTCGTCGTGGATTGCCGCTGCGACGTCATATGCGAACAACGCGCAGATGATGATACCGTTCTACATCTTCTATTCGATGTTCGGTTTCCAGCGCATCGGCGATCTCGCCTGGGCGGCCGGCGACCTGCGCGCGCGCGGCTTCCTGCTTGGCGGCACTGCAGGCCGTACCACGCTGAACGGCGAAGGTCTGCAGCATGAGGATGGCCACAGCCACATTCTCGCTTCGACCATTCCGAATTGCGTGACCTATGACCCGACCTTCGCCTACGAAGTCGCGGTGATCATCCAGGACGGCATGCGGCGGATGTATCAGGACCAGGAAGACGTGTTCTATTACATCACCGTGATGAACGAGAACTACACGCACCCGGCGATGCCTGTGGGCGCGGAGCAGGGCATCCTCAAGGGCATGTATCTGCTGTCGGAAGGCAAGGCCAAGAAAAACCAGCCCAAGGTGCAGTTGCTGGGCAGCGGCACCATCCTGCGCGAAGTCATCGCCGGCGCCGAACTGCTGGAAAAGGATTTCGGTATCGCCGCTGACATCTGGAGCGTCACCAGTTTCAACGAACTGCGCCGCGATGGCCTCGATGCGCAGCGCTGGAACCTGTTGCACCCGGAAGCCGAGCCGCGCTTGAGTCATATTGAAACCTGCCTGAACGATCGCAGCGGCCCGATCATCGCGGCAACCGACTATATGAAGATTTTTTCGGATCAGGTGCGCGCCTTCCTGCCGCGGCGCAATTTTACCGCGCTGGGTACCGACGGTTTCGGCCGCTCCGATACGCGCCGCAAACTGCGCCAGTTCTTCGAAGTCGACCGGCGTTATGTCGCCGTGGCGGCGATGAAAGCGCTGGCCGACGAAGAAAAACTGCCGCAGAAAACCGTTGCCGATGCCATCGTCAAATACGGCATCGATCCCGACAAACCGAATCCGGCAACCGTATAACGCAGGCGAGCTCCGCACATGGCAAACGCAATCGAAGTCAAAGTCCCGGATATCGGCGATTTCAAAAACATCCCGGTGATCGAGATCCTGGTCAAACCCGGTGATACGGTCAGCGCTGAAGACCCGCTGGTGACGCTGGAATCTGACAAGGCGACAATGGAAGTGCCGTCGCCGGCGGCAGGCACGGTCAGGGAAATCCGCATCAAGGTCGGCGACAAGGTGTCGGAAGGCGCACTGGTATTGATGCTCGAGCCCGGCGGTGAAGCACAGGTTGCCGCGCCAAAGGCCGAACCTGCACCTGCACCAGTCGCCGCAGCACCGCAAGCGGTGACGCCGCCTGCACCTGCAAAGCCAGCGCCGGTTGCCTCACCCGCACCCGCTGCAGTGGATGAAGCCGCATTCGGCAAATCACACGCCAGTCCTTCGGTGCGCCGTTTTGCGCGCGAACTGGGCGTCGACCTGTCCCGGGTGAAGGGCTCCGGTCCCAAGGATCGCGTGGTCAAGGATGACGTTCAGGCCTTTGTGAAATCGGAACTGTCGAAACCGCGCGGCGCTGAAGGTGGCGGTGGTCTGGGCTTCAACCTGCCACCGTTGCAGCCGGTCGATTTTGCGAAGTTCGGTCCGGTGACCACGCAGCCGCTGTCTCGCATCAAGAAACTGTCGGGCGGATTCCTGCATCGCAACTGGGTCAGCATTCCGCATGTCACCCAGCATGACGAGGCCGATATCACCGAGCTTGAAGCGTTCCGCAAGGCCCAGTCCGAAGAAGCCAAGAAAAGCGGCATCAAGTTCACGATGCTGGGCTTTTTGATGAAAGCCGCAGTCGTCGCTCTGAAACAGTTTCCGGAATTCAACGCCTCGCTGTCGCTGGATGGCGAGAGCCTGGTGCTGAAAAACTATTTTCACATCGGTGTTGCGGTCGACACCCCAGGTGGGCTGGTGGTGCCGGTGATCCGCGATGTCGACAAAAAGGGTTTGCTCGAAATCGCCAAGGAACTGGGTGATCTCAGCGGCCGCATGCGCAACGGCAAGATTTCTCCGGCGGATCTGCAGGGCGGCTGCTTCTCGATTTCCAGTCTTGGCGGCATTGGCGGCACCTTCTTTACGCCGATCATCAATGCACCCGAAGTGGCCATTCTTGGTGTCGGCAAAGCCGTGATGAAACCGGTATGGAACGGCAAGGAGTTCGCGCCGCGGCTGATGCTGCCGCTGTCGCTGTCATACGATCACCGTGTGATTGACGGTGCGCTGGGCGCGCGTTTCAGTACCTATCTGACCACCGTGTTGTCCGATATCCGCCGGCTGGTGCTCTGAGGTCGTGTGCACAATCATGAGCGCCAGTTGAATACCCGGGCATCGGCAACGCAGCATCGCGACGAGTCCTGAATGGCCGCCCCGATCGGCATCCTCGGCGGAACGTTTGATCCCATACACTACGGGCATCTGCGTCTGGCGCAGGAAGTGGCGGACAAGCTGCGACTGGCGGAAGTGCGTTTCCTGCCCAGCGGCACGCCGCCGCATCGCTCATCACCGGGCGCGCCCGCCGAAGACCGGCTCGCCATGGTGCAGCTGGCGGTTACCGGCAATTCGCTGTTTACCGTCGATCCCCGGGAAACACTGCGTTCAGGTCCTGGTTACACGGTGGATACCCTTTCGGCCATGCGTGCTGAAGTCGGGCCGGCGCAGTCGTTGGTGCTGATGCTCGGCGCTGACGCCTTTCTGGAACTGGCTACCTGGAGTCGCTGGCATCAACTTTTCAATCTGGCCCACGTCGCTGTCGCTTATCGCCCCGGTTTTCCTGTGGATACCTGGCAGTCGTGCATGCCGCAGCCGCTGGCTGCAGAGTACAACAAGCGGTTGATGCGTCAGCCGCTGGGCGTACATACAGCCCCCGCAGGCGGTATCGTGGTTGTACCGATTGCGGCGCTGGACATTTCGGCGACGCTGATTCGCGATGCGATGCTGGCTGGCGCCAATCCGCGCTATTTGTTGCCCGATCAAATTATTAAATATATTCAAGAACATAGCTTATATACTGGAGACTGATGGGACCCGAGAAACTCGCCAAGATCGCCGTTGCCGCCCTAGAGGACATCAAAGGGCGCGATATCGTCGTGTTCAACGTCAAGAAAATGACGGCCCTGTTCGACAAGGTCATTATCGTCAGCGGCGATTCCAACCGGCAATTGCGTGCACTGGCCAACAACGTCTGCGAAGAAGTCAAAAAAGCCGGTGGCAGTGTGCTGAGCACCGAAGGTGAACAGACGGGTGAGTGGGTGCTGGTGGATCTCGGTGCGGTGATTGTGCATGTGATGCAGCCGGCGATCCGGCAGTACTACAACCTTGAAGAGATCTGGGGGACATCGCAGCCCAAGCCCCGCAAAACCGTCGCCCGCAAAACACCGGCAGGCAAGACCTCTGCGGGCAAAACAGCGAGCCGCACCGCGAAGTGAAGCTGGCCATACTCGCGGTCGGTCATCGCATGCCGGCATGGGTGACCACGGCCTACGAGGAATATGCGAAACGCATGCCGCGCGAGATGCCGTTGCAGTTGAAGGAACTCAAACCCGCCCAGCGCAGCAACGCCACCGGTGATACCCCGCGATGGTTGAAGACCGAGGCTGACCACATCGATGCCGCTGTTCCGCAGGGGGCCCTGCGGGTGGTGCTGGATGAGCGCGGCCGGAGTTTCCCGACGCGGACGCTGGCGGATCATCTCAAAGGCTGGCGCAACGATGGTCGCGACATCGCATTCATCATTGGCGGCGCAGACGGGCTCGACGATACGATCAAGTCACGCGCAGATCTGCTGTGGTCGCTGTCGCCTTTGACCTTGCCGCACGGCCTGGTGCGTGTGGTGCTCGCCGAACAGCTCTACCGCGCTTCATCGCTGCTCGCGGGCCATCCTTATCACCGCGATTGAGCTGCGGCAGGCGAACCCATGAATGACCGATCGATTTATCTCGCTTCCCGCAGTCCGCGACGACACGAATTGCTGCGGCAGATCGGCGTGACCTTTGAACTCATTCCATTGCGCGAGGGGGCGGGGCGCGGCACCGATGTCGACGAGACCCCGCATGCTGGAGAACATGCCGACGATTACGTACTGCGCGTGGCTCACGACAAGGCGCGCACTGCAGCCGGCATTGTTGCCGCGCGCCGCATTATCACGCGACCGGTCTTGGCGGCGGATACCACGGTTGTCTGCGACGACGAAATTCTCGGCAAACCGGCGAATGCCGCCGACGCTGCACGCATGCTGGGTTTGCTGGCCGGCCGTTCGCATCGGGTGCTGACCGCCGTTGCGGTTGCCGCCGAGGGCAGATTGGAGACCCGCGTGTCTGAATCGCAGGTCTGGTTTCGCATGCTCGATGCTGCCGAGATTCGCCGCTACGTCGCGACCGGCGAACCCGGCGACAAAGCCGGCGCCTATGCGGTTCAAGGCCATGCCGCGGCGTTCATCACCCGGATCGACGGCAGCTATTCCGGTATCATGGGCCTCCCCCTTGCAGAGACCGCGGAGCTGCTGCGCAGCTACGGCATTAGTGTTCCCTGAAATTCGGCCATGAGTGAAGACATCCTGATCAACGTCACGCCGCAGGAGACCCGTGTCGCCGTCATCGAACATGGTGTGACACAGGAACTGCATATCGAGCGCACATCAGCGCGCGGATTCGTCGGCAACATTTACATGGGCAAGGTGGTACGCGTGTTGCCCGGCATGCAGTCGGCCTTTGTCGATATCGGCGGAGAGCGCGCCGCTTTCCTCCACGTTGCCGACATCTGGGGCAATCGCATCAACGGTGAACCCGGCCTGCCTATCGAACGCCAGCTCAATGAGGGGCAGAGCCTGATGGTGCAGGTGATCAAGGACCCGATCGGCACCAAGGGCGCACGATTGTCGACGCAGATCAGCATCGCCGGCCGTCTGTTGGTCTATCTGCCGCAGGAATCCCATATCGGCATTTCACAGCGCATCGAAGATGAAGAAGAGCGCGTACATCTGCGTGAAAAACTGCAGCAACTGATGCCGCCGGACGAGAAGGGCGGATTCATCATTCGCACCATGGCTGAAGCGGCGTCCGACCGTGAACTGGCTTCCGATGTCGAATACCTGCGCAAACTCTGGCATGACATCCGCGAGCAGGCGCGTTCGGCCGCGCCGCTGGCGCTGCTTTACCAGGACCTCAACCTGAGCCTGCGTGTGCTGCGTGATTTCGCTCATGAGGACACCGGGCGTATTTATGTCGATTCGAATGAAACGCATCAGGCGATGTGTCATTTCGCGCGACTGTTCACGCCAAACGTGGTGCCGCGACTGGCGCATTACCAGGGTGAGCGTCCGTTGTTCGATCTGCATAATGTCGAGGATGATATCGAGCGTGCACTGGCGCGACGGGTTGATCTCAAGTCCGGCGGTTATCTGATCATTGATCAAACCGAAGCGCTGACCACGGTGGACGTCAACACCGGCGGGTTTGTCGGCGGGCGCACGTTTGATGACACGATTTTCAAGACCAACCTCGAGGCGGCGCAAGCGATTGCGCGTCAATTGCGACTGCGCAATCTCGGCGGCATTGTCATCATCGATTTCATCGACATGGACACCGAGGAGCATCGCAATGCCGTGCTCAATGAATTTCGCAAGGCACTGGCGCGCGACCGCACTCGCATGACCATCAACGGCTTCACCCAGCTCGGGCTGGTGGAAATGACGCGCAAGCGCACGCGCGAGAGTCTGGCCCATATCCTCTGCGAATCGTGCCCGACCTGTGCCGGACGCGGTGCGCTGAAGACGGCGCAGACTGTGTGTTACGAGGTGCTTCGCGAACTGCTGCGCGAATCCCGCCAGTTTGATGCGCGCGAATTCCGCATTCTCGCCTCGCAACAGGTGGTCGACATGTTCCTCGACGAGGAGTCGCATAACCTGGCGATGCTCTCGGATTTCATCGGCAAACCGATTTCGCTGCAAGTCGAGTCGGCCTACAATCAGGAGCAGTTCGACATCGTCCTGATGTAACGCGATCTGTTTTTCAAGGCGAACCATGGCTCTTCCCGCACAACCTCAGGTCCGCAACGGTGCCTCGCCGCGTGCCAGCGCCGAGTTGCGCCAGGTTGCGGAACAGATGTTTGCGCGGGCCGGCGGTGCACCGCTGGGAGGCGGTAACGCGGTACGCGTGCTGCGTGATGCCGGTGAAAATTATCCTGCGTGGCTGTCGGCGATTGCCGGCGCACGAAGGTCGGTTCTTTTCGAGAATTACATTCTTGCCGATGATGCGACCGGCCGCGAGTTTGTCGCGGCGATGACTGAGCGCGCACGGTCCGGGATTGCCGTAAGGCTGATCTATGACTGGATGGGCGCGCTGGGTGTCGGCACGGCCCGTCTGCTGCAACCGCTGGTTGAGGCGGGCGGACAGGTTCGATGTTTCAATCGTCCCCGGTTTGACAGTCCGTTCGGCTGGCTGACACGCGACCACCGCAAGATGGTCGCAGTCGACAGCACGATTGGTTATGTCACGGGACTTTGCGTCAGTGAAAAGTGGCGTGGTGATCCCCGTCGCGGCATCGCCCCCTGGCGGGATACCGGCATCGAGCTTCGTGGCCCAGTCGTCGCAGACATTGAGCGCGCGTTTGCGCAGACCTGGGCGGCGACGGGTGAGGGGGCTTTGGATGTCTTGCCGGTGCCGGCATTGCCGGTCGGCAAAGTCATGCTGCGCGTGCTGGCCAGTGAACCCAATCTTGCCGGACTCTACCGGCTGGACCAGATGATTGCCGCACTGGCCCGGGAGACGCTGTGGCTGACCGATGCCTATTACGTCGGAATCGCACCGTATGTACAGGCCTTGCGTGCTGCTGCACGCGACGGTGTTGATGTGCGGCTGCTGGTACCCGGCACCAGTGATGTACCGCTGGTCGGGCAGGTTTCCCGTTCAGGTTACCGGCCCTTGCTGGAAGCCGGTATCCGTGTGTTCGAGTGGAACGGTTCCATGCTGCATGCAAAAACGGCGGTTGCCGACGGACGTTGGGCCCGTGTCGGCTCCACCAACCTGAATATTGCCAGCTGGATCGGCAATTACGAGCTTGATATTGCAATTGAGGACGAAGGCTGTGGTCGCGTCATGCAGGACATGTATGAGGAAGACCTCGGCAATGCGACCGAAATCGTATTGAGCGCGAAACATCGCGTCAGTCGTTCCAGGCCCGTTTCGCGTCCTTATCGCGCAACCGGATCTGGCGGGCGTGCTGCACGCGCTGCGGCCGGTGCGTTGCGCATCGGCAATACGGTAGGTGCTGCATTCAGCAACCGCCGAATGCTGGGGCCGGCTGAGTCCGGCATGATGTTCAGTGTTGCACTGGGATTTCTGGCTTTTGCCGTTGCCGCTTTGCTGGTGCCGCTCGCGGTGACGGTACCGCTCGCGCTTTTGGCCTTGTGGGTCGGGGCCACCCTGCTGGTACGCGCCTGGCGGATGCGCAAAGGCGGCGCAGAAGAGGATCGATAGCAATCAACCTGATTCAGCTGGCCAGTCCGGCTGCGCGGGCGGCGATGACTGCATCGGCAGGCTGAATTTCCACAACCTTGCGGCGTGAAGTTGCACCCGACCGGATTTTCAACACGCTGCGCGGCAGTTTCAGGGTTTCCGCCAGCCAGACCAGCAGTGCAGCATTGGCTTTGTCGTCTGTAGCCGGTGCGGCGACACGGACTTTCAGGGCATCACCGTGGAAACCGGCAGCACCGGTTGATTTGGCATTCGGTTGGGCGTGGATCTGCAAGGTCAGACGCGAGGTTTCGGCCTGGAAGCGGAGCCACCCGTCGTTCATCGCAGCAGGCTCAGCGCAGTGGATTCCAGCCAGGCAATCGGCAGCATCAGCAGCAACTGGCAGGCCACCATCAGGAATAACGGCGACAGATCGACATTGCCGATCGGCGGAATCCGCCGGCGGAACATGCGCAGGAACGGTCGCGTCATTGCATCCAGCAGCGGTGCAACCGGACTGCCGGGATTGATCCATGACAGCACGGCCTGCAACAGCGTCGAAAACAGTACGATGTACACCAGCATCTGCATGACCGCGACAGCAGCAACGGCAGCAATGCCCAGAATCGCCAGTCCGATTTCCGTGCCGAAGCGGAAACCGCGCACCTGGAGAATGATCAGCCACTCCAGCACTTGCATCAGCCAGGCCAGCAGCAGTGTCGGCAGATCGATACCCCACAGGCCGGGCAGGACACGCCGCGCCGGCCGCACCATGAAATCGGTCAGCGCATTGACAAAATCAGCCAGCGGATTGCGATAGGGTGCCCTGACCCATTGCAGATAAAAGCGCAGCAGCAGCGTCAGTGTCAAAAGACCAAAGGCGACCTGTGCGATGAAAATCAATGCATTACCCAGCATGTTGTCCTGCGCTCCCAGTTCCTAGTCCTTGCCCAGTTCGTCGCCGAGTTCGGCGGACCGTTCCGCGGCACCGCGTACCGCGCGTACAAAAGCAGCCTTGACGGCGTCTTTGTCGAGCAAAGCAATCGCACGTTCCGTAGTGCCGCCTTTGGAAGTTACCCGTGCGCGCAGCGTGGCAGGGTCGGTGTTATCGGACATCGCGAGTTTGACCGCGCCGGCAAAGGTGGCGAGCGCGCTTTGCCGGGCTGCGGCTGCGGGCAAGCCCAGTTCCAGCGCCGCCTGCTCCAGCGCCTCTATAAAATAAAACACATAGGCGGGGCCGCTGCCCGATACGGCGGTGACGGTATCCAGATCGCGCTCTGAAGCAACCCAGAAAGTGGCGCCTACTGCGGCGAGGATGTTTTCGGCATCTTCGCGCTGTTTTTCGGTGACGCCGGGCATGGCGCAAAGTCCGGTGATGCCGGAGGCCACCAGCGCTGGCGTGTTGGGCATTGCGCGTACGATGTGCGCAGCCGGCCCTAGCCAGCGCGCGAGATCAGCCCCGCGAATGCCGGCCGCGATGCTGATGATCAGTTTGCCGTTGATGAAGGAAGAAAGACCGCGCGCAACCTCGCGCAACTGCTGCGGTTTGACCGCAAGCACGATGCAGTCTGCATCACGCGCTGCTGCAGCGCCGTCGGCCGAAGTGCGTATGCCGTACTGCTGCTCAAGCCGCTGCAGTGCTTCCGGCAGCACGTCCACGGCATGAATGGCCGAAGCCGGCCAGCCCTTGGCGACCAGTCCGCCGATGATTGCGGCCGCCATGTTGCCGCCGCCGATAAACAGGATGTTCATGGATTGATGAGAAAGCGCGAAATATGAACGTGATCAGACCAAAACTGCTGCAGACCTCTTCGCCGCATTATACGGTTCAGTGGCCGGTATTCGCCGCTTTCCGTGAACCGAAGATGGCCGTGCCGATCCGCACCATGGTTGCGCCTTCGGCGATCGCAGCCTCAAGGTCATCGGACATTCCCATCGACAGCGTATCCACGTCACGGTCATCCGTCTGTAATCTCTGATACAGGCTGCGCAACAGTGCGAAGCGTTGCCGCTGCAGACCGGCATCCGTGGTGGGCTCGGGAATGGCCATCAGTCCGCGAAGCTGCAACCGCGGCAGGGTGCGGATCACTGCGGCCAGGGCGCGTTCTTCCCCGGGCGAGACGCCGCTTTTGCTGGCTTCGCCGCTGACATTGACCTGAATCAGCACATTCAGCGGCGGCAGATGGGACGGTCGTGCGTCATTGAGGCGTCGTGCAATCTTTTCGCGTTCGACGCCATGCACCCAAGCGAAGTGTTCGGCGATCGGGCGCGTCTTGTTGCTCTGGATCGGGCCGATGAAATGCCATTCGATGGCGAGATGCCCGAGTTGTGCAATCTTGTCGAGGGCTTCCTGCACAAAATTCTCGCCGAATGCGCGCTCGCCGGTCTGCCACGCAGCTTCGACCGCATCGGCGCCGAAGGTCTTGCTGACCGCCAGCAGTTGTACGCTGTCAGGCGCGCGATTCGCAGCCACTGCAGCCCGCCGGATGCGGTCGTGTACGGCTTGCAAGTTCAAGGCGATTGTGGTCATAATTTCGGCGCGCTCAGAGGCTGGTTGGCGCATGTTCCAGCGCTTGGGTGCGCGCATACGGCACCCCGCATAGCCCGCATGGCAACACTTCCCAGGGAATTATAAATGGACATCTCCGAACTGCTGGCCTTCGTTGTTAAAAACAAGGCATCCGACCTGCATCTGTCTTCCGGCCTGCCGCCGATGATCCGCGTTCATGGCGACATCCGCCGAATCAATCTGCCGGCGCTGGAGCACAAAGACGTGCACGCCATGGTGTATGACATCATGAACGACGGCCAGCGTAAATTTTATGAAGAAAACCTCGAGTGCGACTTCTCGTTCTCGATCCCCAATCTGGCGCGATTCCGCGTCAACGCCTTTGTCCAGCAGCGTGGCGCGGGCGCGGTGTTCCGGACCATTCCGTCCAAGGTGCTGAGCCTGGAAGACCTCAAGGCGCCCAAGGTGTTCGTCGATATTGCCAACCAGCCCCGCGGCGTGGTGCTGGTGACCGGCCCGACGGGTTCGGGCAAATCGACCACGCTGGCCGCAATCGTCAACCACATCAACGAAAACGAGCAGGGCCACATCCTGACGGTGGAAGACCCGATCGAATTCGTCCATGAATCGAAGAAGTGCCTGATCAACCAGCGCGAGGTTGGTCCGCACACCCTGTCGTTTGCCAATGCATTACGTTCGGCGCTGCGTGAAGATCCGGACATCATTCTGGTTGGCGAGATGCGCGATCTGGAAACCATCCGCCTGGCGCTGACCGCAGCCGAAACGGGCCATCTGGTATTCGGAACGCTGCATACCAGCTCCGCCGCCAAGACCATCGACCGGATCATCGACGTGTTCCCGGCGGAAGAGAAGGAAATGATGCGCGCAATGCTGTCCGAATCCCTGCGTGCGGTGATTTCTCAGACCCTGCTCAAGACCAAGGACGGCAGCGGCCGCGCGGCAGCGCATGAAATCATGGTCGGCACCCCGGCGATCCGCAACCTGATCCGCGAGAACAAAGTGGCGCAGATGTATTCGGCGATCCAGACCGGCGCCCAGCTGGGCATGCAGACGCTGGACCAGAACCTGACGGATCTGGTCAAACGCAACATCGTGTCGGTGGAAGAAGCGCGCGGCAAGGCGATGAACAAGGACGCGTTCCGCTAAACCGGCGGTGCAGTCGAAGCCAAGAATACGGGAGCAAGAGCATGGAAAGAGAACAGGCAGTTAAGTTCATGCACGACCTGCTGCGGGCGATGGTCGCGAAAAAGGCCTCGGACCTTTTTATCACGGTGGGTTTCCCGCCGGCGATCAAGCTGGACGGCAAAATGACGCCGGTGGCGCAGCAGTCGCTGACCGCGCAGCACACGGCGGAACTGGCGCGCGGCATCATGAACGACAAACAGGCTGGCGAGTTCGAGGCGACCAAGGAATGCAATTTCGCGGTCAGCCCCGGCGACATCGGTCGTTTCCGCGTCAATGCCTTCATGCAGCAGGGCCGGGTTGGCATGGTGCTGCGGACCATCAACACATCGATTCCGAAGTTCGATGATCTCAAACTGCCGCAGGTGCTGAAAGACGTGGTGATGACCAAGCGCGGTCTGGTGATCATGGTCGGCGGCACGGGCTCGGGTAAATCGACGTCGCTGGCGGCGATGATGGGTTACCGCAATGAAAACAGCTACGGCCACATCATCACCATCGAGGATCCGATCGAGTACGTACACGACCACAAGAACTGCGTGGTCACCCAGCGTGAAGTCGGCGTTGATACTGATTCCTGGCATGCCGCGCTGAAAAACACGCTGCGTCAGGCGCCCGATGTCATTCTGATCGGCGAGATCCGCGATCGTGAAACCATGGATCACGCGATTGCCTTTGCCGAAACCGGCCACTTGGCGATGGCGACGCTGCATGCCAACAGCGCCAACCAGGCGCTGGACCGGATCATCAACTTCTTCCCGGAAGAGCGTAAACACCA
>CAMAYE010000015.1 GCA_945862135.1 Bordetella parapertussis
CTGGTCGCCGCGGTCGAGAGCGGGATTTCCCCCTCAGATACTTTGCGTTTTCTGGCTGTTGGCGGCGCACGTACACCATCGGCACTGCTGAACCGTGCCGCGAACGCAGGCATTCCGGTTTTCGAAGGTTACGGACTTTCCGAATGCGCGTCGGTCGTCACGCTGAACACAGCGCAGGCCAATCGTCCGGGCAGCGTCGGCCGGCCGCTGGCACATGGTGATGTTCAGTTTGCGGATGACGGAGAAATACTGGTCGGTCGTAGCGCTTTTCTCGGTTATGCCGGAGAAACAGCAACCAGGGAAGGCTTATGGGCCACAGGCGACATCGGTCACATGGACGGAGATGGTTTTCTGTATGTCACTGGCCGAAAAAAAGACATGTTCGTCACCTCCTTCGGACGTAATGTTTCACCGGAATGGGTCGAAGGCGAACTGATGATCCAGCCAGCCATCAGACAGGCCTGGGTTCATGGCGAAGCCCGTCCCTGGAATACCGCCGTGATCACAACGGTTCCGGGTGCCACAGCCCAAGACGTCATTGAAACAATTGCCGCCGCAAACCGCGGTCTTCCCGGGTATGCCCAAGTTCATCAATGGCTGCCAGCGGATGAACCATTTTCCTTGCAGAACGGCGAACTGACCGCCAATGGCCGAATGCGCCGCGGCGCCATCGCCGCTCGTTATGCCGACCGACTCGATAAACTTTACATGGAGCACCATCTTGCAACCGCATGACAAATTGTTGGCGCTGACCGCCACTGAACGCAGCGAACTCCTGGCCCTTCCTTTCATCCAGGACGGCGCCAGAGGCAAGCTTGAACGGCAAGATTACGTCGCCTTCCTTACCGAGGCCTACCATCACGTCAAACACACGGTCCCGCTGCTGATGGCCTGCGGCGCCCGGATCCCGGAGCGGCTTGAATGGCTGCGGGAAGCGATGGGGGAATACATCAGCGAGGAAACCGGACATCAGGAGTGGATCCTCAACGACATCCGTGCTTGCGGCGCCGATGCAGAAGCGGTGCGCAAGGGCCGGCCGGGACTACCTGCAGAAATTCTGGTCTCTTATGCCTATGACACGATCGCACGTGGCAACCCCGTCGGATTTCTGGGAATGGTCCTCGTGCTGGAAGGCACCAGCACCGCTGTGGCAAGCAATGCAGCGGATGCATTGCGCAACTCGCTCAGTCTGCCGCCCCAGGCGTTCAGCTACCTGACCTCTCACGGTGCGCTTGATCAGGAGCACACCCGCTTCTACGCCACACTGGTCAACCGCATCACCGATACCGGCGACTGGGAAGCACTGGTGCACGGCGCAAAAGTCTTCTATCAGCTGTATGGAAACGTATTCCGGGGACTGGATATCCTGCGCAACCAGAACGCGCAACCGGCGAGGAAATGCGCATGAAACTGCAGGGCTGCCGTACCCTCCTGACCGGCGCGGGCAGTGGCATAGGCCGCTGCCTGGCTAAGGATCTGGGCGCACACGGTGCGCGTCTGGTATTGGTCGGACGCAACAGCGGAAATCTTGCCGCGATTGCCGATGAAATCAACAGTGCGGGCGGGTCTGCAGTGGCCATCACACACGACCTCGGCATTGCCGGAAATCTTGCACGGCTGGCAGAGCGCACCCGGAAACTGCTGGGCGGCATAGATCTGCTGATCAACAACGCCGGTGTTTCGAGTTTCGGCGAATATTCGCTGGAGACTCCTGAGGACATCAGCAATCTCATCAACACCAACATTACCGCGCCCCTGCTGCTGACACACGCCGTGCTGCCAGGCATGCTGGATGCGGGCTGCGGCCGCATCGTCAATATCGGTTCGATCCTGGGCTCCATCGGTTTTCCGCACTTTGCCGCCTATTCGGCGAGCAAGTTTGCATTGCGCGGCTTCTCCGAAGCATTACGCCGGGAACTCGCCGGTACAGGCATCGGCGTCACCTACGCAGCGCCGCGCACCACGCGAACCGCCATCAATTCCGATGCCCTCTACAAACTGTCATCCGCCAATGGCGCGGCCGTTGACGAACCGGCTGCAGTGGCCAGCGCCATCATTGAAGCCATCGTCAATGACCGCAATGAAATTTACATCGGCTGGCCGGAGAAACTGGCAGTGCGCTTGAATGCGCTGCTGCCACGCCTGATCACCCTCGCCACAGGCAAGCAGACTGCCGCGGCAAGGAATCTGTTGCGCGCATCACGCCACTGATCTTGCTGCAAAGCGCCGTTTGCCTGGCAGCGCCAGCACCAGGAACGGCAGTTGCAATAGCGGAAAGTATTTATATTATTGTTTTTAAATGGTTTTTAAGGCGCACTCCGATACAAAGCCAGGCCGGTACAATAGCGGCATGTATACCCTGCTCCGTCCCCTGCTGTTCTCACTTGATGCCGAAACAGCCCACCACCTGACGCTGGAGTCATTGCAGCTGGCCGCGCGCACCGGCGCGCTGCGTCCCTGCATTGCCAGCGTTGCGCCAGCGCCGCGCAAAGTGATGGGCAACGACTTTCCCAATCCTGTCGGACTTGCTGCCGGGCTCGACAAAAACGGCGACTACGTCGATGCGCTCGCCGCCCTTGGTTTTGGATTTATTGAAATCGGCACCATCACCCCTCGTCCGCAGCCAGGCAATCCGCGGCCACGCATGTTCCGGCTGCCGCAGGCGCAAGCGGTGATCAACCGCATGGGCTTCAACAATCACGGCGTCGATGCCCTGCTTGCCAATGTGCAGCGCGCGCGTTACCGCGGCGTGCTCGGTATCAACATCGGCAAGAACTTTGACACGCCGATCGAACGTGCTGCCGACGACTACCTGATCTGTCTGCGCAAGGTGTACTCCAGCGCCAGTTACGTCACGGTCAATATTTCTTCTCCCAACACCAAAAACCTGCGCCAGCTGCAGCAAACGGATGAGCTCGGGCAGTTGCTGGGTGCGCTGAAGGCGGAGCGTGAACGCCTCGCCGACCAGCATGGCCGACGTGTGCCACTGGCACTGAAAATTGCACCGGATCTGGATGAAAACCAGATCGCCGCAATTGCCGATCTGCTGGTCACACACGGCATCGACGCCGTCATCGCCACCAATACCACTCTCGCGCGGGATGCCGTTGCCCGATTGCCGCATGGTACAGAAACTGGCGGTCTCAGCGGCGCACCGCTGACTGCGCAGGCACAGGCGGTTGCCCTGCAGCTCGCGGCAAAGCTCGGTGGCGCAGTGCCCATCATCGGTGTTGGCGGCATCATGAATGGTGCTGATGCCTCAGCCCGCATCAAGGCCGGCGCAAGCCTGGTACAGCTATACTCCGGTCTCGTGTACGCCGGTCCGGCACTGGTCGGCGATTGCGTCAACGCCATCATAAAGATCTGATCATGCTGATCGGCATCCCCAAAGAAATCAAGAATCACGAATATCGCGTCGGCGCTACCCCTGAAGGCGTTGAAGCACTGGTTGCAGCTGGACACACGGTTCGTGTGGAACAAAATGCCGGCGCACGGGTTGGTTTTCCCGATGAGGCATACCGCAGTGCTGGCGCTACCATCGCCACATCTGCCGCAGATGTCTACGCCGCGGATCTGATCATCAAAGTGAAGGAAATCCAGCGCAGCGAGTTTCCCCTGCTTCGCCGCGGCCAGATTCTTTACGGCTATCACCACTTCGCGCCGGATCGCCCGCTGCTCGAAGCCATGCTTGCGGCCAATGTGGCCTGCGTGGCTTATGAAACCATCACCGATGTCGCGGGCCATCTGCCGTTGCTGACACCGATGTCGCAGATTGCGGGACGACTGGCGCCGCAGGTTGGCGCCTGGGCGCTGCAAATGGCCAATGGCGGCAGCGGCGTGCTGCTCGGCGGCGTGCCCGGTGTACTGCCGGCCAATGTGCTGATCATCGGCGGCGGCACGGTTGGCGAAAGCGCCGCACGTATCGCGCTGGGCATGGGCGCTGATGTCACGCTGATTGAACGCAGCGCTGATCGTCTTGCGCAGCTTGAAACAGCATTCGACGGCCGGCTCAAGGGTGTGATTGCGGCGCCACAAACCCTGCGCTCACTATTGCCGGCACAAGACCTTGTCATCGGAGCAGTCCTGTTGCCAGGCGCACGCGCGCCGCGGCTGATTACACGCGCCGACCTGAAGACGATGCGTCCCGGATCAGTAATTGTCGATGTCGCCATCGACCAGGGCGGCATTTTCGAAACCTCGCGCCCCACATCGCATACGGAGCCTTTGTTCATCGAAGAAGGCGTCGTACATTACTGTGTGCCCAATATGCCGTCTGCAGTCGCACGGACTGCAACCCTCGCGCTGACCCAGGCGACGCTGCCACACGCATTGCAGATCGCCAATCTCGGGCTGCGCGGCGCCGTGCTGGCCAACCGGCATCTTGCAGCAGGCCTGCAAACCTGCAATGGCCAGATCACTCATGCGGAACTCGCACGCGACCTCGATCTGCCTTACGCAACACCAGTGCAAGCCCTGGCGTGAGCAGCGTCGCAGCAACCGGCGAAACAATTGATGACGTATTGCCGCAGACGCAATGCGGCCAGTGCGGCTATCCAGGCTGCCGCCCATACGCCGACGCAATCGCCGCTGGCGTCGCACCGATCAACCAGTGTCCGCCAGGCGGCGATGAAGTGATTGCAGAACTCGCGCTGCTGCTCGGCAAACCGGTCATCCCGCTGAATTCCGTCCACGGGGCAGCGACACCTCCAGCCGTTGCACTGATCGACGAAGCGGCCTGCATCGGCTGCACCCTGTGCATCGATGCATGCCCGGTCGACGCCATTGTTGGCGCACGCAAAATGATGCACACCGTGATTGCCGCGGAATGTACAGGCTGCGCTTTATGCCTGCCACCCTGTCCGGTGGATTGCATCGCGCTTGCGCCGACCGGTGCAGCGCGCGACCGCAGCCTGCAACGCAGCAACGCACCGCGACTCAGGGAACGCTACCTGCGTCACCAGTCGCGCCACGCTGAACTTGAACAGCAACGCCGTGATCGGGCCGCTAAGTCTGCCGCGGCACGAAAAAAAGCGACGATCGCGAAGGCACTGGCTCGCGCGCAGGAACGACTGGCAAACCGCAAAACCTGAAAATCAGGCCAGTGCAATCGTTTCAGCGGCCAAGAATCCCGCGGAGCAACTGAACCGGGTCGATTGCAGGAGTGCCTCTCGGTTGCGGAGAGGACGGCGGAGGCGCTGCAGGCTGCGCGGCGAGGCCGCGGGCACCCTCTGCCGGCAGGGGCTGTGCCGCACGTTGACGACCCGCATTTGCAGCGACGCGACGAATTTCCGGCTCGAGTCCGACCGGCAACCGCGCCAGATTGGGCGTCAGCAATTCAGCCAGTTGTGCAAGCCGGTCACCGGGTAAGGGGTGCGTCTTGAACAGCAGCGCCATCGATTGATCACCAGCGCCGCGTGCCGACAGTTTGTGCAAAACATCAACCAGACCGAAGGGGTTATAGCCGGCGCGTGCCGCCAATACGACACCCATGGCATCCGCTTCGTATTCAGCACTCTTGTCGAGGCCGCGAGCAAACACCTCGGCGCCAGTGCCGATCATGTTGTTGATGATGGCTGAACGGTTGTCGCGTTGCGCGAGTTGCGAACCCGCCGACAGTGCAGCACTCTTCTGCATCACCGTCACATGGTGACGGCGTACGATATGACTGATTTCATGAGCCAGCACACCGGCAAGTTCCGCCTCGCTGTCGAGGATGTCGTAAAGTCCGCGAGTCAGCATCACGTAGCCACCGGGAGCAGCAAAGGCATTGATCGACGCAGTGTCAATGACTGCAAAACGCCAGGGCAGATCCGGTCGTTCGCTCTGCATCGCAATCCAGCGCCCGACACGATTCACGTAAGCCTGCAACGTGGCGTCATTGACGAGCGGCGCCGCACCGAGCATCCTGCCGGCGATCTCACGACCCATGGTTTGCTCATCCTGCTCGCTGACACCGGCAACTGCAGTCAGCGCATCCCGTCCGATGCTGAACAGGCGATTGAGGTCGATGCTCTGCGCCAGGGCGTTTCCATTGCCGCAACACAAAACAAGCACAAGAAATATGCGCATATTCATGGCGTTAACGGGATTCATTCCCGGGCACCCGTCGATTCGCCGCCGGCACCAGCTGACGACCCGCCCAGGTAGTCCATGCGCGCTGCGCTGAGGCCAATTTCGCCGGCATGGGATTCGGCTTGGTCACGAGTCGCCGCAAAACTGTCGAGTTGATGTAACTGGCTGTTGTCAAAACGCGCCTGCTTCAGATCTTCCTCGTCGAGACCGCGAATGCCGATCGTGCTGGTTACATTGACCCGTTGCCGCGGCCCGAAAACCCGGCCAAGCACGGATCCGGCACCATCACCGGAGCTGGGCGCCGCCCCAAAACGCACATTGAAAGAATAAAGCCAGCCTGTGGCGGAGCCCGAACGAATCTGCACCCAGGCTCCCTGCCGCGCAAGCGCGTCGCCCGTGGTGCCGCTGGGCAGGCTGGTCAACGTCGCCGCATCGGTCCGGGGTTCGGACCGCAGCACACTGTCACGTTCGAGCGTTACCGGTTCGGCATGCGCTGCCGCCAAAAAGATAGACAAGCCACAAAAGGCAAAAACCATACGGCAGCGTGTAGCCGAATACAACATCAAGGACTCCCGGTGGCGAGGTGGCCATTATAATCACCCGGCACTCAACCGCCATACGACCTGAAACACATGAATCCCGCACGCCGCCGCGCCATTTACGAACGTTTCCGCACCGCCAATCCAGATCCGCGAGGCGAACTGGAATACGCATCACCTTTTGAATTGCTGGTTGCGGTGATTCTTTCCGCTCAAGCGACAGATAAAAGCGTCAATCGGGCAACCCGGCTGCTGTACAAAAAAGCCAATACACCGCAGGCCCTGCTCAAACTCGGCGTTGCAGGGCTCGAGCAGTTCATCAAAAGCATCGGTCTATATCGCACCAAGGCGAAAAACATCATCGCCACCTGCAAGATCCTGATCGATCAGCATGACAGCAAAGTACCCCGTGACCGCGAAGCCCTTGAAGCACTGCCAGGGGTCGGTCGCAAAACCGCGAATGTGGTTCTGAACATCGCATTCGGCGAACCGACCATTGCCGTCGATACACATATTTTCAGAATTGCCAACCGAACCGGTCTCGCACCGGGCAAGGACCCGCTTGCGGTGGAGCAGAAACTCCTGAAATTCACCCCGGACGAATTCAAACAACATGCCCACCACTGGCTGATCCTGCATGGTCGTTATGTCTGTATCGCGCGGAACCCCCATTGCGGGGATTGCCTGATCCGCGATCTCTGCGAGTTCCGCGGCAAGACCACGGCGACGGCATAAAAAAACCGCGCCATCAAGGCGCGGTTTTTACTGAAGGCAGGCAGCCGACGATCAGTATTTGACGACCAGCCCCTGTTGCCGCGAAAAATAGGCGGCCAGATCTTCAATATCGCGTTTGGTCAGATTGGCGGCCTGAGGCGCCATGATGGCGTTTTTGCGCTCACCGGTTTTGTAGTCGGACAGCGCCTTGACCAGATAGTCGTAATGCTGGCCCGCGATGCGAGGAAAATCAGGCGCAGTGCTGTTGCCGTCGACACCGTGGCAGGCGGCGCAGGACTTGGATTTTTCCTTGCCTGCCGCCGGATTGGCGGCTTGAACCATACCGGCGGTGAAGAATACTGCGCAACCGGCAAACAGGATAATTTTCTTGATCATCATCGTCCCTTATTTCGCCGCAGCCTGCACGGCAGGCGCTGAGTAGTAAGCCGCGACATCAGCCATGTCCTGTTCACTGAGACCTGCCGCGATGGCACGCATCGAGGGATGCGTACGATCGCCGCTTTTGTATGCCTGCAGCGCCTTGACGATATAGGCAGCATGCTGGCCACCCAGTTTCGGGACGTTGTAGGTCACGGGAAAGGCCGTCTTGTAACCGGGAATGCCGTGGCAGCCGATGCACATTGAAACCTTGTCTTTACCGGGGACAGGGTTGCCTTCTGCAGCCTGCGCCATGGCAGGCGCGAGCGCGGCCAGACCGAGGCTCAAGGCGATTGCGGATAACCGATTCATGAGGGCGCTCTTCCTTTTTGAGGCGTTTTCTGGACGTTTCAGGGCGCAGATTATAGCCCAAAAGATTCGCTGATTGCCCATCAAAATTCGCTGATTGGCCCCGCAGGCCGCGATGGTCGATAATCCGCGTAGTCGCATCGGGAATCCCATTGAAGTCTTCAGCCCTCTCCGCGTTCGAACTCCGAGCATTGGCGCGCAGGATATTTCCGTTCCTGCAATGGTGGCCCATGGTCAACCAGGGGACCTTGCGCGCCGATGCTTTGGCCGGACTGACGGGTGCGGTCGTAGTGCTGCCGCAGGGCGTGGCATTCGCCACCATCGCCGGCATGCCTCCGGAATACGGTCTTTACGCCGCGATGATTCCCGCAATCATCGCGGCACTGTTCGGATCGAGCTGGCATCTGGTATCAGGGCCGACCACGGCGATTTCCATCGTCATTTACTCGACCATGAGCGGCCTGGCCATTCCCGGAACCGCCGAATACATCCGTCTAGTGCTGATGGTCACTTTCCTGACCGGGATCTTCCAGCTGGCCATGGGCCTGGCGCGCATGGGTGCGCTGGTGAATTTCATCTCCCATACCGTGGTGCTGGGCTTCACTGCCGGCGCGGGAATGCTCATCATCGGGACCCAGATCCAGCACTTCTTCGGCATCCCCATGCCACGCGGCATTTCGTTCGCCGAAACCCTGTACCAGACCCTGCTCGGACTCGACGACATCAACTGGTATGTCACTTCGGTCGGCATGATCACTCTGCTGGTCGGCGCCTTCGTCAAGCGCCGCCATCGCAAACTGCCTTACATGATTGTCGCGATGATCGCGGGCAGCCTCTATGCCGCACTGCTCGGCATGGTTCCGCAACTGGAAATTGGCGGACAGATTGAAACAGTCAAGGCGCTGTCCGGGATCTTTCCGCATTTCTCGGTACCTGACCTCACGCTGGAGTCACTGCGCAAGACAGCCTCAATCGCCGTTGCTATCACATTGCTCGGCCTGACCGAGGCGGTATCGATCGCACGCGCCATCGCTGTACGTTCCGAGCAACGCATTGACGGTAACCAGGAATTCATCGGTCAGGGGTTGTCCAATCTGTTTGGCAGCTTCTTTTCGGCCTACGCCTCCAGTGGTTCATTCAACCGCAGCGGCGTCAACTATGAAGCGGGCGCGCGCACGCCGCTGGCGGCGATACTTTCAGCTGTATTCCTGCTGTTGATCGTGCTGATGGTGGCGCCGCTGGTGCAGTTCCTGCCGGTCCCGACAATGGCGGGCATCCTGTTCATGGTGGCCTGGGGCCTGATCGACATCAAACAGATGCGCGGCATCCTGCGCACCAGCCTGCCGGAAAGCGTCGTCCTCGGCGTCACCCTGCTGGCCACGCTGTTCGTGCAGCTGGAGTTTGCGATCTACGCCGGCATCCTGCTATCGCTGCTGCTCTATCTGAAACGCACCTCCCATCCGGTCGTTCTCGACGTCAAACCCGATCCGGCACCCGACAGCTATCACTACTCCGCAGACACCGGACTACCCGATTGTCCGCAACTCAAGTGCCTGCGCATCAATGGTTCGGTCTTCTTCGGCGCAGTCGATCACATCCAGCAGACGCTCCACGAAATCGGCGAAACAAACCAGCAGAAACATGTGCTGGTGGTATCGAGCGGCATCAATTTTGTAGATGTCGCCGGCGCAGAACTGTTTGCGCATGAAGCCAAACGCCGCCGTCGCCTGGGTGGCGGCCTCTATTTTTACCGGCTGAAGGACGAAGTCATCCGCCTGCTCAAACGCGGCGGTTACATCGATGAAATCGGTCGTGACCACCTGTTTCCGGTCAAGGTTCGCGCCCTCGAAACGATTTATCCGAAACTGGATACGGCAACCTGTCGCGACTGCAAACTGCGCATCTTCCGCGAGTGCCGTGACCGGCTGCCCGATGGCACGCCACGGGCAGACCCATGATCCGAATGAACGGCTGCTGACCGGCGGCCAGGCACTGCTGCAGCCAGTAAGCGCTGGTTCTGGCGACAAACCAGCGAAAAATCACAAGCACTTGTTTTTATTGTATTTATCGAAAAAATGACTGGGCGCGCGCAAGATGTCAGCACTTTCAGGGTGTCACTGCCCAGCACTACTGCTGAGAGCCCCTTGCGACCCCGCGAGGGCATGACGATGCGTCTCAATTGTGCGTTCGCGCTGTGGCGATGATCCCCTTGCAAGGACGATCGGCGCTGGCCAGCCGCGTGCTGCAGGACACACCGGATTAGTCAACCTGGATCTCGGCTCGGGCGATGCAGGCCTTGGCGCAGCCCCGGGCCGAGCTTGCGTAGTTATGCATCCAGCCGGGCTACGGCACATAACCTTCGGCAAAAATCAGCGGGGCAAGCCGCGGCAGCACATACAGCAATGTGACGCGACGGGCCTGGAACAATGGGTATAAATCAGCACATGTCTGAACACGCCATGCCTCCGCGTCGTCTATTGCGATCTTCGGAAAGGATTGCTGAATCAGATTGGCATGCGCCGCCGCGTCCAGCACCCGCAAGCTTATAATGCGCCACTCTCAAGGATCCCCCAATGGCAAACCGGCTTTCAAAAATCGTGACCCGCACTGGAGACGACGGCAGCACCGGACTCGCCTCCGGCGACCGCATTGGCAAAGACCAGCCGCGGATCGCGGCCATGGGGGATGTCGATGAACTGAACAGCACGATCGGCCTGCTGCTTTCCGAAGCATTGCCCACACCCGTGCGCGACGCTCTGGCTGGTATACAGCACGACCTTTTTGATCTGGGCGGTGAACTGAGTCTGCCCGGACATGCACTGATGTCTGAAAGTCACCTTGTCCGCATTGACGCGCTGATCGAACAGTTCAATACGAATCTTCCGCCGCTGCGCGAATTCATTCTGCCCGGCGGCAATCGCGCTGCGGCTTTGACCCACGTCGCACGCACCGTCTGCCGTCGCGCAGAACGTTCACTGGTCACGCTGGGGCAAAACGAGAAGCTGCAAGCCTTGCCCGTGCAATATCTGAACCGCCTTTCCGATCTGCTGTTTGTTCTGGCGCGCGTGCTCAACCGCGCCGATGGCGGAAGCGATGTGCTCTGGCAGCAGGGGCTCAACCGCGTCTGATCGATAAGTTTCTGCAAAACGAATCAGTGCCGCGCTGACCGCACACCGTCCAGATAAGTACAAACCTGCCTGGCACCCTCAAGGATGCGTGGTGTCGGCCGCTGCATCAGATCCGGAGACAGGTAACGCGCCGGCAGCACATTCAGCGGCTGCGGCATCGCCGCCCAGCGTGCGGCAAACGCGGCAGGAGTGTCGGCAGATCCGCCGCCGAGCACGATATCGGGCCGCGCAGCGAGCAGTGCTTCACGCGAGACTTCAGGCGTCAGCGGGCGCTGATCACCGAACACATTAATGCCGCCACAAAGCCCGATGATTTCGCTGATCAGATGTGCATTGTTTACGGTCATCAGCGGTCGCCCCCAGATTTCATAAAACACGCGTACCGGCGTACCGCTGCTGCGGCGTGCCCGCAACAAGCGCAAATCGGCATCGAATGCAGCACGTGCGATCGAGCCTGCCGCAGCAGTGCCGGCGAGATGCGCAATTGCCGTCATGTTGCGCGCGATGTCGTCCAATCCGGCAGCGCCAGCGACAAACACCTGGAGCCCGGCACGCTCGATGCGGGCAATCGCTTCCGTTGGCGTACCGCCCTGCCAAGCCAGCACCAGATCGGCGCGTAACGTAAGCATGCGCTCGATATCAAACTGCACAGCATCGCTGACGAGCGGGATCTTGCGCGCCTCCGGGGGGTAGTCGCTGAAACGCGCCACACCGACAAGCCTTTCGCCCGCGCCTGCCGCAAATGCCAATTCAGTGAGATTGGGAGCCAGCGTAATGATGTGCCGCGCCGGTTGCTGCAGGCGAACAGTGATACCGCGTGCATCCAAAGCCTGAACGGGCTGCGCTCTCGCAGTTTCACCGGCGAACAGCGCAAACAAAGCCATTGCAACCGCGATCCAGCGAAATGCCGGAAACAAGTGAAACGTCATGAACTGCGCAGACGCGGCGGGGAAACTAGCGGGGCTCTTCCATCAACCGCAACAGCCGCGCACTGGTCTGGCGCAGGCGCTGCGAAAGCATGGTGACCATCTTCACCAGTATCTTGGAACCCAGGCTGGGATGATCAAGAATGATTTTGGCCATGCTGTCGCGGGTCAGCACGGCAAAAGTCGTGGGCTGCGATGCCATGCAGGTCGCAAAGCGTGGTTCGCCGTCGATCATCGACATCTCACCCAGCGTCATGCCGGGCCCGGCGCTGGTCATGTGCTGCTGTTCTGCGCGATGACTCTTTTTCAGGATATCGATTTCGCCATCGACGATCAGCACCATGAAGTCGCCTTCATCGCTTTCACGGATGATGATTTCCCCTGGCTGCGCGCGAAACACCTCCATGTAACCGGCCAGCGTGGAGATGTCGTCCTTGGAAAACTCGGTGAAGAACTGGGACTTGCCGACCAGGCCGAAGATTTCTCCGGCAATCGCGGTACCGGCGCCTACGCGTTCGAGTTTCGCGAGGTTGCCCTGATCCGTCGCTGTATGAATGTCTTCGGCCATTTGGTCTTCAGTGTTAAACCTTCGCCCTTTGAGCCGCAAACATGTCGCCGCCTAGTCCTTGGCGACGGCCTTGAGCCGGCGTTTGCGTACACCTTCCGCCAGCGCCTCCAGTACGCCGCGGCTTTCGTCCCAGCCGATGCAACCGTCGGTAATGCTGACGCCATAAACCAGTGGCTTGCCCGGTACCAGATCCTGACGACCGGCCTTCAGGTGGCTTTCCACCATCACACCGAAAATACGCTCGTCGCCATTGGCGACCTGATGCGCGACATCCTGAGCGACGTCGACCTGCTTCTCGGGTTTCTTGCTGCTGTTGCTATGACTGAAGTCGATCATGATCCGTGCGGGAATGCCGGCTTCGGCCAGACCGCGCCCGGCCGCATCAACACTGGCAGCATCGTAATTCGGCGCCTTGCCGCCACGGAGGATCACATGACAGTCCTCGTTGCCGGTAGTCGATACGATCGCTGACGTGCCGGCCTTGGTCACCGACAGGAAATGATGCGGCGCCTGCGCGGCGCGGATTGCATCAATGGCGATCTTGATGTTGCCGTCGGTGCCGTTCTTGAAACCAACCGGGCATGAAAGTCCCGACGCCAGTTCACGATGGATCTGCGATTCCGTTGTACGTGCGCCGATCGCACCCCATGACACCAGGTCGGCAATGTATTGCGGCGTGATCATGTCGAGGAACTCGCAACCCACCGGCAAACCGCTTTCATTGAGTTCCAGCAGCAGCTCGCGCGCGATCTTCAAGCCTTCGTTGATGCGGAAGCTTCCATCAAGGTTCGGGTCGTTGATCAGGCCTTTCCAGCCCACGGTTGTGCGCGGCTTCTCGAAATAAACACGCATGACAACCACCAGATCGGCGGCATGCTTCTTTTTTGCTTCAAGCAACTTGCCGGCGTATTCCTTCGCAGCCTTCACGTCATGCACCGAGCACGGCCCCATGATCACCAGCAGACGGTCATCGGCGCCATGGAGAATGCGATGAATGTCCTGGCGGGCTTCAAACGTCGTGTTTGCCGCTTTTTCGCTCAGCGGAAACTCGCGCAGCAGGTGTGTCGGCGGCGCCAGTTCCTTGATTTCCTTGATCCGCAGATCATCAGTACGGTGCAGCATCACTATCCTTAACTTTCCATATAATCAATGCATTATAAACGAATCCTGACGTACCTTGCAGGGTTGCTAGAGGGTGCCGCCGACCGTCAAGCCGTCGATGCGCAGGGTCGGCTGACCGACGCCAACCGGCACGCTCTGCCCTTCCTTGCCGCAGGTACCCACCCCCGGGTCCAGACGCATGTCGTTGCCGATCATCGACACCCGGGTCAGCGCGTCCGGACCATTGCCGATCAGCGTGGCGCCCTTGACCGGATAAGTCAGCTTGCCGTTTTCGATCATGAAGGCTTCAGACGCCGAGAACACGAACTTGCCGCTGGTGATGTCGACCTGGCCGCCGCCGAAGTTCACCGCGTAAAGACCGCGATCGACCGAGGCGATGATTTCTGCCGGATCCTTGTCACCGTTGAGCATATAGGTATTGGTCATGCGCGGCATCGGCACGTGCGCATACGATTCGCGGCGACCGTTGCCGGTGGGTGCGACCCCCATCAGCCGTGCGTTCAGTGAATCCTGGATATAACCACGCAACACGCCGTCTTCGATCAGCACGTTGTACTGCGTCGGGTTGCCTTCGTCATCGACATTGAGGGAACCGCGGCGATGCGCGATGGTGCCGTCATCCACCACGGTTACACCCGGCGCCGCGACGCGTTCGCCCACGCGGCCGCTGAATGCCGAAGTGCCCTTTCGGTTGAAGTCACCCTCGAGGCCGTGACCGACCGCCTCATGCAGCAGGATGCCGGGCCATCCCGGACCGAGCACCACAGTCATCGTACCCGCCGGTGCCGGACGTGCATCGAGATTGGTCAACGCCTGATGCACGGCCTTTTGCGCGTAATCATTCAACACGTCTTCAGTGAAATGACCGTAATCAAAACGCCCGCCGCCGCCGGCGCTGCCCTGCTCACGCCGGCCGTCGGCTTCAACAATCACCTGCAGCGACAAACGCACCAGCGGTCGCACATCAGCGGCCTGCATGCCGTCGCTGCGTGCCACCATCACCACTTCATACTCACCAGCCAGCGCCGCCATCACCTGCGTCACACGCGGATCAATGCGGCGCGCGATACGCTCCAGCCGTTCCAGCAAAGCCACCTTCTCCGGCGCGCCGAGGCTGGCCAAGGGATCCTGTGGCGCATACAAAGCGCGCAATGAACCCTGCCGCGCAATCACAGCGCGACCTTCGCCGCCCTGGCGTGCAATGGCGCGAGTCGCCTGCGCCGCGGATTGCAGCGCGTTGAAGCTAATGTCGTCGGAATAGGCAAACGCGGTTTTCTCACCACTGACCGCACGCACACCAACACCCTGATCAATGTTGAAACTGCCGGATTTGACAATGCCCTCTTCCAGACTCCATGACTCGCTGCGCGAATACTGGAAATAAAGATCCGCATAATCGACACGGTGGGCCATCATTTGCCCGAACACGGTCTGCAAACGCCCCTCGTCCAGCTCATGGGGGGCCAGCAGAGTCGCGCTGGCAGTTTCGAAAATATTCGCGGATTTCATAATTTTCACAATAAAATCAATTACTTATAATTTAATTACGATTTACTACTGAGTGTGCGGTGACGCAGCGCCGGCAAACTCTGGCGCAGCCGTTGTATATGGGCACGATTCATCCCGGCGACAACCACCCCGGAACCACGCGGCAGGCGATCAAGAACGACACCCCAAGGGTCGACGATCATTGAATCCCCATGGGTTTCCCGACCATTGAGATGATACCCGCCCTGCGCCGGCGCCAGCACATAGGCCAGATTTTCGATGGCGCGCGCCCGGATCAGGGTTTCCCAATGCGCCTTGCCGGTCGTCTCGGTAAAGGCGGACGGCACAAGAATCAGATCCACTTCGCCCATCGCGCGATAAAGCTCGGGGAACCGCAGGTCATAACAGATCGACAGTCCGAGGCGGCCGAACGGCGTGTCCAGCGCGACAATTTTTTTGCCGTGCTCGATTGTGGTTTCTTCAGAATAACGCTCATCACCCATTTCGAAACCGAACAGGTGGATCTTGTCGTATCGCGCAACGCATTTGCCCTTGTCGTCGAAAACAAGGCTTGTGTTGAGCACTTTCTTCGGCGAGGACGCCACCAGCGGCACCGAACCGCCGACGATCCAGATGCCGTGTTTGCGCGCGGTTTCTGCCAGGAATTCCTGTATCGGCCCCTTGCCGTACTCCTCACGCACAGCCACCTTGTCGGTGTCCTTCATGCCCATGATGCCGAAGTATTCCGGCAGCGCGACCAGTTTCGCGCCCTGCTCAACCGCCATTTCAATCAGCCACGCGGCCTCTTTCAGATTCGAATCGACCCGCGGGCCCGAGGCCATCTGTACCGCGGCAATACGTGTAGCACCAGCGTCCGCCTTGACGGCGTTACCGCGTTGAGTTCTGGTTGATCGCAAACGTGTACTCATCTCTCCCGCCCCCTCAATCCGTAATTTCGAGTCGTATCAATGTCGCTGCCGGATCAACACGAAACTGCACACGCACGCTCTCGACAGCCAGCGCAACAAGCCATGCCCGCAACTCCTCCGCCTGCAACAGCGCATCCTGGCGGGAGCCATGCACGATCCACAACCGCGCATCACTGCGGGCCTGCAAAGCCAGAACAGCTTGCCGGATCGCCGGCTGCGCCATGATGGCCTGCGCCGAACGTGGACGGTCCCATAATTCCGGCGCCACGTCAGCTGCCACTGCATGGCCGGCACTCACGGCCAGGAGCATCAAAATCACACGAAACGATTTCATGGTGGATCCTGCGCCACCGGCGCACGCTCCACCTTGTTGACCTGCGGATCAGCCCAATTACCCGTAACGTCATATTCGTAAGAAGCAATCTGGTCGAGCGGATCCTTCAATAACTTCTGCGCCACGAACGCAGCAATCCCCGCCACCGGACCACCGATCAGCGCACCGGCCACCGATACGGTGTCGGACAACTGTGGATTCACTTTCACCCGCAAAGCCTGCGTTTCCTTTGCCAGATCCACCTGCCCGCTCATCACGATGCGCGCCGCAGGACCGGTGATGCGAAGATTGTCGGTGCTGACCACGCCTTTGACGACCTTGACCGCACCGACGATTTCGTCGAACGCAAGGCCTTCACTGAAGATATCGCGGAAATCGAGAGAAATGCGTCGCGGCAAAGACTGCAGACTGAGGATGCCCAGAAGTTTGCCGATGCCCGGCTCCAGTTTTACAAACTGGCCTTTGGCGGCATCCAGCACAAAGTTGCCGGACAATGTGGGGTAATCAATGCGCTGAGGACTGCCCAGCCAGGCCAGGGAGCCCTCGATTTTCGCCGTACCCCGCCGCACGCCCTCCGGGTAGCCGAGTCGCGTCAGGAATTTGCCGATATCTGACACATCCAGCCGTACATTCACCTGGGTGCCGGGTTGGGTCAGCCAAGCCTGCCAGGTACCGTCAAGATTAAGCGTGCTCTCGGCGTTGGTCAGACGAAGACGATCGATACGCCAGTCGCGCTGCTGCGGCGTAGCCTGGAGTTCCAGTTTTCCCAGCGCTCGCTCGCCCAGCTGGAATTCATCAACGACAACATCAAGGGCAGGCAATTCAAGTGGCTTCGCATCCGCAGCACTGACAACGGGTGCAACCGGTGCAGAAGGATCATCGCGTACCGGCAACGTCAATTTCCGCAGCCGTGCGGTCAGCCTTCCCTTGCCCTGCGGTCTCCAGGACGCATTGCCTTCGACATCGCGCCCTTTTGCCGTCACCTGCAACACCCCGCCCTGCTGCACAGCCGTCAAAGCCATTGCACCGAAGCGGCGGCCGAACCAGTCAAGCTCACCAATCCGCAGATCAGCCGCCGCAAGCGTTGCAGCACCGACAGGCCCGCCATCTCCGAGCGCCCCAAGCCATGCATCGAGGTCCAGCGTCTTGATCGCACCAGAAAGCACAATACCCGCGCGATCCGGCTCCGCTGCGACACCCTCGCCAAATCGTGCCGTACCGCGCTCGATGCGGGCTTGCCCCCCTTCAGTCCGCCGATACAGCACGGTGCTGGCCAGATTGCCTACGCTCACTGCAATACGCTCCTGCTGGGGATTGACATGCCGGCGCTCGAAACGCAGCGGCAGTGTTTCAGCCGCCGCTTTCGCAAAAGGCGCAGGCAGATTGACTGCCAAACCCTGCAAGGAAGAATCCACCGACAAGTCAACGCGTTTGTTGCGCATCGTCAGCGTACCCCGCCAATCTGTGGAGCCGCGGACGTAACGCAGCCACTCGCCGCCCCCGGCGCGCCGTGCCGCATCGGCATTGATCTTGCCCTGAAACTGGATGCTGACCGTCGCATCGCGCTGACTGCCCGCCGTTACGCTCAACGGTCCGCCCAGAAATATCGCAGTCGCAGCAGGCACACGCACTGCAGACTCCGTAAATTCCAGTCGCCCGTTTACCTGCTCAAGTGGCGGAAAACCGGGCTCGGCAATCAGCTGGTTATTGATAAATTGGTAGTTGCCGCTGACACGGCTGTTTTTCAGCGCGCGTAAAGGCAGCGTCAGCTTCAGCCCGAGTCGCCCGCGACCCTGAGCCTGCATGCCATCGGTAAAGCCGTCGATCATTTCCCGGACCGGGCTTCGTCCAATGAAATCAAGGAAGTCGCTGGTCGCGCCATCAGCCTCGCCGCTAATCTGCAGCACTTCGGCGGAATGCACCAGATCAGGTATCTGCAGGCGCACTTTTCCGAGCCTGACATTGTTGATCATCGCCTGACGGACATTAACATCCATGCGCTGACCGCGGAACAGCAGGTCACCGTCGATGTCGGTGATATGGGGCCAGCCTTCGCCGTAATGCACCGTGCCACCGGTGATTTTGGCGGCGACTTCAAACACCCCGCTGCGTTCATCGGCAAACGGAAAATTCTTCAGATCACCCTTCAGACGGAAGCGCACGTCACTGGAACTGCCCGCTGAAAACGCACGATCCAGCCACTCGCGGGACCCAGCCGCCAGAGTTAACGGCAGATAGTCAGAAACATGCTCAGCGGTACCACGAGTCAGATGTCCGGTCAGATCCGCGACACCGGGGCCATCGTCCGCCTTGCGATAACTGCCAAACAGCGTGCCGGTCAGATCGGCGTTGGAATATGCAAAATTGCTGAAACGCAACTCAATACCCTGCGCAGAATTGCTCCAGCCCAACTGGCCGGTTAAGGTATCGAAGCGTAGTTTTTGACGGAACAGATCCGGCATCTCCAGGGTGGCCTTTTGCGTCACCACATGCAATGTGCCGCCCTTCTCGGTGCCATCAACGTTGCCGCTGAATCCGGAAAAACCCGGCCAGCCGCCCTGGCGCTGCAACGAGAGTTCATTGAAGCGGCTGCGTATCGCGTACGAGGTGGGCTTCGGCCATGCGCCGCTCCAGCGTAACGACAGGTCATGCAATCTGCCTGCAGGAGCCAGCGCCACCAGTGATTTGCGAAAATCGCTCTCCAGCGGAAGACGGTCAGCCAACTGCACCAGCGGCGCCAGTTCCAGTGCGTTGGCCTGCAATTCGCCACGGCTGTAACCCGCTGCCGTGGTGCCGCCAACCCGCAGTAAAAGGTCAACCGGTGGCAAAGTCAGATTGTCTCCGGTGGTAAACGCCAGCTTGCGCGTGGACAGTTCCTGCCCATCGGGCAGACGCTTCCAGGCGATTCGCCCGCCCAAATCCAGAATATCGAGCTCGGGCAGCTCGGTGCCGAGCCGCGCCCTGACATTACGCAGCTGTGTATCAGCAATCACGCCGGTCAGCGCATTGTCGGCGAAGGTAAACCAGGCGCGCAGCGCGCCACTGCCATGCGGAAAGTGCACAGGGAAATCCAGCCATTGCCGCCAGGCGGCTATATCGACATGATCGAGCTCGACGTAAATCTGACCGGTGAACTGTTCTGCGAGGGACTGAAAATCCTGCCCCCGCAGATCGGCGCGCACATCCAGCGGGGAAGCCAGCGCTGCAGGCGGCAAGGCACGCAAGGCCAGACGATGACGGTCACCGCTGTTGACGATGCGCAACTCGACACGCTCCAGTTCAAGCGCCGGCGCAGCGCGCATGTCATCGTTCCAGATCAGCTTTGCGCCGTGAATCTGGATATCCCGCTGGCCAAGCACCCAGCGCGCTATCGCGCCATCTCCTTCGCCTTCGAGTTTCAGCGCGATGCCAGCGATGGTGATTCCGCCGCGGCTGTCGCGGCGCATGGTGAGCACCGGCCGGTGAATTTCCAGCGAATGAAAATTAATCTGCAGCAGCGCGGCAGAACGCCAGGAAAGCGTCGCATGGACCCGGGGCAATTCCAGCGCGGGCCGCCCTTCAGCGTCGTGCACCACCACCTGGTCCAGTTCAAGCTGGGGCCGCAAACCGTTCCAGTCGGCACTGAGACCGCCGATCGTGACCTTCTGATGCACCGCCTCGCTCAAGCGCTGCGCAACAGCCTCACGGTGGTTACCGATATCAGGCAGTATCCAGTAGCGCAGCGAAAGTATGGTTGCTGCAAAAACAAAACCGACAACCAGCACCAGCCACGTCAGTACGCGATAGATCCACAACGAACTGCTCTGGATCCGGTTGCGGACTGCGACAAGGCTCATATCAGGCCTGAAAAATTATAAAATGTAATAGTGAAACAAAGGCTTAGCAATTCTAACAGGTTGTCGGAAAATCCCGGCTGCAACTCGTCGCAAAATCAACGGAAAATTAGCACAGCGCATGCTTGTTCCGCCCGCGCTCAATCAGCCACCGAAGGCTTCGCGAACATGCCGTTAGAAAACCATCCTGAAAATCACCATGCCATCGCTTAACGCACCACCTGCTCCTGATGCCGACCGTGACATCGCCATCGCGGCACGCTACAGCCGTTATCTTGAACGACTGATCGCAGCACACCCGACGATCCTGCCGGCTGCGGAGCTTGAGCAACCTTATGCGGGCAGCGCGATGCAGGCTGAACTCGAAGCTGCCGGCATCACAGACGATCAGACACTCGGCTGCGCACTGCGCCAACTGCGCCAGCGCGTCATGGCGCGACTGATCGTCCGCGACCTCAGCGCACGCGCGACACTGGACGAAGTGGTTACCACCGTCACCGCCCTCGCAGAAGTGACCATCAAAAAGGCAGTCAAACGGCTGCACGCCGATCTGGCTGCAGTGCACGGCGAGCCACGCGGCGGCGCCAACAACAGCATCCAGCAACTGCATGTTGTTGGCATGGGCAAACTCGGCGGCGCAGAGCTAAATGCCTCTTCGGACATTGACCTTGTGCTGGTCTATCCCGAAGAAGGCGACACCGATGGCGCACGCCCGGTAAGCAACCATGAGTTTTTCACGCGTCTTGCGCGACGGCTGATCAATGCCCTCAACGAGTGGACCGAAGACGGTTTCGTGTTCAGGGTTGATACGCGGCTGCGGCCTTACGGCGACAGCGGGCCGCTGGTGGTCAGCTTCGAGATGCTCGAAAACTACCTGATCACCCAAGGCCGCGCCTGGGAACGCTACGCCTGGATCAAAGGCCGCGTGCTGACCGGCGATCAGAGTGAAGTGCTGATGGCCATGGTCAAGCCCTTCGTGTTTCGCAGACACCTCGACTATAGCGCGTTCGCCTCGATGCGCAGCCTGCACAGCCAGGTTCGACATGAAGTCAACCGCCGCGACCGCCTCGACAACATCAAGCTCGGACCGGGCGGCATCCGTGAAATCGAATTCACGGTACAGGTGTTCCAGCTCATCCGCGGCGGCCATGAACGTTCGCTGCAGCAGCAGCCGACGCTTCCGGTCCTCGCAGCGCTGGGCGAACGCGGCTTTATCGAACCGGCAGCTGTTGCTGAATTGCGCGACGCCTACATTTTCCTGCGCAACCTCGAACACCGGCTGCAATACCGCGATGACCAGCAGACGCAGGCCTTACCCACCGATCCCGCTGAACGCGCACTGGTGGCCGCCAGCATGGGCTTTGCCGACGAACCGGCATTTGCGGCGGAACTGGCCCGGCACCGCGCCGCAGTGTCACGGCATTTCGAAGCGATTTTCGGTGAAGACGATATCCACGAACACCCGCTCGCGGAACTTTGGCACATGCCACCAGAGGACAGCGCGGCCGCGGAAGAAAAACTGTCCGGAATGGGTTACGCGCAGGCAACGGAACTATGCCGCAGGTTGGGGCTGTTCCGCCATGGCAGCCGCTATCGGCAAATGCCGGCTGACAGCCAGCGACGCCTGGATCGACTGGTGCCCGCAGCCATCGCTGCAGCAGCGTCACGGCGCAGCCCCGATGCAACATTGGAGCGCCTGCTCGGTCTGTTCGAAAGCATCAGCCGGCGCGAAGCCTATCTTGCATTGCTGCACGAGTATCCGCATGCGCTTGACCGCGTTGCCGACCTGATGAGCGCCAGTCCCTGGGTGGCGCAATACATCACGCAATTCCCGATCCTGCTCGACGAACTTCTTGATGCCCGCACTCTGCTGGCCAAACCTGACTGGACGGCCCTTCAGGCCGGGTTGCGAGACAGCCTCGCCACAGCCGATGGCGATATCGAGCGGCAGATGGACATGCTGCGACATTTCAAAAACACCCACACGCTGCACTGCGTGGCACAGGACCTCGCCGGCACGCTGCCGCTGGAAACCCTGAGCGATCACCTGTCGGATCTCGCAACGATCATTCTTGAGGAGGTGATGCAATTGTCGTGGCGCGGCCTCAGGCAACGCCATCGTGACAACCCGCTGTTTGCCGTCGTCGCTTACGGCAAACTCGGCGGCAAGGAACTCGGCTACGCATCGGATCTCGACATTGTTTTTGTTTACGATGATCCCGCGGCCGAGGCAGCAGAAAACTACGCCCGCCTCGCGCAGCGCATCAACAACTGGCTGACCAGCGTCACCTCCGCGGGCATCCTCTATGAAACCGATCTGCGGCTTCGTCCAGACGGCGTCAGCGGCTTGCTGGTGACGCCGCTCGATACCATGCGCCGCTACCAGTTGCAGCAAGCCTGGCTATGGGAACACCAGGCGCTGACGCGAGCACGCGCCGTCGCCGGCGACACTGCCATTGGCCATGCTTTCGAACAACTCCGCAGCGAAATCCTCTGTGCGCCGCGCGATGAGAACACCCTGCGCGATGGCATCCTCGAAATGCGCCACAAAATGCATGAAGCACACCCCAACAAAAGTGCGCTGTTCGACCTGAAACACGATCACGGCGGCATTATCGATGTCGAATTCATGGTGCAGTACCTGGTGCTTGGCCACGCCAGAGAGCACCATGCACTGACCGCAAACTCCGGAAACCTCGCTCTGCTGAAAACCGCAGCCGGCCTTGGCTTGATCAGCAGCGAGCAGGCCGAGGCTGTTCGCACCGCCTACCGCCAGTTCCGCGAACTGCAACATCAGTTGCGACTGGCGGGCGAACGTTATGCTCGGGTCGAACCGCAGCGTGTTGCTGCAGCAACCGCGGCTGTTACCGGTTTATGGAACTCGCTGTTTGGCGCAACAGCGGTTGCTGCCCCGCGGAAAAACTAGACTGTCACGTCGCGCAGGTGCGGGGCAAGGTCGATCAGTTTGTAGACCTCGATATTGCCTTTGCCCTTGCCGACCACATTGATGGGCCCCTCGAACTCGAACTGGTGGCGCGAGCGCCTGTAAGTCGTCGCATCGACCAGAATGATGCCGGAACGCGCCTCGTCGGTAATGCGGCTGGCGGTATTTACGGTATCGCCCCACAGGTCATAAATGAACTTGCGGGTGCCGATCACACCCGCGACCACCGGGCCCGAACAAAGGCCGATGTGGATCGCCAGATTCATGTCCCTTTCCTTGGACAGCGTCTCCATGTACTGGCGCATTTCCAGCGCCAGCTTGAGTGACGACGACGTGTAATCGCGGGCATCGACAGCAAAATCAACGCCGTCATGCTCGAGCAGTCCGCCGGCAACAAGATAGGCATCGCCAATGGTCTTGATCTTCTCCAGCCGGTGAAATTCGGCCATCGAATCGAATTTGGAAAAAATCGTGTTCAGCAGTTCAACCATCGCCTTTGGCGGCAACTCTTCCGACAGCCGCGTGAAATCGATGATGTCGGCGAACATTACGGTCACATCGGCAAAGCCGTCGGCGATGATGTCCTGCGATTCCTTGAGGCGCTTCGCGATCGGTGCCGGCAGGATGTTCAGCAGCAGGGCCTCCGACTTGTCCTGCTCGATGCGCAGAAGGGCATTCTGCTCATGCACGGCGTCCTGAAGCTTGTCGCGCTGGCGCACGAAATAGCTGATAAGCAGGTACATGATCGTGGACATCGCGGCGAAATTGAGCGTGAAAAACACCGCAATACTCTGCATGGTGACGCCCGACTCCTGTCCCGAGGTCAGCCAGAAGTCGAAAAACCCGGACACCGCCGTCAGCACGATGTACGCCGCATACCACGGCAGCGACTGCTTCGCGCCCTGGAAAATCATCACACCGACCGGCGCGAGCAGGGCCCACAGTGCAACGCCGGAAGAACTGACGTAGCTGCCGATGCTCCATTGCATGATGAACGGCATGAACAGGAACAGGCTCACCTGCAAGGTGCGGAACACCACGAAGTTGAGCGTGTAGACGTAATACGCCAGCGATACCGCAGAGATGGTCAGATAGGACAGCGGTACGGTCGATGAAAACTTGATGCCCATGGCCCAGTAGAGGGCGAGCCACAGGATGGAGCCGAAGCCCATCAAGCCGCAGGCAAAAATCAGCAGGGTTTTGTTGAGCTTGTCCTGCTCGCTGTCCTGCTCATTGATGACGCGCTCGCTCAGTCCGTTGAGCCACGCGCGCAAATTTCGCAGCATCTATTCTCCGCCATGGCGTGCCGCTACAGGGCCGCCACCCCTTTTCTGGTTGGTTCGTCATTGTATCCGCTAACGCCGGATTCTTGGGGTTTGCGACCGCAGCAAACGCTGATTTTCACCATGTGCATCGGCAGCATGGGACAAATCGGCTAGAATTCTGATCAAGCAGCGCGAGACCGCCGCCCGGCATAGCCGAAACCTGCTATATCCCCGGGCCCATTGTCTCGAATGCACAACCCCATGACTTAATTCGCAACATCGATCGAACACAAACTGGAGAACTTCGGCATGTCCATGGCTGACCGCGACGGGCAAATCTGGTACGACGGAAAACTCGTGCCCTGGCGCGATGCAAACACACACGTCCTGACCCACTCACTCCACTACGGCCTTGCCGTATTCGAGGGCGTCCGGGCGTACAAAACCGACATCGGTACCGCTATTTTCCGTCTCAAGGACCACACCGACCGTTTGTTCAATTCCGCACACATCTACATGATGAAAATCCCGTACACCCGGGAGCAGATCATGGAAGCGCAACGGGAAGTCGTGCGCGTGAACCAGCTTGAATCCTGCTACATCCGGCCGATCGCTTTCTACGGCTCGGAGAAAATGGGGGTGTCGCCCAAAGGCGCCAGCGTGCATGTCGCCATCGCAGCCTGGCCCTGGGGCGCCTACCTCGGGCCGGAAGCGCTGGAAAAAGGCATCCGCGTAAAGACTTCGTCCTTCGCCCGCCATCATGTCAACGTGTCGATGTGTCGTGCGAAGTATTCCGGAACCTATGCCAACTCGATCCTCGCCAACCTCGAAGCCACCGAACACGGTTACGACGAAGGCCTGCTGCTGGATGTCGACGGTTTTGTCGCCGAAGGCTCGGGTGAAAACCTGTTCATGGTCAAAAACGGCAAGCTCTATGAGCCGGAGCTGACCAGCGCGCTGATCGGCATCACCCGCGACTCGATCATTACCATCGCCCAGGAAATGGGCTACGAAGTTGTGGCGAAACGGATCACCCGCGACGATCTCTACCTCGCCGACGAGGCTTTCTTCACCGGCACTGCCGCCGAAGTCACGCCGATCCGCGAACTCGACGGCCGCATGATTGGCGAAGGCAAGCGCGGTCCGATCACCACCAAACTACAGAAAAAGTTCTTCGATTGCGTCAATGCCAAGACCAACGAGCATCGCAACTGGCTGTCGCCGGTCGCCAAGTAACCTTCAGGCCCAGCCATGAGCGAACCTACCGCCAACAAGTCGCGCCAGATCGAAGTCACCGCCTCTGATCTGCCGCTGCACTGCCCGATGCCCTCCATGCTGCTGTGGAATGCCCACCCCCGGGTGTTCCTGCCGGTTGAAAAAACCGGTGAAGCGCTGTGCCCGTACTGCGGCACGCATTACACGCTGAAGGGCGGCGCAGGCGCCGGCCACCACTGAGAGCGCCGGTGCAGTCCAAAACTGCACGCCAGTCATGAACATCCTCATCGTCGGTCCGTCCTGGGTCGGCGATACCGTGATCTCACAGGTGTTGCTGCAGTTACTGAAACAGCAGCACCCTTCAGCGCAGATCGACTACCTCGCTCCACCTTGGACGCTGCCGCTGCTCAAGCGTATGCCCGAAGTACGCCAAGGAATCCTAAACCCCTTCGGCCACGGCGCATTGCAACTGGGCGCGCGCCGCCAGCTTGGGCTGGGGCTGCGCGCCGGCCAATACGATCAGGCGCTGGTGCTGCCCAATTCCTGGAAATCGGCTTTGCCGCCGTGGTTTGCCGGCATTCCTTTGCGCACCGGCTTCCGCGGCGAAGCGCGCTGGGGTCTGCTCAACGACCTGCGCGCGCTGGACAAGCAGGCACTGCCGCAAATGGCCGACCGTTTTGCCGCGCTGGCCTTCCCTCCCGATACAAAACTGCCATCACCGTTGCCGCGTCCGGTGCTGCATTCCACCACCGCACAACAACAGCAGCTGCTGGCGCGTCTGGGCATCGACACCGACAAGCCTGCGGTCGCGTTCTGCCCGGGCGCTGAATACGGTCCCGCCAAGCGTTGGCCCGAACGGCATTTTGCGACGCTGGCGCGGCGGCTGGCCGATCGCGGCTACGCCATCTGGCTGGTCGGCTCGCCCAAGGATCACGCCGTCGCCGAAACGATCGCGCAGGATGCGCCGGGCCTTTGCACCAACCTCTGCGGCAAGACGGATATCGCCGAAGCCACCGACTTGCTCGCCGCCGCAAGGCTGGTCGTCACCAATGACTCCGGCCTGATGCACGTCGCCGCCGCGGTCGTCCGGCCCGTCATTGCGCTGTATGGCTCGAGTTCGCCACTGTTTACGCCGCCGCTGTCTGCCGATGCACGCATCGTGACCCTCAACCTCGAATGCAGCCCCTGTTTCAAACGGGTCTGCCCGCTTGGTCACCTGAAATGCCTGAACGATCTTTCGCCCGAACGGGTTTTTGCGGAAATCGATTTTGCTAAACTGGGCAAATGAGCTCGACGCCTGAGCTCATCATCTGAGCCAACGGGGAGCTGCCGTGAAAAAAACGCTGTTCGCCACACCACAGGATGCTGAAGCGGCGTTCTACGACGCCTTCATCAAACGCGACCTCGATGCGATGATGGAAGTATGGGCCGAGGAAGATGACATCTATTGTGTGCATCCCGGCACGGCCCGTGTCTCCGGTTACGAAAAGGTACGCGAATCCTGGCGGCAGATTTTCAGGGGCGGCCAGGATCTGCGATTCTCGCTGCGCGAACAGCAGATGATCCACACCATGATGCTCGCCGTGCACAGTGTTTACGAACATGTCACCGTTGCGGCACAACCGCGCGCGCAACAGACCATGATCGCCACCAATGTCTATCAGCGCACTGAACGCGGCTGGCGCATGGTTGTCCATCATGCGGCTGTTGCACCGGCAACAACCAAACCAGACATCACCGGCGAACCCGTTACAAAGACGCTTCACTGACTGAAACGCGGCAAATTCCTGCCGTGTAAATGCTGTCCGTATAGTGAAATTTTCGGCGTCTGGACAAAACGCATCAGCTAAACTGCCGCCGTTCGTTCTGTGAACGCACCCGAAGATTTCCGGCAGTTCCGGCTTCGTAATCATTTCATTCAGACCATCATGACCGTCAAAGAACTCGCACTACCCCAGCGCAGCCCCAAGCCGCGCCGCCGCGGCATTACCTCGATGATCGACTTCGGACCCGACACCTTTGGCTGGTCCGGCGGCGAGCGTGGCATTGCCGACCTGCTTGATGTGGCAGCGGACTATATCGACTATGCCAAGATCTACGCGATGAATGCGTTGCTGATTCCGGGCGACGTTGTCAAACGCACAACCAAACTTTATCTCGATGCCGGCGTGATGCCTTTCGCCGGCGGCATCCTGTTCGAATACGCATGGCACCGTAATGAAATCGACGGGCTGGTCGCACTGCTCAAACGTCTGGCGATTCCCGGCCTCGAAATTTCGGAAAACTACGTGACGCTAAGCGACGACGAACGCCAGCGCATGATCGACCACTTCCAGAAAGCCGGCATCAAGATCGTCTACGAATTCGGCCGCAAGAATCCGGAGGATCCGCTGAGTCTCGACTATCTCGAAGGCATCGTGCGTTCGGTTGCCGCACAGGGCATTCACCATGTCACCGTCGAACAATGCGAGATGGATCTGCTCGCCAAGGATGCACCGCAAAGCCTGAAGGCGCTTTGCGCGCAGGACTGGTTCGACCATGTGGTCATCGAAGCCGACCCTTACCGCTTTCCGCAACAGCACGTGCAGATGCTGCGCGACTTCGGCCGAGACGTGAATCTTGCCAACATCGCGCCGGGACAGGTGCTGCGCCTGGAAGGCTTCCGCCAGGGCGTCGGCCGCGCCGTGAACTATTCGCTGCTGTCGGGTGACGACTCGCGCCCGGCCGGCATCGACCGCTAATCCTTTAATTCATAAGTTATTGTTTTTATTAATTATTTTTAGAGAACAGCAATGAGCCAATCGATTTTTGGAAATCCTGATGTCATCGTCGTCGGCGCCGGCAATGCCGCCGCCTGTGCAGCCCTCGCCGCGCGCGAAAGCGGCGGCCACGTGATCATGCTCGAAGCAGCCCCCATCGAAGAATGCGGCGGCAACAGCCGTTACACGGCCGGCGCGATGCGCGTGCAATTCAACGGCGCTGAAGACCTGAAGCAGATTGTTCCCGACCTGACTGAAGACGAAATCAAGAACTCGGATTTCGGCACCTACACCGCCGACCAGTTCTACGATGACATGGGCCGCATCACCCAGTACCGCACCGATCCCGATCTCTGCGAAATCCTCGTGTCACGCAGTCTTGAAACGCTGACGTGGATGCGCAAAAAGGGCGTCAAGTTCCAGGCCAGCTTCGGCCGCCAGGCAATGAAAATCGACGGCAAGTTCAAGTTCTTCGGCGGCTTGGCGGCGGAAACCTGGGGCGGCGGTCCCGGCCTCGTCGAAAACGAACACAAGGCCTGCGAGCGCGAAGGCATCACGATTTTTTACGAAACGCCGGCCACCGGCCTGATGCTGGATGACAACGGCACCGTGATCGGCGTCAAGGCAAAACACCAGGGCAAAAACGTGGAAATTCCGTGCAAGGCCGTGGTACTCGCCTGCGGCGGTTTTGAATCCAATACCGAAATGCGCACGCGTTATCTCGGTGCCGGCTGGGACCTCGCCAAAGTGCGCGGCACCCGCTTCAACACCGGCGCAGGCATCCGCATGGCGCTGGAAGCCGGCGCCATGCCCTACGGCCACTGGTCAGGCTGCCACGCGGTGGGCTGGGACATGAACGCGCCGGCTTTCGGCGACCTCGCGGTCGGCGACAACTTCCAGAAGCATAGTTATCCGATCGGCATCATGATCAACGCCAACGGCGAACGTTTTGTCGATGAAGGTGCCGACATCCGCAATTACACCTATGCCAAATACGGCGCGGTGGTGCTGAACCAGCCGGGCATGTTCGCGTGGCAGGTCTTCGATGCGCAATCGATTCCGCTGCTGCGCGACGAATACCGCATCAAGCAGGTCACCAAGGTGCGCGCCGATACGCTCGAAGAGCTCGTAAAAAAACTCGATGGCGTGAATGCCGACGCCTGCCTGCGCGAAATCAAGGCCTACAACAAGGCGGTGCGCACCGACGTGCCGTTCAACCTGACGGTCAAGGACGGCCGCCGCACCGAAGGCCTCAAGGTCAACAAGTCGAACTGGGCGCTGACCATCGAACAGGCGCCGTTCGAAGCCTATGCCGTCACCTGCGGCGTCACCTTCACCTTCGGTGGCGTCAAGGTCAACAATGAAGGCAATGTCGAGGACACCGCCGGCAAACCGATCCCCGGCCTCTATGCCGCGGGCGAAATGGTCGGCGGGCTGTTCTATCACAACTACCCAGGTGGCACCGGCCTGACCTCCGGCGCCGTGTTCGGCAAACTGGCCGGTGGCAGCGCCGGCAACCATGCACGTCAATAAGGCCAAAACCTGAAAATGCAGCACGCTCCAATGTCGTCCATTCCAGACTGTGAGACACCAGCTTGCGCCCGTCAGGTCCGGGCGTAGAATGCCCCGCACGACCCACTGGAGGAGTAAGTCATGAACGCACCCG
>CAMAYE010000016.1 GCA_945862135.1 Bordetella parapertussis
AACGATCGTTGACGATGCCGTCGTGGTAATGAAAATAAACGACCTCGCCGAACACCACGTGATAGGGCTTGCGTCCCAGTTCAACAATCTGCATCAGCCGGCATTCCAGCGCGACCGGTGCTTCGGCAATACGCGGCACACGCACCTTGCGTGAAGGCACAGCGGTAAAACCGGCCTTCTCCAGTTCATTGACGCCGTATGGATAATCGACGGCGCAGACATTCATTTTGTCCTTGATCGCATCGTTGACGATATGTACGACAAACTCCGGCGTTTCGCGGATGTTGCGCACGGTGTCCTTGGCCTTGCCGGAACGGTCACCGACCGAAAACATCAGCATTGCCGGATCGGAGCCAACGGCGTTGAAAAAACTGAACGGCGCCGCGTTGGGACCGTCGGGGCCGAGCGTGGTCACCAGGGCAATCGGCCGTGGCGTCACGGTGCCGACCATCAGTTTGTACTGGTCCTGCCAGGACACCTTGCTTGCGTCGATTTCAGTCATGAGTCTCAATTATTGCAGGGGGAAGTGTTGAAGATTCTATCAGGGCATCTGCGCCCCGACGGCATATTCCACATGCTGTGGCAGTGGCTGAAGCTGTGTGCTGTGTGCTGTGTGCTGTGTGCTGCGTCACTGCAATCGCAAATCACCACGACGGATCAGTTCGGCGTATCGCGCCACATCCCGTTGCAGCGTCTGCGCCAGCACCTCGGGCGCACTGCCAACCGCATCAATCCCCAGCGCGGAATAACGCTTAAGCACGGTTTCGTCCGCAAGGGCACGGTGCACTTCGATTTGCAGCCTTGAAACGACTGATGCCGGCGTTGCTGCTGGTGCCAGCAATGCATACCAGTCCTCGATTACCAGTCCGGGAAAAATCCGCTTCATCACTGGCACCCCGGCGAGTTGCGGCATCGGCCCGGCAGCAGTAACTGCCAGCGCACGCAACTGTTGCTTTGTAACCAAAGGCAGCGCAACCGGTGCCGCCATAAACAGCAGGTCGTTATTTCCAAGTGCCAGTGACTGCGCCGCAGGACCACCGCCGCTGAACAGCATGGATTCAGTGCGAATACCGGCAGCACGTGAAAACATCATCAATGCGACATGACTCAGACTGCCGGGCGCATTGACGCCCGAACTGATCACCGGTCGCGGGCGTTTCGCCAGTGCGAGCAGTTCGGCAACCGTTTTCGCAGGCACCCCCGGATGCACCGCCAGCACCAATGGCGAAGTGGCGATCAGGCTGACCGGAGTAAAGCCGCTCAATACATCAAACGACATCTGTTCGGGCAGCCATGCAGCGTTCACAGCCAAAGAAGCCGAAGCCAACAACAGCGTGTGTCCATCTGCAGGCGCATGGGCAACTGCAGCACTGCCGATCACACCGCCAGCACCCACGCGATGTTCAACCAGGACTTGCTGGACCAGATTGATTGACATGGAATGCGCCAAAAGCCGCGCCTGCATGCTGATCGCGCCAGCATCAGGGGCAGGAACAATCAAACGCAGCGGTTTTACAGGAAACAGGGGTATTTCTGCCGCAAATACCGCTTTTTGGCTGATTACAGCCAGCCAGACAAAATACAACAACCAGCGGGCTTTGCGTCGAATGTCAAACATAACTATATGATTTATATATATTTTTAATATGGCTTAACGTACAGAACCCTTCCCGTGAAGTCACATTAAATGACCAAATAAAAAATAGTCACTCACCCGTCACATTTTGTCGTTCAAACCAAAGAAAACGCCCGCTTAAGCGGGCGTTTCGGTCATTTCCGGGAAAATCCCGATCAATCCAAGCCGACCTTCGCAGCATTGATGACCTTGGTGTATTTCTCCGCTTCACGCTTGAAATATGCGGCCAATTCCTCCGGCGTACTGCCCACGGGTTCGCCGCCTTCCTTGCGGATGAAGTCGTTGAGATCAGGAGCCTTGAGTGCCTTGAGGATCTCTGAGTTCAGCTTGGCCACGATATCCTTTGACGTGCCTTTGGCGTAAAACATCGCATACCAGTTGTCAGCCTCGAATTCCGGGAATATCGAGGTCATGGTCGGCAGTTCCGGAAACGCAGAGGATTTTTTCGACGTGGTCACCGCGATCGTCCGCACCTTGCCCGTTTTGGTGAACGGTTGAACGGCGAGCGCCGTGGCGAAAGTGAAGTCTGACTCGCCGCTGATCTGCGCAACCATCGCCGGGCCACCACCCTTGTATGGAACCGGTGTCACGCGGGCTCCGCCGAACAGTTTCAGCATTTCCACTGACAGATGACTGGTGGTGCCGGCGCCGTTATGGGCAGCAATCAGATTGCCGCCGGGTTTCTTGGCCAACGCGACGAATTCCTTGAGATTCTTCACCGGTACGCTGGGATGCACGGTCAGTACCAGCGGAACCGAGGAAATCCAGCTAACCGGCTCTAGATCCGTCAGCGGGTTGAATTTCAGCCGCTTTGCATAGAGGACGGTGTTCACGGCAAGAGAGGCGGTCGTGAACAGGATGTTGTAGCCATCGGTAGGCCCCTTCGCCACAAACTCAGCACCGATCAGGCCGGACGCGCCGGAGCGGTTCTCCACCAGAAAATTCTGGCTCATGCTGACCTGGAACTTCTGGGCGAGCAGCCGGCCCTGAATATCAGTGCCACCGCCAGCGCCGAACGGCACAACTATGCGTACGGGCTTGGATGGATAGGCCTGTGCCCAGACCGGTCCGGCAGCTACAGTTAGCGCCAGCGCCGAAGCGAGGCCGGCCAGGCCGAATTGCATTCGTTTCATTTTGAATCTCCTCGTCAGTATTGACTCGTTATGTGCGGCTCCGTCATGAGTGCCGCTATGGCAGTGTAACAGCCCTGCGGACTCCGCCAAAGCCGCGGGGTTAACCACGGTAAATCGGTTCCGGCTGGGTGAAAAATGAGTGCAGGATATGGTAAACCATACGGAAATTGATCTGCTGGAAACTCGCGTGCGAAATGCCAGCCATTACAGCAAATGACTTGTCGGGGTTGGGCAGGCGATTGAAGAAATCCAGCAGGTCTTCCATGCTGGCGATGCCGTCCCATTGCCCGCGCATGATCACAGTCGCGGCAGTGATTTTTGCCGGATCAACAACCGGCAGTCTTGCACACATGTCGAGATAGGTGCCGGTCGGCACGGAATCATCCAGCGCAAGAATCGCATCGGCAAAAGCCTCGACCACTTTCTCTTCGGCACAGCCGGCGTGATCGCGATTGAAAATCGAATGCACGAAGGCACGGTCAATCGGGCGCCGCTTGTTGGCTTTCCACTGGTCCAGTTTCTTGGCGCGTTCTTCCAGTGTCGGGCTGCCCTTGCCGGTCCAGACGAAAGCATCAAGCGCCAGTCTGGACACGCGCTCCGGATGCTGTTCGGCAAACATGGCCGCACGCAAAGCACCCGAAGAAATGCCGTAGACGAGGAACTGCTTCGTCCCCGTGGTCTTCATGATGTAATCACTGGCGGCCGCAAGATCATCGGCGCCGTTGGCGATGTCGAAATAGATGTCGCGTGATTTGTCGGAACGGCCGTAGCCTTCCATGTCCACGCACCAGGTATTGAAACCACGCTGGGCAAACCAGTCCATCACTGACGAATCCGGACGGCCGGGCACATGCAGATCAAAAGTGGGCTGGGAGGCCATAGACGAACCGTGCACAAACAAAACAGTACCATTCGCGCCCTTGCCGTCAGTTGCGGACTTCTCCCACATGAAGAGTTTGACATCGCCCTTGCGGGTCCAGTGTTCCTTGCCGGCAACTGCGGCGGTGTTGGTGTTTTGGCTCATGAAATTCCGGATGAAAAGTTGGGTCTACAAAGCGGGACGGCAAGTCTAGGATACGGAACCGGGCCAGTCAAACCGAAGGGGCCCAATATATAATTCCCCGCTGGATAAGCTCGTTTTCCCCCCGCTTCACGCGTCAAAATCCCGCCCTGTACTGGACACGCCTGTGACCGCAAATTATTCGACGCAGTTCCGCAGCATCAAGGATGAAGTCAGCCCCGAGGAGTGGGAAACTCGCCTCAACCTCGCCGCCTGCTATCGGTTGACCGATGTCTACGACATGACCGACCTGATCTACAACCATATCACCGCACGCATTCCCGGCGATAAAGATCACCTGCTGATCAACCTTTACGGCCTGCTTTACAAGGAAATCACCGCTTCCAGCCTGGTCAAGATCGACCTGGAAGGCAACATCCTGTGGAAGCCCGACACCGATTACGGCATCAACAAGTCCGGCTATGTGATTCACGGCGCCATCCATCATGCGCGGCCCGACGTGAAATGCGTGATGCACACGCATACCCGCGCCGGCATGGCAGTGTGCTCGATGAAACGCGGCCTGCTGCCGATGACGCAGACCTCGATGCGTTTTGTCGGCCATCTCGGCTACCACGACTATGAAGGTCCCGCGATTGATCTCGCCGAACGGGAACGCCTGGTGAAAGACCTCGGCAATCACGACGCAATGATGCTGCGTAACCACGGCCTGCTCACCTGCGGCGCCACGGTGCAGCAGGCCTTCAACACGATGTACCAGCTCGAACTTTCCTGCCGTGCGCAAATCGATGCGCTGGCCGGCGGACAGGACATCGTGCTGCCGCCAGAGGAAGTCATTGCGCACACCGCCAATCTTTATCAACCGGGCACGCGCCGGCCCTACGGCGTGCTGGAATGGCATGCGATGCTGCGCCGGCTTGATGCTGAATCAAAAAACTCCGGTTATCCGCCGTACTGGCACTGACCAGACTCGCCTCATTAACAACCAACACCAACGATTGTGAACTGAACATGGACTTCAGGATCTCCGAAGAACAACGCGCCTTTGTCGACACGGTGCGCCGGGTATGTCAGGAAGAATTCGCGCCGCGCGCGATCAAATACCTCGACGGCACCTGGCCGGCGGAGAATATGAAACGCCTCGGCGAAATCGGCGTGCTCGGCATGGCGGTTCCCGAAGAGTACGGCGGCTCCGGCCTGTCGATCCTCGATACGGTGCTGGTGCTCGAAGAAATCGGCAAGGTCTGCTACGTGACCTCGATGGCGGCACTCGGCGAAGTGGGCACCCAGACGCGCATCATCGCCACGTTTGCGCCTGAAGAAATCAAACGCAAGATTCTGCCGCGCGTGGCCACCGGCGAGGCCATTCTGGCCATCTGCATGACCGAGCCTGACGCCGGCACCGACGTGCCGAGCTACAAGACGAACTGCACGATCAAGGGCGACAAGATCGTGCTGCGCGGCGCCAAGACGCTGATCTCACGCGCTGACATCGCCGAAATGTTCATCGTATTCACCCGCGTCGATAACAAGCCCGGCGCCGAGGGCATTGGCTGCGTGCTGGTGCCCGGCGGAACAAAAGGATTGATGGCGAAAGCGAGCTATCACACGATGGGCGGTGAATTCCTCTCCGACGTCGTGTTCGACGACATTGAACTGCCGATCGAGCACCTGGTCATTCGCGACAACGGCATGAAAAAACTGCTGTCGGCCTTCAATACCCAGCGCTGCCTGAATCCGGCGATCTGCCTCGGCCTCGCCGAAGGCGCGCTGGAAGAGGCGGTGAAATACATGCGCCAGCGTTCTGCGTTCGGCAAAAAGATCGGCGACTTCCAGGGACTGCGCTGGAAAGTGGCCGACATGTACATCCAGATCGAAGCCGCCCGCGGTCTGCTCTATCGAGCGGCCGTATCCGGTGAAAAATTTCCCGATCCGACGCTCGCGGCAATGGCCAAGATTTACACCAACGAAATGTCGATCCGAGTGACCAGCGAAGCAATCCAGATTCACGGCGGCTACGGATTTACCGATGAATTCCCGGTATCGCGCTTTTTCCGCGGCACGCGCTACGGTAGTCTCGGCGGCGGCACGACCGAAACGCTGCGCAACATGGTCGGACGCAAACTCGTCGAACAGATGGATCTGGCTTCAGGCTGCCTCGGGATGGATTACTTCTAGGAATCCCGGCCTGAAGTTCGCCGGGATTACTCAACACGACAAGTCGAAGCGAATATCAATAAACAGGCTTGGACCTGAAGTGGCCTTCACGGGCGATTGATTTAACCTTGATCGGTTCAATCTTGTTGCCTTTGAGTACATCCAGCGTAACCTCTACGCCAGCATCGCCGCTTTTCCAGAGTCGCGTATAAAAATCCGCCTGTCCGGCCAAAGCCTGACCGCCGAAACCGACGATAATGTCGCCAGCTTGCAGTCCGGCCTCTTCAGCAGGCCCTTCGGCTGAGACCCGGGTGACGATGACCTTGCCCTGGATTTCCTGAGACGTGATTCCCAGCCAAGGCCGCGGCTTGGTCGTCACGCGGCCATTGGCAATAAAATCCCCGAGCACCGGTTTCAGCGTGTCAATCGGCACGAACATATTGCCAGGCACGCCGCTCTTGCCGATGGCATCGCCAACAGCCAGCGAACCGATGCCCAGCAATTTGCCCTCGCGCGACAGCAGCGCAGCCCCCTGCCAGTTGACCGTCGCTGGAGCGGTGTAAATGGCTTCATCCAGCAGATATTCCCAATACCCGACGAACGGCCTTTTGGACACGATGTAGGCCGGCGCCACACCATCAAATCCGACAATCAGCACGATATCGCGCAAATTGGCCGCCGAGGATTGGCCAAAATCCACGGCCTTGATCGGCAATGGTTTCAGCGATTTCACCAGTCCAAGTCCTGTGGCGTTGTCATAGCCGATGACATTCGCCGGGAACTTGCGGCCATCTGCCGTCGCCAGTTCGATGGTGTCCGCTTCGGTAACCAGATAACCAATGGTCAGCACCAGACCGCTGGAGTCGATGACCACACCGGTACCTTCGCGCTGTTGGCCCAGCGTCTGGGAACTGCGCGCATCCGGAACGGCCTTGACCGTGAGCTTGACGACAGAAAACTCGTCAATCGTCAGTTGCCGGTCAGCCGCAAAAGCAGGTGCAGTGCAAAGGAGGAAAACTGCAGCCACTACGATCGAATTCAGGAGATGCTGCCATATCATTAAAGGACTGCGAGCAGGCGCCATGGGATTCTCCAGATTGAATACCAGCACCGTCGCAAGGGTCCGGAACCGGTTATTAGAGAATATGCTACGACGATTGTCGGGAGGGCAAAAGGCCCTGCGCGGAATTGGCGCTACAATGCCCGCTCATTTTCAGGATTGTGGAGGACAAACAGCATGGAACTCGGACTCAAGGGCAAAGTCGCCATCGTTACCGGCGGCACTGAAGGTATTGGCAAAGCCACAGCGCTGACACTGGCAAGGGAAGGCGCTAAAGTAGCGATCTGCGCCCGTGGTAAAGAACTGCTGGATGCCACCGCCGCGGACATCACCAAGGCCGGCGGTGAAGTACTGGCCATTTCCGCAGACATGAGCAAGGCGGCGGACTGCAAACGCTTCATCGAGGAAGTCGCGCAGAAATTCGGTCGCATCGATATCCTTGTCAATAATGCGGGCACTTCCAAACGAGGCAAATTCCTTGAATTGCAGGATGAGGAATGGGCAGCCGATCTCGAACTGAAGGTCTTCGGCGCCATCCGTTGCACACGTTTGGCCATTCCGCACATGAAAAAACAGGGCGGCGGCCGTGTCATCAACATCACCATCTCCGGTGCAAAACAACCCGCCGCCGAGTCCTACCCGACATCGGTATCCCGCGCCGCCGGTCTAGCCATCACCAAGGCCTTGTCCAAGGAGTTCGCGCCCGACAACATCCTCGTCAATACGATTTGCATCGGCAAGATCAAATCAGGCCAGCACGAGCGCCGCTTCACCAAGGATGGCGTCAGCGCCGACGACTACTACGGCAAGATGAGCAAGGACATTCCGATGAAACGGGTTGGTGAGGCGCAGGAAGTTGCCAACGTCATCACGTTTTTGGCGTCCAACGCCGCGAGTTATGTCACCGGCACCAGTATCAACCTCGATGGCGGCATTTCCGGCGTTCTTTAATTTTCAATATAAACAATTGATTAACTTTTGCGGAAAGTCACAGCCGTCACAATTTCCTGGTCTTGTTCATATGCAGGAATGAAAACGGCCCCGAAAATTCGGGGCCGTTTTTTTGGTGCCGGAAATAGGAGTCGAACCTACGACCTTCGCATTACGAATGCGCTGCTCTACCAACTGAGCTATTCCTGCAAAACTGGAAACCGTTACTGCGGAAAGGGTCGTATTCTACCGCACCGGCGCATTGCTGGCGCGAACACGGACGATGATATCAACACCTTCGGTCACCACGCCGGACGGTAATTCAGGAATCCCGCTGACCGACAACGTAGCGGCAGGGATGTCCGTGATCTCACCGGTATCGATGTTGTACATATGATGGTGCGGTTCAGTATTCGGATCATAAAACACGCGCTTCGGATCAACGATGACTTCACGGATCAAGCCCCGATCCCGAAACAGATTCAGCGTGTTGTAAACCGTGGCCTTCGACGTTTCGGCATGCTGCTCGTTGACCTTCGCCAGAACCTGATCAGCAGAAAGGTGGTGACAGCGCCCCAACAGAACTTGGGCAATTTCCAGCCGTTGATGGGTCGGAGCGATACCGTGCCTGCGCAATTGCGCAACCAAGGAGGTTCGATCGTAAGATGTTGCTTCCATTGGTTTTATTCTAGTTCAATAATTGGACTTTGTCTAATAATTACAGCTTGGTAGCATCGCTCCGCCTTCCGCCGCGACGACCGGATCTTCACCGATAACACTGACGGGCCGGAACCCGGGAAAAAGGTGATTTTGTTCACGGCTGCGCATCATTTGCGACCGCTCATGGTCTGCTTCAAGCCACTCATCGGGAAGCCATGGCGACAGCGTAGAATCCTTTCTATTCTTACACCTACATAAAGGGGAGCAGGCATGAAACGAGGCCTCGGATTTACCTTGGTTGAACTTCTGGTGGTGGTGGCGATCATCGGCATTCTGGCAGCCATCGCTGTGCCACAGTATTCCGACTATGTGACCCGCAGCAAGATTGCGGAAGTCACCGCGACGCTGTCGGAACATCGCGTCAGAATGGAACAGTTTTTCCAGGACAATCGCACTTATGCAGGCGCTTGTACCCTAGGCACGGTTGCTCCCCCCCCAACGGGCCGGTATTTCACCTACGTCTGCTCCAATCTCTCCGCTACAACCTACACAGTGACAGCCACCGGCGTCGCCGCAGAAGGTATGAATGGCTTCGTCTACACGATCAACCAAGCCAACACGCGCGCCACCACCGGGGTTCCGACCGGCTGGGCCACCAATACCAACTGCTGGGTCACCAAGAAAGGTGGCGTGTGCTAAGGCGCCTTCAATCCGGCTTCAGCCTCGTAGAGCTACTCATCGGCATCGCCATATTGGCGTTGCTGATGGCGTTGGGTGTCCCGGAATACGCGACCTTCCTGAACAACTCTCGCGTTCGTACGACCGCCGACAACCTGGTCAGTGGCCTAAATATGGCGCGTGCGGAGGCGGTCAAGCGCAATACGCGCGTGCAGTTCGTCCAGACGGATGAGGAGCCGCTGGAAAACCTGGTGGATGCACTGCCGCAGTCCACAACGGGCATTAACTGGGTGGTGCGGGAGTTCGTACCCGCAACCGGTCTCCACAACTTCATCGAAGGCAAAGCCGGCGCAGAAGGCAGCGGAAGGGACAATACCACGTCGGTTGTTGTGACCTCGTCCAGCACCGAAGCCAGCTATGACGGTATTCTGACTTTTACCGGATTCGGAGCGCTGACCATTGCACGGTCCGTGCAATTCCAGGTCACCAACCCTACGGCTGGAGCCTGTGTACTCGCAGATGGAACAGGAGGGCCAATACGCTGCCTCAACGTCGTGGTCTCGCCCGGTGGCCAGGTACGCATTTGCGACCCGAGCATCACCGCAGCCAAAGATACGCGCGCCTGTTAAGGACAGAATCCATGAAACGCAAAATTCTCATTCCGTTACGCCTGCAGAAAGGGGTCATGCTGCTTGAAGCACTGATCGGCATCCTCATTTTTTCGGTAGGCATACTGGCGATGGTTGGCATGCAGGCCACCGCTTTTTCGGCCAGCGCAGACGCCAAAAACCGCGCCGACGCCGCGGCGTTCGCCAGTGACATCATTTCGCGCATCTGGATGGGCGTGGATCGCACATCCGACGCCAGCATCATCGCGTCACTGAACACGTATGTATTGAATTCCAGCGGCGCCGACTGCGCATTTACCGGCGGTCAGGCCGACGGCACCAACACCGTCCTGACACAATGGATCAGTGACGTCACCAGCACCACGACCGGCCTGCTCGGTGCAACTTCCAGCATGCAGCAGATTGCATTGGATTCCGCGACCATGAATCGCGTCACAGTAACCGTCTGCTGGCGAACCCCGCAGGATCTCGCCCCCCGCAGGCACCAGGTGATCACTTATGTTTACTGATCAACGCATCGGCAATCGAAAGACTCAGGCGGGCATGAGCCTGGTCGAAATCATGGTGGGCGTGTTGATCGCGATGATCGGCATTGTCGTGATTTTCCAGATGCTTGCACTTTCGGAAGAACGCAAGCGTTCTGCATCTTCGGGGAGTGACGTGCAGATTTCCGGCGTCATCGGCCTTAACTCGTTGGAACGCGATGTGCGGGAAGCCGGCTATGGATTTTCCTCAGCCGGCTACGACAGCGCCGTAACACCGGTGATGGGTTGCACTGTCAACGCCTACGACACCGGCCGGCCGACGCCCGCCTATACATTCCGGTTGACGCCAGTCCTGATCACCCAGGGCGCAGGCGCCGCATCAGACACCATTACCGTGCTGAGAGGCAACGGTAACGTGTTTCCGGCGGCACTGATTTTCACCGAATCAACCGACACCACCAAAAAGACCCGGGGGCGCGCCGGAATGACCCCCCGCGACTACCTGCTTATCGGACGGGTCACACCCTCTCTGCAATGTATGCTGGTCGAACTCACCGGCGTCGCCAATGCCGACGGCCTGACCATTGACCATGGCCAAGGATCATACAGTTACCCGATCTACAACACCGATGGCACCACAACAACACAGACCCGCATCGCCCGCTATAACAACCCGACGCCACTGATTTCGTTCACCAACGGATTCATTTTCAACCTAGGCAATGGTGCGCGCCGCAACATCTGGACCGTGCTTAACGGCAAACTGCAGGTCACCAACGATTTGTTATACCAGGACACCAACGGCGACGGCAGCAATGATCCGGTTGAAGTTGCCGACAACGTGATTACGCTACAAGCGGAATATGGACTTGATTTGAACAACGACGGCCGCGTCGATACCTGGCGAACGGGGGATCCCGGCACTGTAGGCTTGGAAACCGCTGCGGTTTGGGCCAACGTGATGGCGGTACGGCTGGGCATCCTCGTTCGTTCGAGCCAATTCGAGCGTCAACCCGACCCAGCCAATCCAGGCGATCCCGATAATCACGTCACCACAGCCGTTCCCTCATGGGCAGCGGGAACATTCGTCATCACTAACCTGGACGGGTCGGACAGTGCCACCAAACCGGCTGACCCAGCGGATCACTGGCAAAACTACCGCTACCGCGTTTACGAAACCGTCATCCCACTGCGCAACCTGCTGTGGGGCAGCCGCATCAGCCCGTGATCATGACCGCCACTCAGGACAGAACCATGAAACCCCGCTCCCGACAACAAGGTGTTGTGCTGTTCATCGCGCTGATTGTGCTGGTAGCGATGTCTTTGGCCGGCGTCGCGATGTGGCGCTCGATCGGCACCGGCGTGATGATTGCCGGCAATATCGCGATCCAGCGCGGTGCCGTGACTTCGTCCGATGCCGGTATTGAGGCGGCCCGCGCATGGCTGATGCTGCAAACCCCGTCGATCCTTAACAACACGCAACCCACGGGTTACGTGTCGAACTGGGATAACGTGTTCGACGCCGCGACCTTCAACTGGACCGCACAGGGCACCCTCGTTTCAACCGATGCCGCAGGATTCGAGGTCCGCTACGTCGTGCATCGCCTGTGCAGTCTTGCGAATGCAGGCCACAACTCACCTAATCAGCAATGCCTGACTGTAAGTGTGGCCGGCGGCAGCAGCAGCCGCGCCGGCGGCAGTTACGGCGTACTGCCGCTGACCGGCACGATCTATGTCTATTACCGAATCACCGCGCGCGCGCTCGGCCCGCGCAACACCGTCTCATACACCCAGTCGATCATGTACTGATCGGCCAAGGCCGGCATCCCAGGAGAACGCACCATGAAGTTATCCGCGACCCACAGTCGATTCATTCAGCACCACGTGATGCGCTTGCGTAACATCGCGGTCGTTTTCGCGATTGCAGCTTCAGTTTCTCCATTGCTTAGCCACGCGGCTCTGACCGACATCGCATCGGTACCACTCGCCAGCAGTTCAACCACCGTGGTGAAGCCCAACATTCTGTTCACACTCGACGATTCAGGCAGTATGGACCGGGAATACATGCCGGATGAAATTTCAGGCAGGACTGGCACCACCGGCTTCAAGAACCATCTTTGTAATTCTGTTTACTACAATCCTGCGATTACCTACGTCACGCCGAAGAATGCAGACGGCACCAATTTCAGCAACGCGACGTTTACCAGCGCCAAGGAAAATGGCTTCAGCAGCAGCTCCTCAACCAGGAACCTGGATACCAGCTTCCGGGCGCACGACGACGACACTTCGCAGCGGGCGTATTACTACGTCTGGAGCGGCAGCGGCAATCCCAGCAGCGGCAGCACGAGTTCCACCACTGGCTGCTGGCCGGGCTCAAGTTCTTCCTTTCCGCACACCACGGGAAACTGGACCAAAGTTCAGGTCACCTCCACATCCGGTCCGGGCAGCACTGACGAACGCACCAATTTTGCCAACTGGTATTCGTTCTACCGTACGCGCCTGCTGATGATGAAATCAGCCACTGGCCGTGCATTTGCCGGCATCGGCTCCGGTTATCGCGTGGGTTTCATCACCATCAACCCGGGCAACCCGGTGTCGTCGACCAAATATCTGGCCATCGCCGACTTCGACGCCACACAGAAAAGCAACTGGTACACCAAGCTTTATTCGCAGTCCGCCAATTCATCGACCCCGCTGCGTCAGGCGCTGGCCCGTGCCGGACGTCATTTCGCCGGCATCCAGACCGGCATCAATGACGGTATGACCGGCGATCCGATGCAGTATTCCTGTCAGCAGAACTTCACCATCCTGACCACGGACGGTTACTGGAACGGCAGTGCAGGTATCCAAATGGACGGCACCGCCATCGGCAATCACGACGGCAATATATCGACAACGCCGCGACCGCTTTTTGACGGATCAACAGCCACAACCATTGAGCGCGTCACCAGCGTCAATGAATTTTATTCAACATCCGGCTGCTTTAGCGGGCGCAAACGTGTACGCGCAACGACAACCATTACGAACACACCGATCTCACCAGCCGGTTTACCTTCAAGTTCATCAAGCACCAGCAGCCTCACCAGTTGCTCCAAAACCCCGCGCGCCCTGCAAAGCCCCAACCCCGCTGTAACCACAGAAACGCTGACCTCCACCAGCGGGGGATCGTCGGGGTCTCTGGCCGACGTTGCCGCCTATTATTATCTGACCGACCTCCGCGCAGCCGGATCCACCGGTGCCCTCGGCACCGATGTCGGTACCGACACCAACGTCCCGTCAGGCGGCACCGGCGTCGAGGATGATTCTGCCCGGCACCAGCAACTGACCACCTTCACGATGGGTTTGGGCCTTGCCGGCACGCTGAATTACGTATCCAACTACAAGACTGGCGCCGGCGATTTTGCGGGATTACGCTCCGGCTCGATCAACTGGCCTGAACCGACCGGCGACGATCCGACTGCGCTGGATGATCTGTGGCACGCCGCCGTCAACGGCAAGGGCCAGTTCTTCAGTGCCGCCAATCCCGATGCCGTCGTGGAGTCTCTGACTTCCGCCCTCGCCGGCGTCAATGCGCGTGTCGCATCGGCGGCGGCGGCTGCGACCAGTAACCTGGAACCTGTTGCCGGCGACAACTTCGCCTATACCGCCAGCTATAAAACGCTGGAATGGATCGGCGACCTTGAAGCCAAGGAAATTGATCTGGTCACTGGTGTGGTGAGCACCACGCCGGTATGGTCGGCGCGCGCCAAGCTTGATGCCAAAACCAATGCCGCCTGTGATAACCGCAGCATCAAGCTGTTCCGCAGCGGCGCCACCAACAACCTGACCAATTTCACCTGGAACACCCAGGTCTGTGACGTCGGCGGCTTGCCAACAGGCGCTGCGAGTACTGGCCTGAATGCCTCGGAACAAGCCTTTTTCGGTTCCACCCAAGTGGCTGCGCTAAGCCAGTACGCCGACATGACTGACGGCGTCACCCCGGTTGGTTCCGTCAACCAGCGCTCGCTGGCTGCAGGTGCCAACATGGTCAACTTCCTGCGTGGCCAGCGTGGTCGCGAAGGTTTTGATGACAACACTGAGCTTCTGTATCGCACTCGCACCGGTGTGCTGGGCGACATCGTCAATGCCCAGCCGGTGTTCGTCAAAGCGCCGTTCGCTGAATATCAGGATACGGATTACCTGACATTCAAAGCCAACAATACCGGCCGCACGCCGATGGTCTATGTGGCCGCCAACGACGGCATGCTGCATGCCTTTTATGCCGGCAGCACGAACATTGACCCTGTCGGCGGCGAAGAACGCTGGGCCTTCATCCCGACCATGGTCGTGCCCAATCTGCACAAACTAGCCGACAACAACTATGCAAACTTGCATCAGTACACCGTTGACGGCACCCCGGGTGTGGGCGATGTCTACGACTCTGTTGCTGCAACCTGGAAAACAATTCTTGTCGGCGGCCTGAATGGCGGCGGCAAGGGTTATTACGCGCTGGACATTACCGATCCGGCCAATCCCAAGGGACTGTGGGAGTTCAAACACACCGCCACCTGCGCGGGAACTCCGGTTGGACAAAGCTCTGACTGTCACCTCGGCTACAGCTACGGCAACCCCCAGATCAGCAAAATCACCTATACCGGGTACCCCGAAGGCCGCTGGGTCGTGTTCGTGACCTCGGGCTATAACAACGTCAATACGCCGACGGTAACCGGCGACGGCATCGGCTACCTGTATGTGCTTGACGCCATTACCGGACAGATCATCTACAAGATCTCGACCGCCACCGGCGATGCAACAACCCCCAGCGGGCTGGGCAAGATCAACAACTTCGTGCTGAATACATCGCTCAACAACACCACGCAGCATCTTTATGGTGTTGATCTGCTGGGCAATGTATGGCGCTTTGAAGTCAACGCCGCCCAGACCGCGACACGCATCACCACTGTGGTTGACTCTTCAGGAGTTGCGCAATCGATCACCACAAAACCGGAGCTCGCCGAATTCGGCAGCCCGCCAACGACCTATGTCTTTGTCGCCAGCGGCCGCTATATCGGCGCCAGCGATCTTGCATCGACCCAGACGCAGACCGTATGGGGTATCAAGGACACCGGGAGCTACCCGATTGCCGCCCCCCGCACCTCGTTCAGCCGCCTGTCCATCAGCAACACCACGACGACCACGCGCAGCATCAGTTGCGTCACCAACTGCACGACCAACGGCGGCTGGTTTGCGGATCTGCCCGACACCGGCGAACGCGTCAACGTCGACATGAAACTGCAGCTGGGCACACTGACCGTCGCGAGTAACGTGCCGCAGAACAACGCCTGCAACATCGGCGGTTACAGCTGGCTGAACTTCTTTGATGCCCGCAACGGTCTGCAGGTCGCTGGTTCAACGAACTTCGGTACCAAGTTGTCAGACTCTCTGGCGGTGGGTATCAACGTGGTGCGCCTGCCTGACGGCAGAACAGTGGTCATTGCCACCACATCGGATGCGTCGCAGCAGACCGCTGAAGCGCCGATTCCGGCAGGTGATCCGCAAGGACGGCGCACCAGCTGGCGCGAACTGGTGCAGTAGCCGTGAACCGGCGAGTGCCGCTGTGAAACATGCGACTGGACGTTCGGGATGTAAAAGTACAAAGGCTGTGCATTGCCGCCGCAGTATCGGCGGCAATGCACATGGCCATCCTGTACACGGTCAGCCGCGGTACAGCCGGCGATAACCCTTTCGCCGAACAGGGAAACAGCCCGCCGCTGATCGCGAGGCTCGGCGCCCTCGAATCCCAGCCGCCTGCGCCACCCGAAACTTCTGCCGTGAAGTCGATGGTGATTGCCGCCGATGAACCCTCTTCATCCGAACCGGCAAACCCGGCCGTCAAGGACACTCCGGCCAGCGTAAAAAATCCCGGGGATATCTATTACTTCAAGGCCTCGGAGCTGGAGCGACGTCCACACCCCTTGGAACGCATTGAAGTCCCAGTGCCGGAATCAGCAATTGCGCTGACCGGCAGTGTCATGCTCAGACTGCGCATCAGTGAAAGCGGTCAGGTGGATGACGCCTCCATCGTGATGAGCACCGGCATTACCGAATTCGAAGAAGCGGCGTTGGAAGTGTTTTCCCAAGCGCGGTTTCGCCCGGGATACCGGGCAAAATTGCCGGTACGCAGTGAAATGCTGATTGAAGTCACACTGCAACCGCCGCCGTCAGCCCCCGAACCACTGCGGGATAACGAAGCGGCGACTATCAAGCGACAGTAACCGCCAGCCCCTTGGGCAAGGGAAAAGTGACACGCTCAGGGATTCCGTCCAGTGTATCGACACTGCTGGCCCCCAGAGTGCGCAGCCGATTCACCACTTCCTGAACCAACACCTCCGGTGCAGAAGCGCCTGCAGTGACACCGACAATATTCTTGCCGGCGACCCACTCCGGCTGCAACTCGGTGGCGTTATCGACCATATACGCGGGTACACCCAGCTGCTCGGCCACTTCGCGCAGGCGGTTGGAGTTGGAACTGTTGGGCGAACCGACCACGATCACCACATCGCAACGTTGCGCCAGCGTCTTGATCGCGTCCTGGCGGTTTTGCGTGGCGTAACAGATGTCGTCTTTTTTCGGACCGACGATTTTCGGGAAGCGTTTTTTCAGTGCGGCGACAGTGCGCGCAGCATCATCCATCGAGAGCGTGGTCTGCGTGACGTAAGCAAGGTTGTTTTCATCACCGACCTTGAGCCCCGGGACGTCATCCGGGCCTTCAACCAGATGCATGCCGCCCTCGCTCTGACCCATCGTGCCTTCGACTTCCGGATGGCCGCGATGGCCGATCATCACGATCTCGCGGCCCTTCTCGCGCATTTTCGCGACCTCGACATGAACCTTGGTCACCAGCGGACAGGTTGCATCAAATACGTTCAGTCCCCGCGCATCGGCTTCACGACGCACTTCCTGCGACACGCCGTGCGCGCTGAAAATCACCGTGCTGCCGGATGGCACCTCGGATAACTCCTCGACAAACACCGCGCCCTTGTTGCGCAGATCATTGACGACGAATTTGTTGTGCACGACTTCATGGCGCACGTAAATCGGCGAGCCATGCAACACAAGTGCGCGTTCGACGATTTCGATCGCACGATCGACGCCGGCACAGAAACCACGGGGATTGGCGAGCAGTACTTGCATGGCGCGGATTATACCCTTGCGCTGGCGCCATAACGCCAGCAACCCATTAAATTATTAATAAAAACAATTACTTATCACGACTCTTCGCCGACGATTCGCCGAAAATTCCATCCCAGATCAGCAACGCGGCGCCACAGGTAATCGCCGAGTCGGCAACGTTGAAAGCCGGCCAGTGCCAGCCGAATGCATGAAAATCCAGGAAGTCGACCACCGCGCCGATCGTCACGCGGTCAATGACATTCCCGATCGCGCCACCCAGTACCAGCGCCAGCGCCAAACTGAACAGCGTCTGCTGCGGATGGCGGTACAGCAGCCAGATGATCCACGCCGACGCGATCAACGCAATACCGGTAAAAAATTCACGCTGCCAGCCCCCGGCACCCGCGAGAAAACTGAAGGCCGCGCCGCGGTTATAAACAAGCACCAGGTTGAAAAACGACGTGACTTCCACTGGCGGAAGGTTGGCCAGCTTCTCCACGACAACATATTTGCTGAGCTGATCCAGCGCCACCACCACGCCGGACAGCATAAGCCAGCGCCACATCAGGCGAACTTCCGCGGTTCGCCCGCGCCGCCCAGGTTGGACGTGCAGCGGCCGCAGAGATCCGGATGGTTCGCGTCATGACCGACGTCGGCACGGTAATGCCAGCAGCGTTCGCATTTGGTATGAGCGCTCTGACGCACATCGATGATGACACCTGAACCCGACTGTTGCGTCACTTTGGCGCTGGACGTGATCAGCACGAAGCGCAGGTCATCGCCCAGACGCTGCAACGCGTCGTAAGCAGGGCCCGAAGTTTTGATTTCGAGTTCCGCCTGAAGCGACGAACCGACTGCACCCTGCGCACGCAGCTCCTCAATATTCTTGTTGGCCAACTCCCTGACCTGACGGACGTTAGCCCAGGCATCCAGCAGAGGCGCATCAAAGGTCTGCGCCGGAATGTCATGCCACAACTCTTCAAAAATGCTTCCTTCCGGCCCTCCCTTGAACACCTGCCACGCTTCTTCGGCAGTGAAGCTCAGCACGGGAGCCATCATCTTGATCAGCGAGTTCGCGATATGCCACAACGCGTTCTGTGCGGCACGGCGCGGGCGCGAATCGGCACCCGTGGTGTACAGACGGTCCTTCAGGATATCGAGATAAAAGGCGCCGAGATCTTCCGAACAAAACGCCGTCAAACTTTTAACTACCGCATGAAACTCGTAACGCTCATAACCAGCAGCGACATCGTTCTGGAATTTTCGCGTCAGTTCCAGCGCATAACGGTCGATCTCCAGCCACTGATCCGGCGGCAGCGCATGTTTGCTGACATCAAAATCCGCCAGATTGGCCAGCAGGAAACGCAGCGTGTTGCGGATGCGGCGGTAGGACTCGACCACACGCTTCAGAATCTCCTTGGAGATCGACAGCTCGCCCGAATAATCCGTGCTCGCCACCCACAGCCGCAGGATGTCGGCGCCGAGTTCGTCCATGACCTGCTGCGGCACGATGACATTGCCCTTGGACTTGCTCATCTTCTTGCCCTGGCCGTCGACGACAAAGCCATGGGTCAGCAAGGCCTTGTACGGGGCGCAGCCGTCCATCATGCTGGCAGTCAGCAGCGAGGAATGGAACCAGCCGCGATGTTGATCAGAGCCCTCAAGGTAGAGGTCGGCGGGGAAAGCACCGGTATCGGCATGCGAACCGCGCAGCACCGTGCTGTGCGTGGTGCCGGAATCAAACCAGACGTCCAGCGTGTCCTTGATTTTTTCGTATTGCGCGGCATCGGCGCCCAACAATTCAGCAGCGTCCAGCGCCTGCCAGGCCTCGATACCTTCGCGTTCAACGCGCTGTGCAATCTGTTCCAGCAGTTCCGGCGTGCGGGGATGCAGCGTCGCGGTTTCCTTATGCACGAAGAAAGGCATCGGTACGCCCCACTGCCGCTGCCGTGACAACGTCCAGTCCGGACGGTTGGCGATCATGCCGTGCAAACGCGCCTTGCCCCAGTCGGGATAGAACTGCGTCGCCTCAACCGCACGCAGCGCGGTGGCGCGCAGGGTTTCTTTCGGCTTCACGCCGTTATAACCGGGGACTTCCTCCATGCCGGCAAACCACTGTGTAGTTGCGCGCAGGATGATCGGCGTCTTGTGCCGCCAGCAATGCATATAGCTGTGCAGGTCGGTCTTGCTCGAGAACAGCACGCCCTGCGTTTCCATGTGCGCGATGATCTGCGGATTGGCTTTCCAGATCATCAGCCCGCCGAACAATGGCAGCGACGCGCTGTATTTGCCGTCGCCCATCACCGGCGTGAGGATTTCATCATCCTTGAGGCCGTACTTGCGGCAGGAGTGAAAGTCTTCCACGCCATAGGCCGGCGCGGCGTGGACCATGCCGGTGCCGGTGTCGAGCGTGACGTAGTCGCCGAGGTAAACCGGCGAATGGCGATCATAAAAGGGATGTTTGAATTTGATCAGCTCCAGCGCAGCGCCTTTGCACGAAGCCAGCGTCGTCCCGGTCAGGCCATAACGCGCGAGGCAAGCTTCCTGCAGATCCGCCGCGAGAATCAGCAGACCTTTTTCGGTATCAACCAGGTTGTAAGTAAACTCCGGATGCGCATTCAGTGCCTGGTTCGCAGGCAGCGTCCACGGCGTCGTCGTCCAGATCACTGCAAAGCCCGGCTTGTCCGGCAGCGCCTTCAGGCCGAAAGCCTTCGCCACCTTGTCTGCTTCCGCAAACGGGAAACCAACATCGACCGCCGGGTCCTTGCGATCTTCATATTCGACTTCCGCTTCGGCCAGCGCCGAGCCGCAGTCAAAACACCAGGTCACCGGCTTCAGGCCGCGATAGACGTAACCCTTCTCCAGCAGTTTCCCAAGCGCACGGATTTCATCCGCTTCGTTGCGGAAGGCCATCGTGAGGTACGGATGATCCCAGTCGCCGAGCACGCCGAGGCGGCGAAAATCCTTTTTCTGGCGTTCGACCTGTTCCGACGCGTAAGCACGGCAAAGCCGCTGCGTTTCCGCGGTGGGCAGATGTTTGCCGTGCTGTTTCTCGATCTGCACTTCGATCGGCATGCCATGACAATCCCAGCCCGGCACATAGGGCGCGTCGAACCCTGACAGGGTCTTCGACTTGACGATGATGTCTTTCAGGATCTTGTTGACCGCATGACCGATATGAATATCGCCGTTGGCATAAGGAGGGCCGTCATGCAGCACAAAACGTTTGCTACGGCCTTTGCCGGCCTGACGGATGCGCTGATAAAAGCGGCGCTCTTCCCATTCGGCGAGCATTTTCGGTTCACGTTTGGCCAGATCGCCGCGCATCGGGAATGGCGTGTCGGGCAAATTCAGTGTGCTTTTGTAATCAGCCATGTCTGCTTCAATTCATTACTGCGGGTTCAATGTCCGGCGCGCGTTCAGGCTGCGCGCCGCGAAAAAAATGCACGCGTATCAGCAACATCAAGCGCGATCTGCTGCTTCAGGGTTTCGAGATCGACATACTTCGCTTCATCGCGGAACTTGTGCAGGAAATCGACCCGCACCAGCTCGCCGTAAATTTCTTGTTTAAAATCAAATATATAGACCTCAAGCACGGGAGCGGCACCACGAGCCTTCACCGTTGGTCGCACACCCAGGCTGGCCACGCCCTGCAGTCGCTTGCCGTCACCGCGGATCAGTTCCACCGCGAAGATGCCGGTCAGCGGCGGTCGATTGTGCTTCATCTGCACGTTCGCCGTCGGGAAACCGAGTTCGCGGCCGAGACGGTCGCCACGCACCACGCGGCCGCTGATGCTGTACGGCCGGCCCAGCAGACGGCCTGCCCGCGCCACATCACCCGTTGCCAGTGTCTCGCGCACTGCAGTACTCGATACACGCCCGCCGTCATGTTCGACTGTCGCCATGCCTTCGACTTCATAACCATGCTGCGCCGCCTGCGCACGCAACATCGCCAGATCACCGGCGCGACGCGCGCCGAAACGGAAATCATCACCGACCTGCAGCCAGCGCACACCAAGACCGCGCACGAGAATACGTTCGATGAAATCCTGTGCCGTCACCTGCGCCAAGCCGAAATTGAAACGCAACACATAAGCCCGATCAACGCCGTGCTGGCGCAGCATCTCGAGTTTTTCGCGCAACGTGGTCAGCCGCACGGGCGCCTGATCGGGCGCAAAGAATTCGCGGGGATGCGGTTCAAACGTCATCACGCAGGCCGGCAGCCCGCGTACGGAAGCAGCCGCACGCAACTTGGCGAGCATGGCCTGATGACCGAGATGAACCCCGTCGAAATTGCCGATGGTCAGCGCGACGGGGCTGGAGGCAGCGTCCGGAACGCTGCGCAGGATTTGCATGAACCCGCCTTATTCCCAGAGAAGCGCGCTAAAAGGCTGAATTTTAGCGTGTTTTCAGAGGGCAGGGCTAGGCGATGCGACTCCGGACAAGAGGTTCGGCAACGACCTCCCTCGACTGTAACTGGGCGTAAACCTCGCCCAGAAGGATCACGGCAGGGCCGGTGATCATTTGCGCAGCGGCCATGCCCAGATCCGCAAGCCGAACCGCGATGCGACGCTCACCTGACAGACTTGCGCTTTCGACAATGACCGCAGGCAGATCGGGACTGGCACCGCGCGCAATCAAGGTATCCGCAATCTGCGCCGCCTCACCGACGCCCATGTAAATCGCACAGGTGTCCGCGGCCATAGCACTGTGCGCCCAGTCATGCCCCTCTTCACCGGCACCGCGACGCGGCGTCACAAACGTGACATTGCGCGAAAGCCCGCGGCGGGTCATTGATACGCCCACCGTGGCACTCGCCGCCAAAGCGGCGGTGATGCCGGGAACAACCTGATAGTCGATGCCGTGTTGTTCGAGTTCGTCGATTTCTTCCTGCGCGCGACCGAACAACATCGGGTCTCCGCCCTTGAGCCGCACGACCACTGCATATTTCCGCGCCGCATCGACCAGCCGCTTGTTGATGAAACGCTGCGCGGTCGAATGCGCACCGGAGAGAGGAGCAGGGCTCCAGCAACGCTGGGATGCGACCTCGGAGGGGCGCGTTGAGCTCGCGGCATTTTCGGACGCCGCTGCATACATGGAAGAATTGATCTTTCCGACAGAATCAGACTGCCCCCAATCCACAGCGGGCGAGCCGCAACGTTTGCCGACAGCGACTTTTTCCGCCTTGTCCGCCAGCGCAATCGTATCGGGATGCACCAGCGCGTCGTAAAACACGACATCGGCACGGCGCAGCAACTCGGCTGCGCGCAGCGTCAGCAGGTCGGGCGCACCCGGCCCTGCACCGACGAGATAAACCGTGCCGGTCACATTCATTGATTCAGGCCGCTTCTTTTTCGCGACGACGGAACAGCGGCACCGGGCGCTCCACCGAGGTCTGATAGGCCTCGCTGAAATCGTTGAACGCCGTCAGCGCCTCCTGGACATCAAGACCGTCATTGAGCAGGAAGGAGTCAAAGCCGCAACGCGACAGGTAATACAACTGATCGCGCTGGATGTCGCCGATGGCGCGCAGTTCACCCTTCCAGCCGTAACGTTCACGCAGCAGGCGGGCCGTCGAGTAGCCGCGGCCATCGGTGAACTGCGGGAAGTTGACTGCAATCACGCTGAACGCGTCGAGGCTGTCGGCGATCAATACCGGGTCTTCGTCGCTCTCGAGCCAGAGCCCGAGCTTCCCCGTGGTGCGGCCGAGCAGTTCATCCGCGAGGCCCTGCCACAGGCGCAGCGGGACCAGTACATCACCGGTGGACGGCACCGACGGCAGGCTGCCGTCGGCCGTCCAGTCAAGCCGCTGCCAGCTGTCGTAGATGATTTTCGCGTTTTTGATCAGGGTTGCCATAGACATGCTCCTTGAATGGGGTGACGCCGATGCGCCGCACGACATCGATGAATTTCTCGGTCTCGCTGTCGCGGTGTTTGAGATAGGTTTCAATCAGTTTTTCGATCACCTCCGGCACTTCGTCCTGCGCGAACGACGGTCCGATGACCTTGCCCAATGAGGCCGCATTGCCCTGCGAGCCGCCAATGGAGATCTGGTAGAACTCCGCGCCCTGCTTGTCGACGCCGAGAATACCGATATGGCCGACATGGTGGTGTCCGCATGAATTCATGCAGCCGGAAATATTCAGGTCGAGCTCACCGATGTCATGCTGGTAATCCAGATCATCGAAGCGGCGCTGGATCGCTTCCGCCACCGGAATCGATTTCGCATTGGCCAGCGAGCAGAAATCGCCACCGGGGCAGGCGATGATGTTGGTGATCAGACCGATATTCGGCGTCGCCAGGCCCAGCAGTTTCGCTTCAAGCCACAGCGCATGCAGATCGGACTGGCGCACGTCTGACAGCACGAGATTCTGTTCATGCGACACGCGCAGTTCGCCGAAGCTGTAACGGTCGGCAAGATCGGCCACAGCATCCATCTGGTCCGCAGTCGCATCGCCCGGCGGAATCCCGGTCTTTTTCAGTGACAGCGTGACCGCGGCATATCCCGGCACCTTGTGCGGATGCACGTTGCGGCTTGCCCAGTTGGCAAAGCCGCGTTCGCGCGCCAGCGCCTGCGTGTACTGCAACGACAGCGCATCGAGCTGCTGATATTGCGGGCGCGTGAAGCGCGCTTCGATGCGACTGACTTCGGCAGCAGTCAGCTTGCCCGGGCCGTCTTTCAGATGCGCCCATTCGGCATCGACCTGCTTGCGGAACTCTTCCGGCGTCAGTTCCTTGACCAGGATCTTGATGCGCGCCTTGTATTTGTTGTCGCGGCGGCCGAAGCGGTTGTAGACGCGCAGGATGGCGTCCAGGTAAGTCAGCAGATGCGGCCAGGGCAGGAATTCGCGGATCACCGTGCCGATGATCGGCGTGCGGCCGAGCCCGCCGCCGACCAGCACGCGGAAACCGATGTCGCCGTTGGCGGCACGCACCGCCTGCAGGCCGATGTCATGCACCTGGATCGCGGCGCGATCCTGTTCCGCACCTGACACCGCAATCTTGAACTTGCGCGGCAGGAAAGCGAATTCCGGATGAAAAGTCGACCACTGACGAATCAGTTCGCACCACAGCAGCGGATCGACGATCTCGTCCGGCGCGATGCCGGCGAAATGATCGCTGGTGGTATTGCGGATGCAGTTGCCGCTGGTCTGGATCGCGTGCATCTGCACCGACGCCAGGTGGGCGAGGATTTCGGGAACGTCTTCCAGTTTCGGCCAGTTGTACTGGATGTTCTGGCGGGTGCTGAAATGGCCGTAGCCGCGGTCCCATTTACGGGCAATGTGAGCAAGTGCTCGCAACTGCCGTGAGGACAGCAGACCGTAGGGGATCGCCACCCGCAGCATGGGTGCAAATCTTTGAATATAAAGGCCATTTTGCAGCCGCAACGGACGGAAGTTGTCCTCACTCAACTCGCCCGCGAGGAAGCGCCGGGTCTGGCCGCGAAACTGGGCCACCCGTTCGTCCACCAAGCGCTGATCGATCTCGTCATACAGATACATGTCCGGCACCTCGCTCCTTGAGGCTGCCGATACTAGATATCCCCTTATATATCGTCCAAGAATATGTTATTTATTATTAAGCTTTTTTTGTTATATAAGAACGAATCATTAAGGTAACTCATTGAATTTACAGCAATTACGCTATTTGCGTGAAATCGCCCGTAACGGACTGAAAGTTTCGGATGCGGCGGAATCGCTGTTTACCTCCCAGCCGGGCATCAGCAAACAGATCCGGCTGCTGGAGGAAGAACTCGGCGTGACCATCCTCGTACGCAACGGCAAACGCATCACCGCGCTGACCGAACCGGGCAAGATCGTGCTCGACATCGCCGAACGCATCCTGCGCGACACCGACAACCTGCGCGAGGTTGGCCGCGAATTCAATTCCGGCGGCAGCGGCACGCTGGTCATCGCCACCACGCACACCCAGGCGCGTTACGCACTGCCGCCGGTGGTGTCGCGCTTCACGCAGCGTTACCCGCAGGTGCGACTGACGCTGCGAGAGGGCAGCCCCGCACAGATCGCCGCCCTTCTGCGCGACGGTGTCGCCGATGTCGGCATCGCCACGGAATCGGATGAAGAATTCGAGGAACTGGTCACCCTGCCCTGCGCGCAATGGACACGCAGCGTGATTACCCCCCTGCGCCACCCACTGCTCGGCGCCGGCCCGCTGACGCTGGAAAAAATCGCGCAGTATCCGCTGATCACCTACGACTTCGCCTTCACCGCCAATTCACCGATCAAACGCGCCTTCGATGCCGCGAACATCAAACCCAATGTCGTACTCACCGCTGTGGCCGCCGATGTAATCAAAGCGTACGTCGAACAGGGCATGGGCATCGGCATCCTCGCCAAGATGGCATTTGATCCGGCGCGCGATCACGGCGTACGCCTGATCAACGCCGATCACCTGTTCGCGCCGAGCACAACGCGCATCGCCCTGCGGCGCAATGCCTGGCTGCGCGGCTATGTTTATGACTTTATCGAACTGTTTGCACCAACATTGAGCCGCGAGGTGGTCAATGCCGCACTCGGCGGGGGCACCGGACAGCCCGCCGCGCTGTAGAACCCATGCAGGCATTATTCCTGCTTGAGACACCCGAATTGCGGGAGTAGATTGACCGCATAAAACGAACAACATACACCGGAGCTTTACCATGACCCGAGCCCTTACTGCTGCCCTCTGCGCTACTGCCTTGTTGGCCGGCGCATTTCATTCTGCGCTGGCAGCCGACAATTTCCCGAATCGCGCAGTACGCATGATCATCCCCTTCCCGGTCGGTGGCGCCACGGACATTCTTGCCCGCGTCGTCGCGCAGAAAAGCACCGAACTCTTCGGTCAGCAGGTTGTCGTGGACAACCGGCCGGGTGCTGGCGGCACGCTGGGTTCGCGCGTTGCCGTCACCGCAAACGCTGACGGCTACACACTGCTGATGGGGACAACCAGCACTCATGCCATCGGCCCGCATCTTTATGCCAAACCACCGTACGATTCGCTGGCGGATTTTTCGCACATCACTCAGGTTGCAACCTCCCCCACCGTATTGCTGGTCGCCTCTCAGGTGCCGACCCAATCGATCAAGGAACTGGTCGCGCTGGCCAAATCGCAGCCGGGCAAACTGAACTTCGGGTCATCGGGAACGGGCACGCAATATCACCTCTCCGGCGAACTGCTCAAACTGCTCGCAGGCATCAACATTGTGCACGTGCCCTACAAAGGCACTGCGCTGGTCTATCCGGAAATGTTCAGCGGCTCGATCCAGATTCTGTTCGACGTGCCGCCGGTCGCCCTGCCTTTCATCAAGCAGAACCGCATCCGTGCGCTCGGCGTATCGGGCAAAAAACGCATCAATGTGTTGCCTGATGTACCGACCATCGCCGAAGCCGGCATTGCAGGATACGACGCCGATCTGTGGTTTGGCCTGTTTGCGCCGACCAAGGTACCCGCCGAGCGGCTGACCCGCATCCACGCAGCCGTTCTCAAGTCGCTCAACTCGAATGAAGTGCGAGAACGGTTTGCGGCACTGGGCGCTGACGGCGTCGGCACCACCCCTGCGGCATTTACGGCATTCCTGAAAGCCGAAAACGAAAAATGGGCCAAAGTCGTGAAGGCCTCCGGAGCCAAGATTGATTAGTTGCCCGTATTCCGTAATCGAGAACTCAGACGACCACCCAACAGGCTGGCCGTTGCGCAAGTTGTTTTAACGGCCACGCCGACAGCAGCGCCGTTGGTCTTTGCAATTACGACGCTGCTGCGGTAGTTTGTGACCCTGCATCGCGGCTGCGACCGGGATGCAGAACAATCAACCCTTCCCAGGTATCAACCATGATCGATCTGAGCCCGTCACGCACGCGCCGCGTCGTGATCGGATACGCCGCCCAGCTCCACGCGAGCCAGGCCGGCACTTCCGACCCCGATTCCAGCCCATCATTCAAAACAAAAGGAAACGCCATGTCACGCCCGACTTCACAACCGCAATCCGTTTTTGCCAAGCTGTTCCGCAACACCCTCGCAGCCCTGGGCTTCGCAGTGCTGACCGCAGCACCGGCCCTTGCCCAGCAGACCCTGAAGGTCACCACGATCCCCGAAGAAGCCGCAACCGAGCAGATCCGCAAATTCGGACCGCTGACGCGCTATCTCGAGCGCACTGTGGGCATGAAAGTGGAGTTCACGCCCGTCAACGACTATCCCGCCGCAGTGGAGGCGCTGGTCAACAAGCAGGTTGACCTGGTCTGGTTCGGCGGCTTCACCCATGTGCAGGCGCAACTGCGTTCCGGCGGCAAGATTGTGCCAATCGCGCAGCGCGAGGAAGACACCCAGTTCCGCTCCGTGTTCATCGCCAAGACCGATTCGGGCATCAAGACCCTCGCCGATTTGAAGGACAAGCAGGTGAGCTTCGGATCGCAGTCGAGCACATCCGGACACCTGATGCCTCGCAGCTACCTGCTGGAGGCGAAGATAGACCCTGAAAAGGATTTCAAACGCGTCGCCTATTCGGGCGCGCATGACGCCACCATCGCATCCGTCGTCGGCGGCCGTGTCGACGCCGCGGCGCTCGACATCACGGTATGGCGCAAGTTCGTCGACGAGAAAAAAGTCGACACCACGAAAGTGAACGTGTTTTACACGACACCGCCGTATTTCAACTACAACTGGTCGGTGCATGCCGACATGCCGGCGGCCCTGCGTGAACGCATCACCAAGGCGCTGCTTGATCTGTCGATGGCCACGCCCGAAGGCAAGGAAATCCTGACGCTGAACCGCGCCACCAAGTACATCGCCACCAAACCCGAGAACTACAAGGGACTTGAAACCGCCGGACGCAGTGCAGGCCTGATCAAATAATCCATGCGTATTGCCATTGAAGGGCTTGCGGCGCGCCATCCGGCCGCCGCAAGCGGCAGCCTGCCGGCGCTGAAACCGCTGACACTCACTGTTGCGCCCGGCGAACAGCTGGCCATCATCGGCCCCTCCGGTGCAGGCAAGACAACATTGCTGCACGCACTGGCGTGCGCACTGAAACCGGTGGCAGGTCATCTCCTGCTCGACGGTATCGATCCATGGAAACTGCCGGTATCTCAATTACAAACGCTTCGCGGCCAGTTATTCCTGGCGCCGCAGGCGCCGCCTTTGCCGCCGCGGCAACGCGTCATCACCGCGGTGCTGGCCGGCCGGCTGCCGCAGCAATCGCTGCTCGCGAGCCTGCGTTCGCTGTTCTACCCGAACCATATTCCGGAAGCACAGGCCGCACTGGAAAAATTCGACCTCGCCGGCAAACTGTGGGATCGCGTTGACCGGCTATCGGGCGGCGAACGCCAGCGCGTCGGCCTGGCACGCGCCTTGGTTTCCAGCGCCTCACTATGGCTTGTTGATGAACCGCTGTCTTCGCTGGATCCGTCTCGGGCAGCGCAAGCGATCGATACGCTGACCCGGTCGGCCCATGAACATGGCGCAACGCTGATCACCTCGCTGCACCAAGTCGATGTTGCAAAACGCTTTCAGCGGGTCATCGGCCTGCGTGATGGCGAACTCCAGTTTGACCTGCCGTCAGCGGAGGTCACTCACGAGCGGCTGACCACGCTTTACGCCCAGCATGAGGAAGAACTGCTCGGTGCACCGGCGACCGGCGAACAGAAAACCGCGGAAAATCCGCACATGGCCCCGCTGTACTGTCGATAACCGCACCACAGCCTTGAACACTCCGGTCTCCGCCCCCATCGCCTCACCGCAACTTCGCGATCCCGCCTGGATCACGCGCGTGTTCTGGCTGCTGGCCGCGGCCGTGCTGCTCGCACCGGCTCTGGTCATCACCGAATTCAAGCCTTGGACGCTGTTCGAGCCTGAAACCATCAAATCCACAAAACGTTTCATCGGCGATTTTTTCCCGCCCAAAATTGAAACGGAATTCCTGCTGATGGTGGCGCGCGAGGCCTGGCGCACGGTCGCTATCGCCACCGCCGGCATGGCACTGGCCCTGATCATTGCGATTCCACTGACCTTCATATCGACCAGCGCGATTTCGATTTCGGCACTGTCGGGACGCATGCATGCGCTCCCCTTCGTCCTGCGCCAGGCCACCCGCTGGTTGTTGATCGTGCTGCGCAGCGTGCCCGAGCTGGTGTGGGCGCTGGTGTTCGTACGCGTGGTCGGCCTCGGTCCTACTGCGGGCGTGCTCGCCATCGCACTGACTTATGGCGGCATGCTCGGCAAGGTCTATGGCGAAATCCTCGAGAGCGACGAAACACATGCAACTCACGCGCTGCTGCGTAACGGCGCCGGACGCCTGCAGGCTTTTTTCTACGGCCTGCTGCCGCAAAGTGCGCCGGAACTGACCAGTTACACGGTGTATCGCTGGGAATGCGCCATCCGCTCGTCGGCAGTGCTGGGTTTTGTCGGCGCCGGCGGCCTCGGTCAGCAGATGGACAACTCCATGAAAATGTTCCAGGGCGCGGAAGTCGCGACCATGCTCATTGTATTCATGCTGCTGGTGGCGCTCGCCGACCAGGCCAGCGCGTGGTTGAGAAAGATGCTGGCATGAACCACCTGACGAGGAGCCCCGCGCCAGAGCAGAT
>CAMAYE010000017.1 GCA_945862135.1 Bordetella parapertussis
GAAGTTGCAGGTATTGGAACAGGCCGACATGGAAAAACTCGGCATGAATACCCTGCTCTCTGTCGCGGCCGGCAGCAGCCAGCCGCCGAAACTGATTGTTCTTGAGTATCGCGCCGGCGCAAAGAACCAGAAACCTGTCGTTCTTGTCGGCAAGGGCGTGACCTTCGATACGGGCGGGATTTCGCTCAAACCCGCACCGGAAATGGACGAGATGAAATACGACATGAGCGGCGCCGGCAGCGTGCTGGGTACGCTCAAGGCAGTTGCCGAAATGAAACTGCCGGTCAATGTTGTCGGCATCATCCCGGCCACTGAAAACATGCCCGGCGGGCGCGCCACAAAACCCGGCGACATCGTCACCAGCATGTCAGGACAAACCGTTGAAATCCTCAATACCGACGCTGAGGGCCGCCTGATTCTCTGCGACGCGCTGACCTATGCCGAACGATTCGATCCGGCGGCAGTCATCGATATCGCAACACTGACTGGCGCCTGCGTCATCGCACTGGGTCATGTCGTCAGCGGACTGTTCGCCAACGATGATCCGCTTGCCCATGAAGTACTGGCTGCAGGTGAACACGCCGGTGACGGCGCCTGGCACCTGCCGCTGCATGACGAATACCAGGACCAGCTGCGCAGCAATTTTGCCGACTTTGCCAACATCGGCGGCCGACCGGCCGGCGCGGTGACTGCAGCCTGCTTCCTTTCGCGGTTTACGAAAAAATACAAATGGGCACATCTTGACGTTGCCGGTACTGCATGGAAATCAGGCAAGGACAAAGGCTCCACCGGACGCCCGGTGCCGTTGCTGACGCAATTCCTGGTCAACCGCACCGCCAAACGCTGACACTCCAAGGCCAATGACGCAGATCGACTTCTACACACAGGTTGAAGACAAGCTGCAGACTGCATGCCGTCTGACCGCGAAAGCACGCAGCCGCGGACTGCGTGTGACCCTGTTCTGTCCGGACCGGGACACGGCCTCCCGGCTTGACCGGATGTTGTGGAGCATTCCCGCGACTGGTTTTATGCCGCACTGCAGGGCGGACGATCCGCTGTCTGCAGTGACGCCGGTATTGATCGACACTGCCGGCGACAATCCGCTCCATGACGAAGTGCTGATCAATCTGCACAGCGAATGGCCGGCATGTTTCAGCCGCTTTCAGCGCCTGGCCGAAATCGTCTGCGTCGATGACGCGGATCGCCGTGAGGCCCGCGCACGTTACAAGTTCTACCGGGACCGGGGTTACGAAATCAACACGCACGACCTCTCCGGCCCGCAGGCCGGATAATCCATCCGCCCAACATGTCCGATCCGAATACGCCAGACGACAGCGCCCGCGATGTGCTCAGCCGCGCGGATGCGTTGCTGCAGCGGCACCGCAAACCAGCGGCACCGGAACCTTCGCGAATCACTCCAGGCAGCGAGATCCCTGTGCTGACCGATATCGTCATGGAAGGGGAAATCATTCCCCGACAGGAAGCTGTGCCGCAACAGGCGCCTGCGCCACAGCCTGAAGGCGGCGAGATCGTTTCTCGGGTCCAGGCACAAAATATCGAACATGCCGTTTATCTCAAACTGAAACGCGGCCTTGATGACCAGATTGCAGGTGTCGTGCGTGACCGTTACCTGCCGGAGATTGGCGCAGCACTGGAGCAGGCCTTATCCCGCGTTACCAGTGAACTGCAGTCCGGCATCGCAGAAATGGTGCGAACCTCAGTCGCCGAAACGCTTCAGGCACAACTCAAACAGATTCAGCTCCAGCCATTGGCGCCAGCGCCGGAAAACTTGCAACCCTCCGGTATAATCCCGCCCTCCTCAGCAGCGCCTCCCCCGGCACCAAAAATGGAACTCCCGAAAAGCTTCGAACCTGCAGCCATTGAGTCGCGCTGGTATCCCACCTGGGAAAAAAACGGTTACTTCAGGGCTGGCGCTGATCCTGAGAAAAAAGACGCTTACTGTATTCAACTGCCACCGCCGAATGTAACCGGCGTGCTGCACATGGGCCACGCCTTCAACCAGACCATCATGGACGGGCTGACGCGCTACCACCGGATGAATGGCAGCAACACGCTGTGGCAACCGGGCACCGACCACGCCGGCATCGCCACCGAAATGGTGGTGACACGCCAGCTTGAACAGAAGGGCGAATCGCGCAATGCACTTGGTCGCGACGAATTCATCAAAAAGGTCTGGGAGTGGAAGGAGCAGTCCGGCTCGACGATCACCCGCCAGATGCGCCGCCTCGGCGCCTCCTGCGACTGGGAGCGTGAACGCTTCACGATGGATGAGCCGCTGGCCAAACTGGTCACGCACACCTTCGTCAAACTGTACCGCGATGGCCTGATCTACCGCGGCGTGCGCCTGTCGAACTGGGATCCGGTTCTGCACACCGTCATCTCCGACCTCGAGGTCCAGTCCGAGGAAGAAGACGGCAAGCTGTGGCAGATCCGTTACCCGCTCGCCGATGGCAGCGGTCACCTGACCGTCGCCACCACTCGACCGGAAACCATGCTGGGCGATGCGGCTGTCGCCGTGCATCCGGAAGACGAGCGTTATCGCAGTCTGGTCGGCCGTCAGGTCATCCTGCCGCTGACCGGACGCACAATTCCGGTCATTGCCGACGAATACGTCGACAAAGCCTTCGGCACCGGCTGTGTGAAGATCACCCCGGCGCACGACTTCAACGACTACCAGGTCGGCCAGCGCCACAATCTGCCGCAACTGAACATTTTCACGCTCGATGCCGCTGTCAACGACAGCGCACCGGAAAAATATCGCGGCCTCGATCGTTACGTCGCGCGAGAAGTCATCATCGCCGACCTCAAGGCCCACGGCCTGCTGGAATCGGAAAAACCGCACCGCATGGTGGTACCGCGCGGCGACCGCACCGGCGTCGTCATCGAGCCGATGCTGACCAGCCAGTGGTTCGTCAAGATGGAACCGTTGGCGAAACTGGGGCTTGATGCCGTAGCCACAGGGGAAGTCAAACTGTTCCCCGATCAGTGGATCAATACCTATAACCACTGGCTCAACAATATCCAGGACTGGTGCATCTCGCGCCAGCTGTGGTGGGGCCATCGCGTTCCGGCCTGGCACGACGAAGCCGGCAATATCTACGTCGCCCACGATGAAGCCGAAGCAAAAACCCTCGCCGGCGGCAAGGCGCTGAAGCAGGATCCGGACGTGCTCGACACCTGGTTCTCGTCGCAGCTGTGGTGCTTCTCCACGCTGGACTGGACTCCGGAATGGCCCGCGAAGTCCAATCCGGCGCTGGACCGTTACCTCCCGTCATCGGTGCTGGTCACCGGCTTCGACATCATCTTTTTCTGGGTCGCGCGCATGGTGATGATCACCAAGTACATGACCGGCAAGGTACCGTTCCGCCATGTCTACGTGCACGGCCTGGTGCGCGATGCCGAAGGCCAGAAGATGTCCAAATCCAAAGGCAATACGCTGGACCCGCTGGATCTGATCGACGGCATCGACATCGAATCGTTGGTCGCCAAGCGTACTTCCGGCCTGATGAATCCGAAACAGGCCGAAGCGATCGCCAAACGCACGCGTTCGGAATTTCCCGAAGGCATACCCGCTTATGGTACCGATGCAGTGCGCTTCACATTTGCAAGCCTGGCCAGTCTTGGCCGCGATATCAAATTTGATCAAAAACGCTGTGAGGGTTACCGCAATTTCTGCAACAAGCTTTGGAACGCCACACGCTTCGTGCTGATGAATTGCGACGGCAAGGACACCGGGCTGGATGCCTCAGCGCCGGTCGAACTCTCGGTCGCCGACCGCTGGCTGGTCAGCCGCCTGCAGCGCGCCGAGACTGAAGCACGGCAGGCCTACGACGATTACCGCTTCGACAATCTTGCCCGCACCATTTATGAACTGGTGTGGGACGAATACTGCGACTGGTATCTCGAACTCGCGAAGGTGCAGTTGGCCAACGGCAGCGAGGAACAATGCCGCGGCACCCGGCGCACGCTGGTGCGGGTACTCGAAACCATACTGCGCTTGGCCCATCCGGTAATTCCATTCATCACAGAAGAACTGTGGCAAACCGTTGCGCCGCTGGCCGGCAAAAGCGGCGACAGCATCATGCTGCAGAAATACCCGCAGGCCGAGCCATCAAAAATCGATATCGCGGCCGAACGTGACATTGATTTGCTGAAACAACTGGTTTCAGCCTGCCGTACGCTGCGCGGCGAAATGAACATCGCCCCGTCACAGAAACTGCCGCTGCTGGCCCAGGGCGATGCCGCCCAGCTGCGCGCCTGCGCGCCGCACCTGATGTCGCTGGCGCGGCTGTCAGAAGTGCTGGTTGTCAATGAACTGCCCGCGGAAGATGCGCCGGTATCGATCGTCGGCGATTTCAAGCTGATGCTCAAAGTCGAAATCAACGTGGCTGCCGAGCGCGAGCGTCTGACCAAGGAAATTGCCCGGCTGGATGCAGAAACCACCAAGGCGCGTGCCAAACTCGCAAACGAAAGTTTTGTCGCCAAGGCACCACCGCTGGTCGTCGCCCAGGAACAGGAGCGCCTCGCGCGCTTTTCGGCGACGCTGGAGCAAATGCGCGCGCAACTCGCCAAGCTCGGCGGCTGATAGCGCGCAGACTGCGCGCCGCACGCAGCACCATGGACTTCAAACACACGCTGCGCGCACTGCGGCACCGCAATTACAAGCTGTTCTTCTTCGGCCAGACCCTGTCGATCATCGGCAACTGGGTGCAACAGATTGCGATGGCCTGGCTGGTCTACCGGATGACCGAATCAGCCTGGCTGCTCGGGGTAACCGGCTTTGCCGGGCAAATCGCGATACTGGTCCTGGCCCCGTTCGGCGGCCTCTGGGCGGACCGCTTCAATCGCCACCGCCTGCTGCTGATCACCCAGGCGCTGTCGGCCATTCCGCCACTGGTACTGGCAGTACTCAGCTATACCGAAACAATTGCCGTCTGGCATGTCGTGGTGATGGCTTTGCTCGCCGGCATCGTCAACGCCATTGACACTCCGATCCGGCTGACCTTCACTACCGGACTGGTCTCGCGGGATGATCTGCCCAGCGCCATCGCCATGAATGCGCTGATGCAAAGCATCGGTCGCATGATCGGACCCACGGTGGCTGGCGCTCTGCTCGCCGTATCGACGGAAGCCTTCTGCTTTGTCGTCAATACACTGAGCAAAGTCATCATTGTCAGCACCGTCGTCATGATGACGGTGGCGCCACAGGTAATCGCAAAAGCAACCATATCGCCCTGGCAGCAGTTGCGGGAAGGCGTGCGCTACGCTTGGGAACTCATCCCGGTACGGTGGCTGCTGCCGATCGTGGCGACCATCAGTTTCATGGTGACACCCTACCAGACGCTGATGCCGATTTTTGCCGCCGAAGTCTTCAAGGGCGACGCCGCACTGCTTGGATTTCTGATGGCCGCGGCAGGTAGCGGCGGCGTGATCGGCATGCTGGCGCTCGCCTCGCGTCGCGATGTGCGCGGCCTGACGCACTGGGTTTTGTTTGCATCCATGGCCGCAGGGATCAGCGTGATCGTATTTGCGCTGTCATCCTGGCTGCCGCTGTCACTGCTGGCGATCGCGTTTACCGGATTCGGCATTGTCGTCAACGGAATGTCCGTCAGCACAATGATCCAGACCATTGTCGATGACCGCATGCGCGGTCGCGTCATGGGTATCTTCTCAATGGCGTTCCTCGGCATGTTTCCGCTGGGCAGCCTGGCAGGCGGCGCTCTGGCCGCCGTAATTGGTGCGCCGGCCACACTGGCGATTGGTGGTTGCTTCTGTACCGCAGCAGCGCTGGTGCTCTGGCGGCGCATGCCGGCGCTGCGCGCGCATCTGCGTCCGATCTACGAAAAACTTGAAATAGATAATAAAATCAAATAGTTAATTAATTCGATGGATCCCCTTTCGCTGGCATTGATTACCGGATTGGGCTGGACCAGCGGCATACGGTTTTATGTGGTGCTGTTTCTGTTGGGCGTTCTGCATCGCAGCGGACTGCATACACTTCCAGCCAGTCTCGAGACGCTGGCGCATCCATGGGTCATCGCCGTATCCGGATTGCTCTGCGTCACCGAGTTCCTCGCGGACAAGATTCCGGGCGTGGATTCGCTGTGGGATGCCGTACACACCTTCATCCGCATTCCCGGCGGCGCGCTGCTGGCCACCGCTGCAGTCATCGACAGCGATCCCGGGCTTGCGCTGGCTGCGGGGCTGCTCGGCGGCACCATTGCAGCTGGCGCGCATTTCACCAAGGCCGGCAGTCGCGCGTTGATCAATCTTTCCCCGGAACCGTTCAGCAACTGGGTCGCATCTTTCACTGAAGATGTCGCCGTTGTTGCAGCGTTGTGGACGTTGCTCAAATATCCGCTGGTATTTCTCGTTTTGCTGGCACTGTTTATGATGATTGCAGTATGGCTGTTGCCCAGACTCTGGCGCGGTCTGCGGCAATTGGTCCGGGTTTTCAGGCAAAACCCGGAACGTCCCTGAACAACCGACTGCTTCTGCTACTGGTGCACTCGTCAGTAGAGCCTTGGCTCAAACGGCAGCCTGCGGCCCACCAGCGCCTCCAGCATCTGCAATTCGAGGTCGGTATGGTTTACGACCGGCGCAACCTCAAGCATCCGCGGCATTCCCTTTCCGTAGATGTAGCGCGGCTGGTCATGCTGTTTTGTGCGCACCGTTTCAGCGGCTTGCGGTTCATCAACGGGGGTCAGCACCGCCTCTCCATAACAAGTACAGGCGTATGTACGTTTCGGCTCCGACTCGACATAGATGCCGGTGCCGCGAATGCCGATGGTTGCAGTTCCGGTGCGAATTTCGCGCCCGCGGCCGGACTCAAAAACCGACAGTAACGCACCGGTCACCAAACGCAGTACGGTAACAGCGCCCTGCGCTGCTGCAGAGCCAAATTCGACGCGACTGTTGGCGCGAACCAGAAAAGCGTCCTTCTCGACAACCACCACCAGTTCCGCACCCTTTCCGGTAACAACCACATCACCCGGTGCTATCCGCTGCCCGCGCTCCGCGGGTTTGCCGTTGATGCGCACATCACCATTGATCCGGGCGATACCCGGCGGGAGTGTGCCGGCCGCCAATGCGGCGCGCAGCTTGATCATGCCAGCGGCAACCATTGCAGTTGCAGCGGCCCCACGCAACCAGGCGCGGCGCCCTGTCTTCATTCCGGCTTGCTTCATTGATGACTTCCCCGTTCAGACGCTTGATACACGGATGGTTTTCCGTGCCGGCCGTGAATCATTTTTTCTTCATGAAAAACGTAAATTCTTTTTCAACCGTCTCCGAAGACAACAGGTCATTGCCGGTCTGCCTCGCAAAGGCCTGAAAATCCTTCACCGACCCAGGATCAGTGGCCATGATCTTCAGCACCTGACCGGAAGTCATATCCGTCAATGCCTTTTTGGTGCGCAGAATCGGCAACGGGCAATTCAGGCCGCGTGCGTCGAGTTCCTTGTCGAACTGCATGTTTGAACCTCGCTTTTCTGGAAATGATCTAGCTTCAAATTCAATATACGTCTTGTACCCTGGCGTCTCAAGACAAGGCCATATTGACGCCAAAAGCCAGTGAACCGTGCGAACAGATTATATAGGCGCTGGCGGCAGAGACTAGAACACGCTGACGTTGCTGTCCGCCAGCAGCCTGGAAAGGCGCAGATTGGCCGCCGACAGCCGGTCAACCAGCAGCTCAAGAAAGGCTCCATTAAAATGATGCCGGCACAGCTCCGAGGCTCGCGGCAGGGTTTCTGCGCGAATCTCGATCACCACCACATCGGACGTCGCCACAACGCTGGCGGAACGCTGGAACTTGTGTTTGCCAAGGTAGGCCATTTCCCCAAAACACTCGCCGGCCTTCAACACCGTGAGCAGCCGGTCCTGCTTGCGCACTTCGACATGGCCATCGGCAAGAATGAAAAAGGAAGACCCGATGTCCCCTTCCTGGATCAGCACCGACGCCGCCGGCAGACGTTGCCATTTCGCAAGCCGCAGCACCTCCCAAAGCTCCACATCACTGAACTCGCGAAAGAATTCGAGACGGCGCAGGGTATCGAACTTTTCCGCCTCCGGCATGCTGTCGGGCGCTTTCGAACGTGAACCGCTCAGCGCCTCCACCAGATCACCCGCAAGCTCACCCCAGGTTTGATAACGCTCCAGAGTCCCTTTGCTGAGCATACGCAGCACGATGGCATCGATGCGCGTCGACAGTTCAGCCCGAAGCCGGCTGGGGGGCGCAGGCTCAACATTGATGATTTGATAAATGATGCTGTAATTGTTGGTGCCGATAAACGGCAACCGTCCGGTCAGCATCTGGTAAAAAACCACACCCAGCGAAAAAATATCCGTCTGATAAGTCAGCGATTGTTCGCGCACCTGCTCAGGTGACATGTACGCCGGCGATCCGATGCCGGTGATCTGCGTGGTATCGCTGGATGCGTTCAGCGCCGCCCCGAAATCCGAGATCTTGATGTCCGCTTCTCCGGACAGCAGGATATTCGCCGGTTTGATATCGCGATGGATGACCCCTTCGAGGGCGGCGTAATCCAGTGCCCGGGCGCACTTGTAGATGATCTCAAGCACCCGCGGCAGCGGCAACAGATGTTCAACCTGCGTATATCGCTCAAGTGTGGATCCATCCACATACTCCATGACGATATAACTTGCCGATTCTTCCGCAACGGCATCGAATATGGCAACGATGTGGGGATGCGCGAGTTTCCCGGCCAGTGACGCCTCGGTAACGAAAAGTTTGCGATAACGCCTCCCCTGTTCGTCATCACCGAGGATTTCGGGGTAGACCACCTTTAATGCGACTTCCCTGTCCTGAAAAGGATCGTAAGCCTTGTAAACCACGCTGGTCGCGCCACGACCGAGCTCGCTGATGATTTCGTACTTGCCGATACGGCGCGCCGCCTCATGGGCCTGCCCCGTTATCTGTCCGGATTCGCGACGAGAATCACTCATGGGCAAAAAATACCACCAAACAGGAGCGGCCGCTCCATCCTCAGGGCTTGCGCTCCTGCTCAGCCACCACGCGACGCAATTCGCGCAAGCGCGCCTCGACCGCGGACAGCTGGTAAAAATCGCCCTGTCCGCTCTTCAAGGCCAGTTGAAACTGCTCCATCGCAGCACCCGGCTGGCCTGACCGGGCAAGCGCCTCGCCCTGGGCACGATGCTGCAACAGTCGATTACCCTGGGCGGCATATGCCTGCGCCTGCAATTGATAAAGACGCGCCTCTTCCGGCTGAATCTGCAGGCGTGCATCGATGAGCTGCAACGCTTCCGCCGGTTGACTGAGGCGCAGCAATTGCTCGACGTGGCCATAAAACAATGCCCGCTGATTGGGATAGGTTTTCCGTGCGGTCTGATAGCAGGCCAAGGCCTGGGACGCGTCACCCGCGGCATCGGGAATCCGGCAAGCCAGGCTCTCGATGATCGGGCTTGCCGTTTTGCGCAAAGGCGCAAGCTCGCGTCTGGCACGTTCAAATTCGCGCGCGCGTATCAAGCTTGCAACAAGACCGTACCGGGTGGCCGTCTCGGAAAGAAATTTGCGCTCACCGAGACTGGATTCGAAAAATGCAACAGCCTCGCGCGGCGTATCGCTTTCAGCACGCAGCTTGGCACGGATCAACTGGAAATCAAGCGTGTCCGGAATCTGCCGATAGGGCATTTTCTCGACACGACCCTGGATGTCGCCGATGCGTTCGAAAGTCAACGGATGTGTGCGCAGATATGAAGGAGCACCGCCCTCATAGACCCGGGTCGCCCGTTGCAGACGCTCAAAAAACGCCGCCATGCCGCGCGGATCAAAACCGGCGCCATCCAGCATCTGCACCCCCACACGATCAGCCTCACGCTCGTTATCGCGGCTGAAGTTGAGCTGGCTTTGCATCACCCCAGCCTGACCGAACACCATCGCCGCTTCGGCGACCTGGGAGTTGGAACGCGCGGCCAGGATCGCAACCGCCATCGCAGCGAGCGACATCAACTGGTTTTGACCCTGCTGGCTGATCATGCGCGCGATATGACGCTGCGTAACGTGTGCGATCTCATGGGCCACGACACCGGCAACTTCGGATTCGCTCTGTGCTGCAAGCAGCAATCCGCTGTGGATGCCGATAAACCCGCCAGGCAACGCGAATGCATTGATCTGTGGATCGCGCACGACAAAAAACTCGAAATCCTGCCTGTTGGCATCGCTCCGTGCCGTCAGCCTGCCCCCGAGATTATTGACGTAATCAACCACCTCGGGATCATTGAGATAAGCCGGATCGCGACGAATATCGCGCATGATGCGTTCACCCAGCCGCCGCTCGTCAGCAGGGGAAATCGCAGCGCCCGACACATCCCCCAGTTCGGGCAATGCCTGCGCCAGCACCCTGGGCACGCAAAGCAGGATCAACAATACGAAAAGACGCTGGATCATGATGCTATGATAAATCCGTCAGTCAGGAGTTCCCAATGAAAAAACAATCTGTTACACCCAACTTAACGCACTTCGACACGCACGGGCAGGCCTGGATGGTGGATGTCGGCGGCAAAGCCGAAACACTGCGACTCGCACGCGCCAGCGGACGCATCGTCATGCAACCCGCAACCTTGCGCCACATCATCGCCGGATCAGCCAAAAAGGGTGATGTGCTCGGTGTTGCGCGAATCGCCGGCATACAGGCCGCAAAACAAACCTCAACATTGATTCCCCTATGCCATCCACTGGCCTTGACCCGCGTTGAAATTGAGTTCCGGATCTCCCGCCGGGAACATGCAGTGACCTGTGTGGCCACCGCCGAAACGTTAGGACGCACCGGCGTCGAGATGGAAGCCTTGACCGCCACCAGCGTAGCCCTGCTGACCATCTACGACATGTGCAAGGCGGTGGATCGGGGTATGCGCATCGATTCACTGGGACTTGAAGAGAAACGTGGCGGAAAATCAGGACACTGGCTGGCAAAACCATAACCCACTCAGTAGAACCGTTTTCCGCAACAGCCGGTTCCTGGACATGGCTGGCGAGTTTGGCCAGCAACGTCCCACCCGAAATTTAGCCCCTCCGGTCGGCATGCGGCCTGATGCAAACATGCTCGTCCTGCCGTCTGATTGTGCCTACCTTACCCCATCAGGATAAGCAATTCCGATAAATCATCAAAGCCGTGCTTTACTTTGTTTCGCCGGAAGCGCTGGAACGATGCAGCTTGCCTCAACCACAGGATTGCCGAACGCAAAAATGAGTCTGGGCCGCACCCGAGCCCTTTCGGTTCTATCGTTACCGACCGATCAGGCCATGCGTCCAGAATCGCGGCAGCAATTGGGTATCCGGTGGACTGGCAGCCAGGTAAGCACGCTCGCGCTCTTCAATGCGCGTGATCTCAGGCATCACGCCGTAAACAAGGCCTGCGGCGGCGAAAACCGTCACAACCACCAGCCATACGGGCCGCTTCACCTGATCGCGGACCGATTCATCCGCATAAGTCATCGCAACCGCACACCCGCAGAGCCCTGCAAGAATGACCTGGCTGACAGGCATCACAAGCACCCCATCTACCATGGCTTGCGCTGCCGCCCCCACCAGCGCCGCCAGCATTGCAGTACGGAACATGGCTGGCCGCCCGGCTTCCAGCCCAGTTTGATGCCGCACATATTTCGCGTAGGCCAGCCCAGCGAATGTGCAAACACCGAAAAACAGTACGGCTGAAGGCAGGCCCCATTCCGCCGACCACTGCAACAATGCATTGTGAGGATGCGCACCTACGACCGTCGCTGAATAGGCATAGTGCATTGGACCAACGCCCAAAACCGGGTGATCTGCTGTAAACGTCAGCGCATTGCGCCACAACACATCCCTCAGCGACAAGGTCATGATTTCCCCTGCCCGCTGCAACAGCCACGCTGGCTGATTAAGCCATTTGGGAATCATCAGAATGAACAATGCGTAACAGGCCAAACCGCACACAAGACCACTGACCTGCCATTTGATCCATCTGCGTCCGACTGATCCGGAATACAGTGCCACCGCAACAAGGCCGAGAAACAGAGCTACCCAGGTTCCGCGGGTGCCGGAGGCAACAACCAATGTCCACCATATTGCCGGAACAATCCAAAGCGCTGCGCGACGCAAACGGCTGCTACCCCACCACATTGCAGGCAAGAGCAAGAACGGAAGCAGCATCGTTTGAATATGGCCGAAAAACCGCATATTCGAAAACGACACATACAACTCGCGAATATCAAATATCTGCCCGTAGTCGGCAGCAAATAGAAGCATCGAAACATAAACAACGCTCGAACTGGCCGAATAAGCCGTGGCGCTTGCAAAGATCAGAACCACCATCGCTACTTCAGCTTTCTGTCCAAAGCGGCGAAATTGTCCGGCAACGGACAGCAGCAGAACAATCAGCAGCCAGTACAGCGACCACTCCAGTAACGCCCATCTGGGAAGCGGTGCCCGGATCGTGGAAACCAATCCCAGAACAAATGTGACGGCCAAGGCGCCGCGAACCCAAGGCGGTAGCAACATCCAGGTTCCGGAAACTTCGCGCCAAATGCCGGGAATCAAAAAAGTCGCCAGCACAACCGCCAGCAGCACAAGTTGCGCGAGTCGCTGACCGTCATGCCACTGCAAGCCGGGTGATAAATCGATGTTCGGTGCAATAAATACAAAGAGAGCAACAGCCAGCAAAGGCCATGCGCCGGGATAAAGCAGCCCTTTTACCCAAGGATCCAGTGTTTTGCGTGGTAATTCAACGGGCATGGGGATGTTCGATTTCAGCCGCATTCCACGTCAATCGCGGAATATATTGATGTCTTCGCCTGAACGGCAGACCGTCAATGCGGTTGTATTGGCAACGAATGCCGGTCATACCACCTGATAAACTCAAGCTGTTCAGCAAAACCACAAAAAAAACCCCGGTTGCCCGGGGTTTTTCAGAGCCAGTGTGTATCAGGTGCCCACGCCGGTTTTTGTTTTGGTGCAACCACCGTTGGTAAACACCCAGCCAACCGAACCTGCGGCCGGGGTCGGGGTCAACGTCACGACGCAGCTGCCAACCGCAGTAGTGCCGGTTATCACGAGGGCGCCAGTGGTCGCCGTCTGTGTCACGCTGGCCAGCGTTGCAGTAGCTGAGGGGAGCGTGAGGCCAACTTCGGATTCGGTATCGCACAGCGTCAGATCGCCGCTATTGTTTTGCATGCATTCAGCGATCCCGGTTTTATACGCTTGCACCCTGGCGAAGTTGTCCTGCCACTTGGCACGGGTGATGTAGTCCTGATACTGCGGAATCGCAATCGCCGCCAGAATACCGATGATCGCAACGACGATCATCAGTTCGATCAGCGTAAAGCCTTTTTGCAGGTTTCTCATATGAAAGCTCCCAAAATTTAAAGTTAAGCAGGTCTAGCCCGCGACTCATTAAAAGCAAACCTCGTACCACCAAAAACACTCGATTCCAGTGCGAGCAAAATTAATATGTAACTCATTGTTTATTAAACATTTTTTATCGAACGCCGTAAACCTTGATATAACCGGGCAATTTCTGTGAACTGGCTCACGATGTAAATCCATCAAAACCAGCTACATCTGGTCCAAATAATGGTCGGTCAATCCTTTTTCATCGAGGCGTGTCAGAGTATGACAATTTACGTCACCTCAATGCGCACTTAAAAGCACTGAGAGGTCTTCGCGAATTCGCTTAATGACTGGATCCCAATCATCGGGAACAGTTTGCCGACGCAGTCGAACCGATGGATACCATGGCATGGATTCCCCTTCCAGTCCGTAACGCCATTCCGGTGCATAAGGCACCATGACCCAGACCGGTCGCCCAAGCGCCCCCCCCAGATGTATCACCGAAGTACAAACACTGATGACCAGATCCAAGGCTCCCACAAGCGCCGCAGTTTCGTCGTAATCGCCATCAATCGCTTCAGCCCAGTCCGCGATCTCAACACCGTGTTGCTGCTTTAGTCCGGTGATCTCCTTTACGCGATCACCGTACTGCAGATTGATCCAATGCACACCCGACGTCGAAAGCAGTGGCAGCAAGCACTCGAGCGACAACGTTCGCCGATTTCGATGTGTCCGTACCGTACCTCCCTTCCAAGAAATACCAATCTTTAATCCCCCGCCAAGACCGTCGAGTTTTGTACGCCAGTAGGTGACTCGTTGCGAATCCGCGCAAAGGTACCCTTGATGCGCAGGAAATTCCCGGTTTGAATTTCTAAGATACCCGGGGACGCTGGCACTGAAAATCCTGACATCGACGTCTTCTCTTTTGAGAACATCGACTTTTATCGCATTATCAACAATGGGCACAAAAGTAGCCTGCGGAAAAGATCTGACAAACAGCTTCTCCAAACGGGGTTCGCACTCGATCACGCAGTGCTTCGCATCATTGATCAATTGCGGATAGCACGATGAATACATGATGTCGTCGCCCAACCCTTGCTCACGCAAAACATGCAGCGTGCGATCACGCAGGCTGGTTCCGTTCCAGCGCGGTTCGCAGGACCGTCTCTTACCACGCGGAAGCTTGAGGCGATATTCAAATCCGGCCCAGCCGTCACGATATCGTCCGCGCATCAGGTTAAGCATGCCCAGATGAAATAAAGCGTCAGGGTAGTTTGGCAATACCTTCAGCGAGCGCTTGAACGCAGCAATCGCCTCATCAATCCGCCGCAATCCCAATAAAGCAGAACCCAGCGTGACAAAGACGCCTGGCTTATTGGTTCGCAATTTGATTGCCCGCTTACACGCCTCGACAGCCCCCAGGTGATCACCGGTGGAAAAACGGGCATAGCCCAGAAAAAACTGGGTTTCAAAGGTTTCGCCGATCTCCGATATCGCGCGCTCGGCAATTTGCAGGGCAAGTTCATACTGCCCCAGTTGATCCAGCTTTGATATCAGCCGCTCCAGCACGTCAAGCCGGTCAGGCGCACACTCCTGTGCCAGTGACAACTCCTCCAGCGCATCCTGGTGGCGCGAAAGTTCTTCCAGGATGTCGACCAAGCAAATGCGGAAACGGGACTCCATGGGCGCAATCGATATTGCACGCCGACAGTAATCTTCCGCGGATTGGAGATCTCCAGCCTTGCGCAATACTTCCGCAAGATCAGCATTTGCCTCTGCTACCCCTGGATCCGCTTCCACGGCAGCGCGCAAATATTGCTCGGCCTCCGGATACCGATCCAACTCCATCAGCGCACGACCGCAGAAATAGTTGGCTTTTACGTTGCGAGCTTCCTGCTGCAGCGCGGCGAAACACTGCTCCATCACCGAAACATAATTCTTTCGCTGAAATGCGGTGACAACCGACTCAAGGCCCGGCCAGGACGAGTTATCACTTTTCAATTTCTGAACTTGTGGTGAACCGCGAAACAAGTTTTTCAAAAGCTTTATAAGCATGATCGGCTTTTAATTTGAAATCGGTGCAGTTTGCATTTTACTTTAACAGGGCAAATCAACCGGGCCGCAATTCAACCACCTGCATGACTAAACGCCTTATTTCTCTTGCCCGGACCAGGGTCCGTAATGGCGCAAAGGCGCTTTCCCCGACCCACGGCGCATCCATGCCGGGCCTGCGCATGATGAACTCCACGAAAGCACTAAATTTATTATGTTCGATTTCGGAGCAATTCGGAGCAAGGTTGGCGCTGATGCCGCACTTGCCACCTGTTGCCCATTGCATCCACTGGCGTGCTCCGAAGGTCTTTCAGAATTTTCAACTTATTTAAATGCGCTCCGGAATTTCGATTTCGAGCTTCGTACATTTAAAACCCATGGGGCTACACCAGATGTAATTTGCTTGCTATTCTTACGTTATACGCAGACTGGCTCGCACATCGACTCACAGGAATGGATCGCATGGGACTCTTCGGTTCGGTATCTGGAAAACAGGTTGATGAATTCGCGCATAAACTCGTTGAAGAGGTCTGCCGACTGCGCCCACCAAAAAGCAGGGCCGGACTTGGGAATCCGGGCGCATCACTCAAAAATCTCGAGAAGAAAGTTGATGCCCTTTTTGCGACAGCTGCCTCGTTCAGAGCCGAACACAAACTGGGCATTTACAAAAAAGCCCGCCTCACCAATACGTTCCGCTGGGAAATGAAAGAGCGCGGCTATGACGAGGGCTTTATTGAGATGATTACCGAGAAACTGGTGATCGCAGTGTCCAGGAAAGACTAGAAAAGTATAGGTTACTGCGGCGGAGCCTGATATCCAGGAATGCTGTCCGGGACAACTTCATCAATCTGATCCGGACTGAGAAACTCTTTGGCATACTTTTCATAAACCTTGCCCCACATGAACACATCAAAAAGATCGGGGTCGATGTGTCCATTGAGCTTGAATTTCCCCAGAATCGTCAGTGACTCGGTCAGAGTCTTGCCTTTCTTGTAAGGCCTATCCTTGGCAGTCAGTGCCTCGAAAATGTCGGCAATACCCATGCAGCGGGCCTGTACCGACATCTGATCCCGGGTCAGCCCCCGCGGATAACCCTTGCCGTCCATGCGTTCATGATGGCCACCGGCATATTCGGGTACATGCTTCAGGTGTTTGGGCCAAGGCAGTGACTCGAGCATCTGGATTGTCACCTCGATGTGGTGGTTGATGATCTGCCGTTCCGCTGCGGTCAGGGTACCGGCACGGATCGTCAGATTTTCAATTTCGTCGACACTGAGAAACTCCGCGGTTGTGCCGTCAGGCTTGCTCCAGCGGTAACGCGCTGAAATCGCCTTGACGCGGGCGATGTCAGCATCGCTCATCATCTCGCCGCCGATATTGGCGCGGCGCAGAAATTCGCGGTCGCTCTCAATGTCTTTGAGCAACTCCCGAGTTGCCCCCTCGCTGGCAGCACCGGTCAGCAGCGCCAGCTGTGCATCGCGGCGAATGACTTCAAAGCGTGTATCAATCAGTTCAATACGGTCATATATGGTCTGGAGCTTGGTGGCCTTGTCGACGACATGAACGGGGGTGGTCACCTTGCCGCAGTCGTGCAGCAAGCCGGCAATCTTGAGCTCGTAGCGGTCACGGTCGCTCATCGAAAAATCCTTGAGCGGCCCCGTCTGGCAATTATTGACCGCCTCGGCCAGCATCATCGTCAGCGTCGGCACACGTTCGCAATGGCCACCGGTATAGGGCGACTTGTCGTCAATCGCCGCATTGATCATCTGGATGAACGACTCGAACAGGGTTTCCAAATGGTTGATCAGCAGCCGGTTGGTCAGCGCAATCGCAGCCTGCGACGCCAGGGATTCGGCGAGTTGCTGGTCTTCTTCTGAAAATGCCACGACCTTGCCTGTCGCCCGGTTCTTGGCGTTGATCAGCTGCAGGACGCCGATGATCTCGCCCTCGTGATTCTTCATCGGCACCGTCAAAAACGATGTGGACCGGTAGCCGGTTTTTTTATCGAAATTCTTGGTGCCCGAAAAATCAAAACCCGCTTCGGTATAGGCGTCGGCGACATTGACCGACTGGTCATGATGCACCGAGTAGGAGGCGACCATGCTCAACACCGGCTTTCCGTCCTTGTCGAACAGATTGACCGGGTAAAAGGGAATCTCGACGCCGCTGGTACCGCCCATTGCGATACCCAGAGAGTCATTGCGCATGATCTCGAAGCGCAATGCCTGCTCGTCGGTCATTCTATAGAGCGTGCCGCCATCGGCGTTGGTGATGTCCTTGGCGGCTACGAGGATGGCTTCCAGCAGCCGGTTGATGTCACGCTCTTTGGAAAGCGCAACACCGATCCGCAACAGTTCGCCCAAGCGGTGGGTAAGTTCGCCCTGCGCCGGGAGGGCTTGCATGCGGTTCATCAGAGTGCCCGGGGTTGGCTGATTACTTGATACAGACCGCACGCACCTGCTTCATGTCGGTGATGCCCATCAGCACCTTTTCAATGCCGTCCTGCTTCAGGGTGCGCATGCCGTGTTCCAGTGCGGTCGCGACCATTTCAGCGACACGCGCATGCTCCTGGATGTTTTTCTTCAGCGGATCAGTGCCGACCAGCAGTTCGTGCAGGCCCACCCGGCCCTTGTAACCGCTGCCGCCGCAGACCTCGCAACCCACCGGATCGTGGATGACCAGTTTGCCGCTGTCGCCGCCATAGTTGGCGATCCAGTCCTCCAGCAGCTTGGCTTCCGCCGCCTTGGGATCTTTTTTCCAGGTTTCCGTATTCTTCAGCTCCATCGCGTATTCCACTACCAGCGACTGGATTTCTTCCGGTGTTGCCTCGTGCGGCTTCTTGCATTTGCCGCACAGACGCTTGGCCAGACGCTGTGCCAGAATGCCCAGCAAGGCGTCGGCGAAGTTGAACGGGTCCATGCCCATGTCCAGCAGACGGATGATCGATTCCGGCGCGCTGTTCGTATGCAGGGTGGCAAACACCAAGTGACCCGTCAGTGATGCTTCAATGCCGGTACCTGCGGTTTCCTTGTCGCGCATCTCGCCAACCATGATGATGTCCGGATCAGCGCGGAGGAAGGCTTTCATTGCCACCGCAAAAGTCATCCCGGCCTTGGGATTCATCTGCACCTGGCGCAGACCCTTCTGCGTAATTTCAACCGGGTCTTCCGCAGTCCAGATTTTTGTATCCGAGGTGTTCAGGTAGCCCAGCACCGAGTGCAGGGTTGTGGTTTTGCCCGAACCGGTAGGTCCGCAAACGAAAAACAGGCCGTAAGGCTTGGACACAACCTCCTTCAGGGTTTCGAGGTTGTATTTGGTGAGCCCCAGCTTGTCGAGGGGGATGGGCTCGCCTGCAGCCAGAATCCGCATGACAATGTCCTCGACACCGCCTGCCGACGGAATAGTCGCTACCCGCAACTCAATGTCCAACGGGCCAAACTTCTTGAACTTGATCTTGCCGTCCTGCGGTTTGCGACGCTCGGAAATATCAAGATCGCACATGATTTTCAGCCGGGCCGCCAGCGCGCTGCGATAACTGGCGGGTATCTGGATGTATGGCTGCAGCGAACCGTCCTTGCGAAAACGGATTTCGGTCTTGGCCTTGCCCGGGTAGGGTTCGATATGGATATCCGATGCGCCCTGCTGATAGGCATCAATAATCACTTTGTTGACCAGCTTGACCAGTTCGTTGTCCGCTGCGGCTGATACGACATCGTCGGCACCGCCGACCTCGCCTTCAGCATCCTCATCCAGCGTGCCCAGCAGATCGTCAATATTGCCCGAATCTTCGAGCCCGGTCGTGCCGCCGAACATCAAGTCCAGAGTGCTGGCGAATTCTTTGTTGGTGGTGACTCGAAAAACGATTTTGCTTTTGGGGTAAACGTTGTTGACCATCCGCGAGGCTTTCACGCGCTCGGGATCGGTGGTCACGACAATGATCCCCTCCTTGACCTCTTCCAGCGGAATCCACTGATTCGTCTGGCAGAACTCGCGGTTCATGTTCCTCATCAGGTCGGGCGACTTGATGCGGTCCTGCTTGAACGGTTCGTAGGGAACACCGAAGTAGCTGCCCAGCGCATCCCCGAGGGCCGGCAACTTGACCTGAAACTCGTCGGTCAACACCACTTCAACATCAAGGTTCTTGCGCCGCGCCGAACGCTGTGCGAGTTCAAGTTCTTCGCCGGATATCACAGCGTTGGTCACCAGTGCGTCATACTTGCTGCGCACCTGCATCATCGGACCCTGGCGCTGGCGGAACGCGATCGAAAGCGTTTCAGTCAGGGAAACAACCCCCTCCTCCATCATCGCGGGGAAAGGCTGGCCCGATTTGTTGTTGATGATCTGGACAACGCCGACCAGTTCCTTGGTCTTCACTTCGAGTACCGGCGCCACCAGCATCTGCTTGGTTCGATAGCCAGTCTTGGCGTCAACCGCCTTCAGGAAATTGAGCTGGGCGCTGTAAGACTTGAGTTCGACGTCATCATAAACGTCGCGGATGTTGACCACACGCTTGTTGGTCGCGACAAAACCGGCGATCGACTGCTCGTTGATCGGCAGCTTGATGTCCTTGAAAGAATTAAGGCCGGTCTTGACCTTGGAAATGATCGAGCCTTTGTCTTCGCTGAGCAGATAAATCGTCAACCGATCCGCATTGAACAGATTGCAGAGCTCCTGCGACAGTTCGAGGATGATTTCGTCGATGTTCTTGGTCGCATGTATCTTGTTGGTTACCGTTTGAAGCTTCTGCTGAAAACCCAGCTTCTCAGCCAGATTGTCAGCGGCGACCGGTTTGCTCTGGAGTACTGTGCTCATGATGACCTCGCTGTTCCCACTGCTGCAGTAGCGGTCGGCGTCTGGCGCCGCACCGGACTCAGAATTCGAATAACTGGTTTTGCTCAAGCATACGCGCCCGGCGATGCGGTATCCGGGCCGTAATCTGCTCCATGATAAGTTCCGCTTCCCGCGGTTTGAAGTGTGTCACATAAATGGCCGGATCCAGACTCAGTCTGGCAAGTTCGTCCGCGAGCAGCCCGGGGCAAAGATGCTTCGATGCGACCGCCAGATCGCGCTCGCCGTCCGATACGGCGGACTCAATGATCAGGAACTTCAAGTTATTGATTTTATTGACATAATCCCAAAGGGGCGGATTGGTCGTTGTGTCCCCGGTGAAAACGAGCGCACCTCTACCGGAGTCCAGCTGGTAACCCACTGCCGGAACCACATGGTTGGCCGGCAGCGGCGTGACCCATCGGCCATCACCCAGCTCAACAGGCTCGCCGATGCGGACCGGCGAGTACCGCAGTATCGGCGCCTCCGCCTCCGGAATCACCCGGAAATCCGGCCAGATCTGCCAGTTGAACAAATGGGCGCTGAGAATATCGAGGGTTTCCTGCGTCGCGTGCAGGGTAACCGGGCTGCTCCGCTGAAAACCAACGGTATCAAGCAGGAACGGGATCGAAGCCACATGATCAAGATGCGAATGCGTCAGGAATATATGGTCGATTTGCGCCAGTTGCTGCAGCGACAGGTCGCCAACCCCTGTACCGGCATCAATCAGCACATCCTCATCCAGCAGCATCGACGTCGTTCGCAAATCGCCGCCGATACCGCCGCTGCATCCCAATATTTGCAACCGCATCACTTGGTATCGAACTTGTGCACACCCTTCCAGGTAGGGCCGGGCGGATCGGCGCGGTAGGCCGCGATCCGCTCGAGAAACACCTGGTAGAGATAACGCTGCGCGATTTTCTGCAGATTGATCAACTGCAGTTCCGCCTTGTCCCAGTCCTGGGCACGATAAAACCGCAGCGCCTGGTTCCAAAGTTTGATCTCGTCAAGCAAGGCCTGCTCAACCTCACCTTCAAGCCCCAACGGTTCATAAATGGCGATGGGTTCGTCCTTGCCCTTGACCTGCACAAGGTCAATCTCGCGCAGGACAATCCCGGAAATACGCTCTTTGGTCACCTGACCGATCAGGATGCCGGCACCATACTGCTTGGTAATGCCCTCAAGCCGTGAACCGAGGTTCACCGCATCACCCATCACCGTGTACGCTTTGCGGATCTGTGATCCCATGTCACCGACGCGCATCGTGCCCGAATTGACACCAATGCCGATGGCAAATGGCGGCCAGCTTTTGGCGTGAAATTTTTCATTCAGCACTTTTGCCTGCTTCATCATGTCCAGCGCCGCAAGCACCGCGTCCTGCGCATGGTTGGGGTTGGCGACAGGCGCCCCCCAGAACGCCATCACCGCATCGCCGATGTATTTGTCGAGCGTGCCGCGGTGGCCTTCGCGAATGACCAGACTCATCGTCGTCAGGTAATCGTTGATGTAGAGCGAAAGATCGTCAGGCGAGAGGGTTTCCGAGATCGTGGTGAACCCGCGCACGTCCGAGAACAGCACCGACAGTTCCTCGGCGCGAGGCGCCATGTTGAACTGCTCCGGATTTCGCGCCATCTCCTCAACCAGTTCCGGCGGCACGTACTGGCCGAAGAGCCCGGTAATCAGCCTGGTACCGCGCGCTTCCACCAGGAAGCCATAAGCCATGTTGAACGTAAACAGCACCAGTATCAGTATCAGTCCTGATGCAAGCGGCAACACCAAGTTGCCGGAATGGAAAATCAGCAGATTGGCGCCAATCACACCCAGCACGCCCACCGCCGACACCAGCATCGACTTGAACGGCGTCAGCAAGGGCAACAGCAGAGACAATGCAAGCCCGGCCACGAGCAGCAATACGAATTCAGCACCGACCACATAGGGCGGGCGCTGCTTGATGTTGCCGTCAAGGATGCCGCCAATCAGGTTCGCGTGGATCTCCACACCGGGGAATACCGGATCGACCGGGGTCGCCCGCAGATCCAGAAGGCCGGGGGCTGTGGTGCCGACCAGGGCAATCTTGCCCTTGAGTTCGTCAACAGGAATGCGTTCCTGAAGCACGTCAACCAGCGAGTAATACCGATAACTGCCCTTGCCGCCACGATATGGCACCAGCGCAGCGGCCTGGTCATCCACGGGTATTTCGAACGTGCCGGTCTTGACCCACTCCAGCCCGCTGTAATTCGCGGTACTGCCGTCGTCGCTGACTACTGCCTTCACTGGCGGGTTGCCGTGAACTGCGCGCACCATCGCCAGTGATAAGGGCTCGTAGTAGGCATTCTGGTGTTCGACCAAAATCGGCACGCGACGGGTAATGCCGTCCGGGTCAGGCAGCGGATTGATGTGGCCGGCGCTGGCCGCCGATTTCTGCAGCCGCTCCAGATTCGCGGTATACCCGCTCCAGGTCGTGATGCCGATTTTGCGATTCCCGAAAGCACCTTCCGGCAGGACTGGAGGTGGCAACATGCCCTTGCGGCTGGCATTCGCAGGATCATCACTGAGGAATACGTGACCGAGCACAACCGCGCGACCTTTCATCTTGCGCGCAAAAATATCGTCGTATTCAAGCTGGGGTCTTACCTGGTCAAGCACCGACTGGAACTGCGGCACGCCGCGCAGTTCGCGCTGGCCCAGGCGTTCTAATACGCGTATACCGGATGACTCGTCCCGCTCGGCGAAAACCACGTCGAAGCCGACTACGGCGATGCCATATTTGTCGAACAGCTTGTCAAGCAGCAGTGCCAGGCGGTCGCGCGGCCACGGCCAGCGTCCTTCACCGCCTTTTTCCTTCTCAAGCAGGCTTTTTTCGTCAATATCGAGAATGACAACGCGCGGATCCACCGTCCTCGGCATGGTCAGGCGCAGGCGTGTATCGTAAACAATCGCCTCAAGTTTTTCGATCAGCGGCAGCCGGAAAAGATGCACCGCATGCGCGAGAAAAAGGCTGGTAATTACCAGACCAATCACGATGCGATTCAGATTTTTCTTCACCCTGTCGTCCTATACCGATCCCGCCGTCGCGGGGCTTCAAGATACGGCGAGAAACGAGTCTCCCGCCTGCGCTTCGAACACCCGATGCGGGTTACCCGTGCCATCAGAAGTTCCGGCGGCAACCTCGCCCCGCATGCGGATACGCTGCCCGGGGCAACGGCAACACGCCGCAAACGCAAGGCGCAGTCACGTCACTTCTTGATGAAGAACTCCATTTTCACACCGGCAAGTTCGATCACGTCGTGATCGTGCAGCGGCTGTGCCTGGGCATCAATCATTTTTCCGTTGATGATCGGGAATTTCGCTCCCTCAACGTGAGTGATGAAGTAACCCTGCGGCCGGCGCGTAATAACCGCCACCTGCAGCCCGGGCTTCCCGAGCGTGGTCAGATTCTTGACGAGATCAAGTTCACGGCCAGCACTCGGTCCCGTAAGGATTTGCACGGCGGCCAGCAGATGCGGCTCGCCGGGCTTGGCCGCTGCGGGTGCCGTAGCGGGTGCAGCAGCGGGCGCTGGTTTGGCCGAAGGAGCGGCTGACGCCGCGGGTGCCATCGAAGACTTGGGCGTCGGCGGCGGCATCGACGGTTTGGGTGTGGGCGGCGGCATTGAAGGCTTGGCTGCAGGCGCCGGCTCTGATGCAGGCTTGGGAGCCGCCGGTTTTGCCGACGGACGAAGAATCATCGTTTTTTCAAAATCTTCGGCCGGCGCCTGCGCGGGCGCGCTGGCAACATACTTGAGCTTGTATTTGCCGATCTCGATCACATCATTGTTCTGCAGGATGTGCTTCTTGATCGGGTTGCCGTTTACGAGCGTCCCGTTGGTCGAACCCATGTCCTCAAGAAACGAGTCGTTGAGTATCGTTACGATGCAGGCATGTTCGCCGCTGACCGCAAGATTCTCGATCTGGATCTCGTTCGACGGCTTGCGTCCGATCATGATGCGCTCCTTGTCGAGCGGCACCTCGCGGATCACCGAGTTTTCGAGAGAAAGTATCAACTTCGCCATAGTGTCATCCCCGTTGCTTATCTGAACCAGGACTTCAGCCTGTCCACCAAACCGTTGCGGGCCGGAAAACTCTTCAGCACGCGCACCAGAATAACCGAAACATTGTCACGACCGCCATTGTCGTTGGCCTGCTGCACCAGCTGCTCCGCCGCAAGGGGCAGATTGGCCTGCAGCGAGGACAGCGTCAATTCCATATCCTCGTCGGTCACCATGTCGTTGAGACCGTCCGAGCACAATAAATAAATATCGCCAACCTCAACCGGATAACTATGCACTTCGGCTTCAACTTCGGGATCAATGCCGACTGCGCGAGTCACCAGGTTCTTGTTCTGCGAGTGCCGCGCCTGCTCTTTGGTAATCAGTCCGCTGTCGATCTGCTCCTGCAGCAGTGAATGATCCCGGGTCACCTGCTCAAGCTTGTTCGCGCGCATGCGATAGAGCCTCGAGTCCCCGATATGGCCAACAATCATCCGATCGTCATGCCACAGCGCCACCACCAGTGTGGTGCCCATGCCGGCGTACTGCTGCTGGCTCTGCGCAGCCTGGAAAATCGCGTTATTGGCACGAACGGCATGCTCGCCCACCAGCTTCTCTGCCGTCGCCACATCAAACTCGCCGGAGATGGAGGCCAGCGCCTTCTTCAACTCGGCGCTGATCATGGCCACGGCAATGCCGCTCGCTACTTCCCCTGCATTGTAGCCGCCCATGCCATCGGCAAGCACGGCAAGTCCGGCCGCGGCATCCGCGGCAATGCTGTCTTCGTTATGCGAACGCACCATTCCGGAGTGCGTCGCCGTTGCAATTTCAATCGCGTTGGTCAGGTCAGCCATGGCTATCTCAGGATACCGCGGGCGCAGGCTTGGCTGCAGTCATGGTGCCGAGGCACAGGCGTATGGCCTTTGCCATCTGCTCACCATTCTGGTAACGCTGATCCGGATCCTTGGCCAGCGATTTGTTGATCACGGCTGCAACGCAGGTCGGCAATCCGGGATTTACCGTCCGAATGTCGGCATGCGGTTCATTGGCGATCTTGAACATCAGTTGCGCCATCGATTCACCGGTAAAAGGCAGGCTGCCAGAAAGCATTTGATAAAGCGTTACCCCGAGAGAGAACAAATCAGACCGGCCTTCAACTTTCTTGCCGGCAAGTTGCTCGGGCGACATGTAGGAGGGGGTGCCAAGCACCATTCCGGTCTTGGTCTTGGAAGAGTCAGTGACGCGGGCGATACCGAAGTCCGTCACCTTGGGCGTGTCGCTTTCCGGCTCGTACATAATGTTTGCCGGCTTGATGTCCCGATGTACGACATTCTGCTGATGCGCGTAACCCAGGGCTTCCGCCACGCGTGCCACGATCGACAGCACCTGCGGCACCGGCAACAACGCATCCTTCTTGGTGTATGGCACCAGGTCACGCCCCTTCAGAAACTCCATCGCAATAAACGCAAGATCGTGTTCCTCGCCGGCATCGTAAATCGTGACGATATTCGGATGTGTCAGCCGGCCTGCGGTTTCCGCTTCGCGGAAAAAACGCTCCTTGACTTCGATCAGCTCGTCACCCTCAAACTCCTGTGAAAGCGCCATGGTTTTGATCGCGACAACCCGACCGATCTTGGGGTCCTTGCCGAGGTAAACAACACCCATCGCACCCTTGCCCAGTTCCTTTTCGACCTGATATCGACCCAGCATGGGCTTTTCCATGCCGCCGCCTTCCAGCATGACCGTTCCGCCTGGATGCCCTTGTGCGCCCCCAAGAATGACTGTCTCCGACAAAGCCTTCGCCCGTGTCAGCCGCTGCTCCAGATCACGGAATTTCGGATTGAACTCGGCCATGTAGCGAAACACTGACTCTGCCTTGTTGAACTGCCGCTTGCGCTCGAAGTCCAGCGCCAGGCTGTACAGATTCTCCATCACCGGATCACTGAGCGGACATTGCCTGAACTTGTCCCAGGCCAGATCAAGCTGCCCCTGGGCTTGATAGGCAATACCCAGCATGCGGCTTGATTCGGCGGATTCGGCATCGGATTTTTCCTTGCCACGCTCGGTGACCAGAAAGCGTTTTGTCGTCAATGCCGCGTAGCCGACCGCCAGCAGCGCGGTCGACGCCATCAACTGGATCCACATGAGTTGCGAAATCATCAGACCGAAATGGGTTGCGATAAGCACAATACCGATACCGAGACTCAGTATTGCGGCAACACCGGCCTTGAGCCGCGGCAGCAGGATGATCAAATAAAGCGCTATCGCAAGAAACACGCCCGCCTGAACCCAGATGCCCCAAGAGGGGGTGATGAAAAAGTGTTCGCCCAGAATGCTCGATACCGTATGCGCCAGCGTCATGACTGGCGCTGTGGCCGGTGACACCGGCGTCACCTGCGCCGTACCCAGACCCGCCGCGGTCGCACCAATCAAGACAATCTTGTCCTGATACTTTGATGCAGGAACCTTGCCGCTGATGACATCAAAAAAAGAATCCACCGGAAACGGCGGCCGGCCATCACGATCCGCATAGAAAAAGGTGTGCATGCGCAGTTCCGGATCAGTCAGCACGCGCAATTTTCCTACCTGCAGCGCCTCGCCCCAGATCGGCTTGATGTCGGAAATTCCGAGATTCAGGCTGCGCGCCGCAATCTGCACTGACAAGGCGGGGAAAGTGCGGTCGTAATACCGAACCAGCAATGGCTCCGCACGAACTGCACCATCGACATCATTGTCCGCATTCAGGTGGCCTATCCCTGGAAGGGCGGCGCCCAGTTCGGCAATTGGATAAATCGGCAGGATACCCGGTGGCGGCAAAAACTCTCCAGCTCCGGCTGACGTAACGCGGTTTGCGCTGACATAGGGCGGCAGCGGCTTGTCGGGATTGCCCTGTGGTTCGGCCAGTTGCTGGAACACCATCGGCAATACAACAGTTCCGGCATTCTTGATGCTGCTGGCCAGCTTCCGGTCGGTATTCAGCGCCTGCTCTGCCTCGGTCAGCAGACTGCCAATGCGTGTGAGTGTGTCTGAACTCGCCGCTGGCTTGGCTGGGTCTGCCGCGGATTCCATTTCCTTTTGCAGAGCGATGAGTTTTTCGACATAGGCCAGCCCAGCGTCCCGCTGCGGTTCGAAAAAGAACGTGGTATTGGCAATGACTTTCGCTTTGGCACCACCCAGCAGATCTATCATCCGGGCGTGAACGTCACGCGACCAGGGCCAGCGACCGATATTGGCAATGCTGGCATCATCAATGGCGATGATCGCAATGCGATCAGAGGGCGTGCGCGACGCGGCCTTTACCCCTAAATCGTAGGCCTTGCGCTCCAGGCTCTGGATCAGGTCTCCTCGAGCGGCAACCAGCATCACGATGGCTACCAGAACCCCGAGAAACCAGTCGGCCTTCCAGAAACTCAGCTTTTTCATCCCTAATACGCCCCGGTCCGCGTTGTTTTTATGTTTCGGCTGAATGGCTTAACGACGGAATTTCAAAGATTTTACGATATTCCCCTCAAAAAGTTTTGTTTTTTTAAGTACTTAGTGCCAAACATCACACATCATTTGAACTTAGCCGACTGCCGGCATCGAATTACCGACGAACGTTGCCCTGTGGCTGCCCGCCTAATGTGATGCCCCTCACTAAGAAATTAAAAATGTAATAAAAACAGATATTTATAATAAAAAGGGCCACGCCGCAGCGTGACCCCATACCCAACAAAACGATCAGTAATTGAATCAGGTCCCGAGCAAGGCACCCTTCGCCAGTTCATTTGCTCGGGCAAAGTCGCCGCCGGAAAGTTTCTTGCCGTCTTCGCCACGTGCGCGCAACACCTCAATGAAACCGCCCTGCGCAGTCACTTTAAAACTGCCTTCAGTAACTTCAGCCACTTCGCCGATTTTGCCGACCACATCACCAAATTTGCGGAACAAATGCTTGCGAGCATCAAAAATCTGCACCTTCTTGCCGTTGAGAGTGGTCCAGGCACCCGGCGCAGGATTGGTACCGCGGATCAGGTTGTAGACGAAATCGACATGGTTGGCCCATTGGATGTGCGCCTCACCGGCCCTGCACCAGCCCTCATAGCTGGCCTTTGACTCATCCTGCACCGTCTCGGTGTGTTTGCCGGCGTAAACCAGATCCGCCGCTTCCAACATCGCCTTGACACCCATCGGGAACAGCTTGTTGAAATACACCTCACCGATGGTTTCGTCGGGACCGATGTCGCAGGTTTTCTGCAAAATCACCGGACCTTCGTCGAGACCTTCGTTCGGCCGGAAAATGGTCAGGCCGGTTTTGGTATCGCCGCGAATTATCGGCCAGTTGATCGACGACGGGCCACGATAGAGCGGCAGCAGCGAAGGGTGATACTGGATCATCCCGAGGCGCGGCAGATGCACAAAAGTATCGGGTGCAAACTGCAACACATAGGCCATCACCCCGATATCGACATTCAGCGATTTAAGTGCATCGTGCGCTTCCGGTACGCGCAGTGACGGAAACTGGAACACCTTCAGGCCATGCGCCTCGGCTGCAGTACGTAAGGGATCGGCTTTGGCTCCGGGTTTCTCCGGGGCGCAGAACACCCCCGCCACTTCGTCCTTGCGAGCGAGGAATGCTTCGAGCACTTCCTTGCCGAAATCCTGCTGTCCGATGATTGCGATTTTCATTGCGAGTCCTTTGAAGAATTTCGATCTTGCCGCGATTATTTTTTCTTCGGCGGCAGACTGAATGCGCCGGAAGCCTTCAGCTTATCGACCTGGTCATTGCCGTAGCCGAGGACATCCTTCAGCACCTCGTCGGTGTGTTCACCCAACAACGGTGAACGTTTGATTACCGCCGGCGACGCCGACAGTTTGATCGGCATGCCCACGTTGTACCACTTGCCGCGCTGCGGATGATCCAGTTCAACATACATCTCGCGACCGCGCACGTGCTCGTCGTTGGCGAGGTCTTCCGTTGACATTATCGGACCGCAGGGCACATCCAGCGGATTGAGGATGGCCATGAATTCACGCTTGGTGAATTTCTCGGCGAACTTGTTGATCAGCGTCCACATCAGCTGCTGATTCTTGCGACGCTCACCGATCGTGGCAAAACGCGCATCGGTGGCGAGATCGGGCATGCCAACATCCGGACCGATGCGTTTTGCCAGCGCATCCCACACGGCTTCCTGCACGACAATGTACAGCCAGTCGTTGGCGCCATGCGGTTTGCAGTGAATGGCATTGCCGAGCTGACCGCCGCCGGAGTCATTGCCCGCGCGCGGGGTCTCGCCCATTCCCTTGTAGGTCGGCACCGAATATTCGGGCAGGTCGCCGCGGGTCAGACGCTGGTGATCACGCCACTTTACGCGGCACAGATTCATCACACCGTCCATCATCGCCACTTCGACATACTGGCCCTGGCCAGTACGGTTGGCCTGATGCAAGGCGGCCAGCAAACCGATCGCCAGATGCAGGCCGGTGCCGGAATCGCCGATCTGGGCGCCGGTCACAAAGGGGGCGCCATCGGGCACGCCGGTGGTACTCATGGCACCACCCATCGCCTGCGCAACGTTTTCATAAGCCTTGAAATCCGAGTAGGGGCCGCTCGAGCCAAACCCCTTGATCGAACCCATGACTATTTTCGGATTGATCTCGTGAATCTTTTCCCAGGTGAAACCGAAACGGTCGAGCACACCGGGA
>CAMAYE010000018.1 GCA_945862135.1 Bordetella parapertussis
GTAAAAAGCTGTTTGAAAAATATAATAAAATCAATGGGTTATGAATTTGACCATTGAAAATTAACTAATAAAAACAATGACTTGTATGTATCGGCGCCGTTTTTGCTGCTTTGTTATCACACTGGGGCGAGAGTGGTGTTCAACGCAAGGGTTTGAATCATATGAAAAAATTTACGTATCGGGGCGGGATGTTAACCGGCGGTGTGGGATGTTAACAGTCGTTTTTGCCGTATAAAACTAGTTAGCGCCCTATGCCTGAGCACTCTTGGATCTGCGCACATTGTGGTGAGAACAATCCGCCATTTACGGAGGCGTGCCGGAATTGTTATGAACGGCCCGCGCCTGGTGCTACACCCCGTGAGGCCCGAAGCAATACAAAGCCAATCAAAAAGCAAACTATCCTGGTCGGTATGGTTGTCGCCCTTGGAATGCTCACTTCCGGGTTCGTTGAGTATGTGTTCCTTGTGTTCGGGCTAGCCGCAGTCGGCAATTCCGGAGGGAGCATCCTTCCAGTGCTACTTCCAGCCCTTGCAGTGTCTGTTGCCTACATCTACGTGTGTGTCCGGCTGTTCCGGCGACACCGCCACGTCATGGCAGTAGTCGCTTCATGGAGTCCAATTCCAATTGTCGTCGCGCTTCCGTTCCTGCATGAACTCCTGTTTAGATAACTTGCAGCCTGTTGCCTTTAGGGTGTCTGGCTCTCAGGGCGCTAACCCTGCAGTCGAGCGGACCTGCGCGAAAAGCCGCGCAGGCCGCTCACTTCCACGTTAGGAGGACGGGTGTACGACGTAATCGATGTATTTATGTTCCTCGTGATATGCCTGCTCTCTGCTGTGAATTTTTGGTTGGGAGTTCGCTGGATCGCCAATGTTTCGTTGAACTGGCAGACTTGTTTTCTATTCGTCGCGATCCTTTTTGGTTTAAGTCGTGTACTAATTTCAATTTATCCGGCGGGTGACGACGTATTATTAGTTTTACTAAGGCTCGCGATGCTAGTGGCGCTTGTTGGTTGCGTTATTGGAATGGTTGGAGTGGGTAAGGAAAAAAAATCGTTGGGATTTGTGTGCGGCGTGAAGGTGGTTTTATTTGTAGGGATTCTGTCATTTCTAAGTGCTCATGTCCTTCGTTGGGTACTCAATGCCGTTCCAATTCCGTCCCCCTAACTCAAACGTTAAGACCAGAATAAATCCCGAAGCCTCTCTCCATGAAGACAAGAAACATTCTCTTCCTGCTGGCATCCCATGGCCTGATCGTAGCAGTCGGGTTCGCGGCCGGGATCTACGTGCTGCCCATCCTGATCGCACCGGCCGCGCCAACAGTCGCCGAGGTGACGATGGCGGCGCAGTCGGCAAGCTACACCGCCGAGTTCCGGCGTGACCTCAAGGACAGCGATGCGCTGCATTGGGGGGAGGGCAAAGTGTCGATCAGCGAAGGGGCCATTTCGCACATGGGCAAGCTGGCGCCGGGCCCGGATTACAAGCTCTACCTGTCGCCGGAGTTTGTTGAAACCGAAGTGGATTTCAAGCGGCTAAAGCCCAAGATGGCGCTGGTCGGGGACGTCAAAACCTTCAACAATTTTGTAGTCAATGTTCCGCCGGGCGTCAGCCCGTCGAAGTACACGACCGTCATCGTCTGGTGCGAGACGTTCAGCCAATTCATCACGTCTGCCCGATACAAATAGCCGGGATGGTGTTTCCCGGTTCGGTCTGCAAGCAGCGTTAAAGTTTACATACGTTTATATGGCTTTCTATATGGTTTAATGCTAGTCTTTGCCTATGGCAAGCTCTGATTTTGATTGGGATGCCGGCAAGAATGCTGAAAATCAGCAGAAGCATGGCGTTTCATTCTCCCGCGCTCAGCATGCCTTTGCTGATCCGCGGCGCGTGATTGCCAGAGACATCTCTCACAGTCAAACCGAAGAACGGTTTTACTGTTTTGGCGAGGTTGATGGTGGTGTTCTTACTGTGCGATTTACCTATCGCGCGTCTGTAATTCGAATAATCGGTGCCGGCTATTGGCGCAAAGGAAAGGCAATTTATGAGCGCGAAAATAAAATACACGGATGAACCCCTTGGCAAGACCCAGGTGGTTCCGGACTTTCTTCCTTCCCCTGCGGAACTGGCTTTTCGGGAGGAGGGGGTAAAGGTCACTCTGGCTTTGAGCAAAAAGAGTATCGAGTTCTTCAAGTCCGAAGCTTCAAAGCATCACACCCAGTACCAGCGCATGATCCGCCGCCTTCTTGACTCATATGTGGATACACATTCCTCAACTCAACGCTCAGGCGGGGCACGCCAAAAGCGGCGGGTCTCTTAGCTCCGGGTTGTGGTGCAGAGGGCCCCGGATGAGGGCCTTCAACCTGATATCGGCTGCGGATTACTGCTCCAGAAGCTTGAAAAAACTTTCGCCAAAATCCTTGCGGTATTGATCGGTGACCGGTTTCACCGCTTCAACAAAGGCGAGATGTTCGGCCGGCGTCAGTTTGACGACTTCGTTTTCCGCGGGGTCGAGTTTTTTCAGCATTTCTTCATCTTCCGCCGCCGCCAGCTGGCGCTGAAAAGCCGTCGCCTCGGTCGCGGCGATATCCACTGCGCGTTGAACATCGGCCGGCCATGAGGCGTATTGCGCGCCATTGGCCATCAGGCAGGCCACGCCATACACATGCCCGGAGAGGGTGATGTAGCGGTGGTGCTTGTGCATGTTGAAGTTGACGATGTTGGTCAGCGGGTTGTCCTGGCCGTCGAAACGCTCACCGCCGATCTGTTCAACAAAAATCTTGATGTCTTCGAGGACGGGTTCGATGCCGAGCAGGCGCAGCGACGCGGCCTGCACTTCGCTCATCTGGATGCGGATGCGCAGGCCCTTGCAGTCGGCGGGCTTGCGGATCGGACGGACCTTGTTGCTGAAGTGGCGGAAACCGTTGTCCCAGTAAGCGAGCAGCCGGAAAGGCGATTGCGCGGCGGTTTTTGCTTTTAGTGACTGGCCGAGTTTGCCGTCGAGTACCTTGTAGGCCGCGGCGCGGTCGGGAAACTGGAAGGGCAGGTCAAACAGCGCCAGTTCAGGCACCCATTTCGCATAACGCAGTGACGAGATGTAACACATCGACAGCTCGCCGCGCTCCACCATGCCCGGCAGGTCACCGGATTTGTGACCGAGTGACAGCACGTCGGGCACGAACTGGAAATCCACCTTGTCGCCGGCCTCGCGCTGCAGCACCTCGCCGAAACGCACACAGGCGCGGGTGTGGATGGAGGCGGGTTTCTGGTAGCCGCCGAGGCGGATCACGACGGGTTTCATGGTGTGGAGTGTGGGCTGAGTCGGGGGGCAGACAATGCTATATGATTGAAGGCCCAAGGAGGAGGACACCATGGAAATCAGCGGAATTCACCACATCAATATCGGCTGCCGTGAAAGCGATCTGCCGGCCATTGAAAAGTTTTACTGCGAAGGGTTGGGGCTGCATGTCGGCTACCGGCCGGACTTTCCGTCGGGCGGGCTGTGGTTGTATTGCGGCAAACACCCGCTGGTGCATGTGGTCACGCGCTTCAAGCCGGACTGGAAAGGTCTGGACGAGAGCAAGAGCAGTTACGACCACACCGCCTATGACGTGAAGGGCGTGCAGGATTTCCGTGCGCGCTTCACGAAAATGGGCATCCCGTTCGAAGAGCAGAACGTGCCCAATGCCGGTTTCCAGATGTTCCTGCGCGATCCGGTCGGCAACAAGGTGGAACTCAACTTCCCGAACGAGGAGGCGCCGGCTGAAGTGGCCAGCGGCACGCTGGCGGCGATGCAGTTCCCGGATCACGCCGGCAAGCGCTGAAATAGCGCCAAGGTGTCATGAGTTAACTGGAGTAAGTAATTGAAATTATTGACTTTTATCGTAGATGGCGTGGCGCGTCCCGGCGTCCTGGATGGCAGCAAGGTGGTGGATCTGTCCGCAGCCGGATTGCCGGTGGATGCGACAGGCGATCTGATGTGCATCGTGCGCGGCGGCGATGCGCTGCTGGAGTCGGTGCGCACAGCGTTCAACAGCAGCAGCCGTCGTGAATATGCGCTGAACACGGTGAAGCTTTGTGCGCCGCTGTTCCATCCGTCGAAGATTGTTGCGGTGGGTCTGAACTACATCGACCACTGCAAAGAAGCCAATCTGCCGGTGCCGTCCGAGCCGGTGCTGTTCACCAAGTGGCCGAATTCGATCACCGGGCCATATGACGATTTGAGTTGGCCGGAGAATGTCACGAAGGAAGTGGATTACGAAGTCGAACTTGGTGTGGTGATCGGCAAGCGCGGCCGCAACATCAGAGAGAAGGATGCGCTGGATTATGTCTGTGGTTACACCGTGGTCAATGATGTGTCGGCGCGCGACCTGCAGTTTGCAAACGCCAAGCAGTGGGATCGCGGCAAGTCGCTGGATACCTTTTGCCCCTGGGGACCGTGGATTGTCACCCGTGACGAGATCAAGGATCCGCACAACCTGACCGTGCGCACGGTGCTCAACGGCAAGGAAATGCAGATCTCGAATACCAAGAATCTGATTTTCAACATCAACCAGATCATCGCCTATGCCTCGCAGGGTACGACATTGATGCCTGGTGACCTGATTCCGACAGGAACGCCCTTCGGCGTCGGTTTCTCGCGCACGCCCCCGGTATTCCTGAAGCATGGCGACGTTTGCGAGTGCGAGGTCGAAGGCATCGGCAGCATCGTCAACAAGGTCAATCTTAAATAACATGCAGGCGGTGGCCTCATGCCGCCGCAGGTTCAATTCAGGAGGAGAACAATAAAATGAAGCGCATTGCGATTGCGGCAATACTCAGTCTCGCGACCGTCAGTACGGTTGCACATAGCCAAGCCTATCCGACCAAGCCGATCCGGTTCATTGTGCCCTTCGCACCCGGCGGCAGTACCGATCTGCTGGCGCGTTTCCTTGCGCAGCAACTGGCAGCGCCGCTCGGGCAGACCGTGGTGGTCGACAATCGCGCCGGTGCGGGCGGTGTGGTCGGCGCTGAAACGGCGGCGCGGGCGCCGGCCGACGGTTACACCATTGTGCTGGGCAGTGCAGGGCCGCTGACGATCAATCCCAATATTCGTGACAAGACGCCGTACGACACGCTGCGCGATTTCACGCCGATCACGATGGCGACGGTGAGTCCGTTCACGCTGGTGGTGCATCCGTCGTCGCCGGCGAAGAATGTAAAAGAACTGATCGCGCTGGCCAAGGCGAAACCCGGTGAACTGAACTTCGGTTCTGCGGGCAATGGATCGGTAGGGCATTTTTCCACTGAGCAGTTCATGACGCTGACCGGTGTGAAGCTGGTGCATGTGCCGTTCAAGGGCGCCGGTCCTGCGGTGATCGATCTGCTGGGCGGGCGGCTGAACCTGATGTTCGAAAACCTGCCGACGATCATCCCGCATGTGCGTTCCGGCAAGCTGCGTATGCTTGGTGTGGGTACCAAGCAGCGTTCGGCGCTGGCGCCGGAGTTTCCGACCATCGCCGAAGAAGGCGTGCCGGGTTACGACTCAGCGACGGTGTTCGGCGTGCTGGCACCGGCGAAAACATCGCCGGCCATCATTGCGCGCTTGAATGCCGAGATGGTGAAAATCCTGAAGTCATCGGAAGGCAAGACTTCGCTGGCGGGGCGTGGTCTGGAAGCAGTGGGGAGTACACCCCAGGAATACGGCGCGCAGATCAAGGATGAGTTCACCCGTTACGGACGTATTGCCAAGGCTGCAGGTATCCGTGTGGATTGATGCTTAATTATTTAATTAAATCAAATACTTATATAGGCTGCTTGTGATGACCGCTGTTACCGTCAAACCGCTGGCACCGCCGCTGGGCGCAGAGGTGTCTTGCGGGGATGTGCGTGCCCTGAATGATGTTGATTTCAAACCGGTATACCAGGCGCTGCTTGATCATCTGGTGATTCGTATCCGTGGCCAACACTTGACGGATCCGGAACTGATTGCCTTCGGTGGGCGATTGGGCGCTCTCGATTTTGCACCCTTGGCGAAGACCGGCAAGGAGCGCGCGCGTACGCACCCGGAAATCATCGTGGTATCGAACGTGATGGAAAACGGCGAAGCCATCGGTGTGTTGCGCGATGCGGAAGTGGTGTGGCATTCGGATAATTCCTACCGCGACCGACCCTTGTCTTACAGCGCACTGTATTCACTGGAAATTCCGCCGAGCGGCGGCAATACCGGTTTTGCCAATATGTATCTCGCGCTGGAAACGCTGGACCCGACTCTGCGCAAAAAAATCGAGGGCCGCACGCTGAAGCACGACATGACGTACAACAGCGCCGGCGACCTGCGTGAAGGTTTCAAACCCGTTGATGATGTGCGCGACGCACCGGGGCCCAGCCATCCGATCATCCGAACCCATCCCGAAACCGGTTACAACGCCTTGTATCTCGGTCGCCGTCCCAATGCCTACATCAACGGTTATTCCGTGGCCGAGTCCGAGGAACTGCTGGAGGCGCTGTGGGCACATGCAACCCAGGATAAATTCACCTGGCACCACGTCTGGCAACCCGGCGACATCCTGATCTGGGACAACCGTTGCGTGATGCACCATCGCGATCCGTTTGATGGTGGATATCGCAGGGTGATGCATCGCATTCAATGTGCAGGTGATGTGCCGTCGCTGGCTGCAGCTGCCAAAGCGGGGCACCCGCGGGCTCGCATAGCTGATTAACCGGTAGGTGGTTGTAAGAGTGTCAGCCGTGGCTTTGTCGCTATTCTGACGCCGCAGTCAGCCGGGAATTCATGTATGGATTCATGTTCGTTTCCGGAAAGTGGGAACGGGGACGATGAATTCATCTCGCAGACTGGCCAGTTCATCCCGGTGCAGCTGTGCCAGCCGCATAACGGTGCGTTGACCTTCGCGGGTGAGTTGCACTTCGACAATGCGTTTGTCGTCGGTGTTGGCGCGCCGCTTGACCAGTCCGAGCGCTTCGCAACGCGAGACCAGCGAGACCACGCCATGGTGTTTGGCCTGCAGACGCTCAGCCAGTTCGCTGATCGTGGCATGGTCGCGTCCGGGGAATCCGGCAATCTGCAGCAACAGCAGATACTGTGTCATGGTGATGCCGTTACGGTGGCTGATATCTTCGCTGAAGCGAAGGAAACGCCGCAACTGGTAGCGGAATTCGGCCAGCTGTTCGAGGTCTGCCTTGGCCAGTGTGCGGGGTTTGATGGCAGGGCGTGATTGGTTTGCGGTGCGTGAACGTGTCATTGGCGATTTATATCATGCTGTGATATAAAAATGACTTGTTCTGGATCAAGTTTTGCGGTGCCGGTGCAGTGCATGGGCCGTTATCCGGCGACAGGAGGAAACCGTGGACAGTGCGGATGACATCAGGCAATGGCGCAAGGCGCAGCGGGACGAGTTGCTGGCCCAGCGTGCCGCGGTGCCGCGCGAACAGCATCAGGCGTGGACAGCTGCCATTACGGCGCAGCTGGTGATCGGTTTTCCGATGCTGCAGCACATGACAGTCAGTTTCTACTGGCCTTTCCAGGGCGAATTCGATCCGCGCTTTGCGATTCGCCGTTTCCGTGAAGGCGGTGCCATTGCGGCCTTGCCGGTGGTGGTCGAAAAGAAGACTCCGCTGCAGTTTCGCGAATGGTGGCCTGGTGTGGCGACATCAAAGGGCGTCTTCGATCTGCCGGTGCCGGAAGGCACAAGGGTGGTGGTGCCCCAGGCTTTGCTGATTCCGCCGGTCGGTTTTGATGCGCGGGGTTATCGCCTGGGTTATGGCGGCGGTTATTTCGATCGCACGCTGGCGGCGATGACGCCGCAACCGCTGAAGATCGGTGTGGCTTTTGAATTGTCGCGGATGGAGACCATTCATCCGCAACCCTACGACATTGCGCTGGACTTCATCGTGACCGAGCGTTGCGTCTATTGCAATACGCCGACAGGCCTTGAAGAGGCAGGCGATGCAGAGCGTGTGGCGCAACTGGCGGCCACGTTGCTGGCCTCACGCCATCCCGTGGCCGGATTCGCATCACCGCCATGCTACGGACACGAGCTCGGTTACTGGCAGGACGGGCCGGCTTCCGGCAAGACCGGAGACTAGGCCGCCACTTTTTTGCCGATCGCGCGGTTGACCTGCGGCATGACTTTTTCTGCCATCAGTTCCATCGAACGTTTTGCCAGGGCGGGATCGACCCAGTCCATTCCCGCGTAAACGATTTCACCGAAGTCGCCGGCTTCCTCACGCAGCGCGAGGATTTCTTCGGCGACGCGGTTCGGTGTTCCGCACAGTACCAATTGATCGACCATATAGTCGGTGGTCAGCTCGCGGTCGTCCTGCTCGGGGTGGGTCTTGAAAATGGCATGGCGTTTCGAGATCAGCATTTTTTTCAGCAGCAATTCCCAGTAATGTCGGTATGGGCTGGCGCTGTCTTTTAGCGCGTAACGTTCGGCGGTTTGATCGTCATCCGCGACAAAAATGGTGCGAGCGATGCGCCAATCCGCGGGATCAGCTGTTTTGCCGACGCGTTTTTTGCCTTCGGCGTAATTGGTCCAGTGCGACGCGAGATATTGCGACAGCAGGAAATTCGCCGACAGCGGATGGAAATCGCGTTCGCCCATGGCAATGACACCCTTTGATCCGGGGGCGACGACCGTGCCGACAATTTCAGGGCGCGGCTGTTTCCAGGGTTTGTACATGCCGCCGCGACCGATTTCGGGATTCTGTGTAACTGCAGTGGTGACTTTGAAACGATTGCCCGGGAAGTCGATGTCGTACGGCGCGTCGCGTTCCCAGATGGCGAGGATGACGTCGATGGCTTCGGCAAACAGTTTGTTGCGGTCTTCGCTGAGCATGCCCAATGCCTCGGCATCCGAGGGCAGGGCGCCGGGGCTGACGCCGAATATGAAGCGGCCCTGTGCGAGGTGGTCGAACATCGCGGCATGTGCGGCGATCAGGGTCGGGTGAGAGTGCGACAGGTTGGAAGTGCCGGTCGCGAGTTTGATGTTCTGGGTGTGGTGGATCAGCGTGGCCAGGAATATGAAACTGTTGGTGACGTTTTCCGAGGGTTCGGTCAGGTGTTCGCCGACAAAGGCATCGTAGAAACCGAGGCGGTCGGCGAGGATGATGGCCTCTCGGTCTTCCTGCAGTGTGATTGCGGGTGGCCGGTGGGCCGGGTGCAGCGGCATCGTGAAATAACCCAGACGCATGATGTGCGTTCTCCTCCAAAGCGTTACATCGGACAGCGACGATTCAATGTAACATCGCGTCATTATCATTCGCAATGAAAGCGCCCGATGAGCGTCAATCTCGAATCGATCCGTACCGGACTTACCGGATCTACCGAAATCATGGTTGGGACACGCGACACCGCGCCTCATGTCGGCAGCGGCCGCATCAAAGTGCTGGCGACGCCGGTGCTGGTGATGCTGCTTGAAGAGTCGGCACTGAATGCGGTTGAGGGCCTGCTGCCCGAGGGGCATCAGACCGTGGGCACACGCCTTGATGTCAGCCACACGGCGGCAACGCCGGTCGGCATGCGGGTTCATGCGCATGCGGAAGTCATCAAGGTTGAGGGGCGCAAACTGACGTTCCGCGTGTGGGCAGAGGATTCGGTCGAGCGTATCGGCGAGGGCATTCATGAGCGCATCATCGTCAATGTCGAGCGTTTTGATATTCGCACCCACGCCAAGGCTGCAGCCGCAGAGCTTAAAAAATAGTTAATTAAATCAATTATTTATAATTACCCCGGATAAGTCTGCAAGTCGTTCCATGGAGCACCCCTCGCTGACCCGTTATGCTTGGCTGTCGATTGCGGCGGCGATTGCCACGATCCTGCTCAAGGGCACCGCGTGGTGGATGACTGGTTCGGTTGGCCTGCTGTCGGATGCGATTGAGTCGTTCGTCAACCTCGCCGCAGCGATGATGGCGCTGTGGATTCTGACGGTGGCCGCAACTCCTGCCGACGACCGACATGCCTTTGGTCACAGCAAGGCTGAATATTTTTCCAGTGCGTTCGAAGGCTTGCTGATTGTTTTTGCCGCGATAACCATCATCTGGGCCGCCGTTGACCGTTTGTGGAGTCCCCAGCCTTTGGAATCGGTGGGCATAGGCCTTGCTGTTTCCGTGGTGGCGTCGATCGTCAATTTTCTTGTCGCGCGGATTCTGCTGAAAGTGGGGCGCGAAGAGCATTCCATTGTGCTGGAGGCCGACGCCCACCATTTGATGACGGACGTCTGGACTTCAGGCGGTGTAATCGTGGGCGTGGGGCTGGTATGGATCACCGGCTGGTTGTGGCTGGATCCGGTGATCGCGATTCTCGTGGCACTGAATATTGTCTGGACCGGCTGGCAGTTGATGCACCGCTCCGCCGAGGGGTTGATGGATATTTCATTGCCCCCGGAAAAAATAGCTGCCATTGAAGCGGTATTGAACACTTACCGTGAGCAGGGGCTGGATTTTCACGCGCTGCGCACACGTCAGGCGGGCAGCCGAGCGTTTGTGTCTTTGCATGTACTGGTACCGGGGGAGTGGACAGTCCAGCAGGGGCACGACTGGGCCGAGCGGATTGAAAGAGATATTCGCAAGGCGGTACCGCGAGTCAATGCGATTACGCATCTCGAACCGCTCGAAGATCCGGTGTCGATGCTGGATCAGGATCTCGACCGGCTGCACTGCTGAACGCTTGTAATGGGGGGCAGCGACTATTCGCCGGATTTACGCTGGTCGGTGATTACGGCTTCGACCACGCGGTATTCGCCATCGACATAACTATCCTGATGGGCTTGGCGCAATTTGCGCTTGATCCACCAGAAACGCAGCAGGATCACGCCGGCCAGGATGGCGCCGGCGATCAGCGCAATGCCGATGAAAAAGAACGCGGCGACGAGCACGACCAAACCGAGTACGAAAAATATGATGCGCTCAATCAGGCCGGCCTGTGACCGGAAATTGATGCGGATATGAGGGCCTTGCGGTTTTTCCATGGAATGCGGTCTCCTTGCCGGAAGTCAGACCGCAGTGCAGCGGCTTTGTTCAGTAATCGGGGTTGAAACTCTTGATGATGCTGTGGCCGGATTTTTCATCATGTTCGAGCTCCAGCAGTTTTCGCGTTTGTGCTTCCTCGAGCAGTTTCCCGAATGTGCGGAAGCCGTAATAACTTTCGTTGAATCCGGGCTGTCGGCGTTTGAGCGTCTGCTTGACCATGGACGGCCAGATTTTGTCTTCGGCGCCACGTTCTTCGAACAGCGCCTCGATGGTTTCCATGACCAGGTCGAGTGCTTCTGTTTTTTTATCGCTGGCTTCTTTGTCTGCCCCATCCTTGTCAGTGCCGTCTTTATCGGTATTGTCCGCGGCAGCACCGGCCTTGGCCACGGTCGTTGCGGAAGCGGCGGGTTTCTTGCGGCTTTTCTGTTGCTGCTTTTTGGCTTTTTCGCGCGCGAGATCGTCGTAAAAAATGAATTCGTCGCAGTTGTTGATGAGCAAGTCGGAAGACGATTTTTTGACGCCGACGCCGATGACCACCTTGTTGTTCTCGCGCAGCTTTGAAACCAGCGGGGAGAAGTCGGAGTCGCCGCTGATGATGACGAAGGTGTCGACGTGGGCCTTGGTGTAGCAGAGGTCAAGGGCATCAACGACCATGCGGATGTCGGCGGAATTTTTCCCCGACATCCGTACATGCGGGATTTCAATCAATTCGAATGCCGCTTCGTGCATGGGTTTCTTGAAGTCTTTGTAGCGCTCCCAGTCGCAATAGGCTTTTTTGACGACGATGTCGCCTTTCAGCAGCAGGCGTTCCAGCACTTTTTTGATGTCGAATTCGGAGAATTTCGCTTCGCGCACGCCCAAGGCGACGTTTTCAAAGTCGCAGAACAGTGCCATGTTCTTGGTGTCTGATGCGGTGCTCATGGCCGTTTCTTTCGGATATTTTTCGGGTAAGTCTTTTTTGATTGTGAGGCTTTGCCGCTGGTTTGTCGACGCGGAGAGGTTTTGCTTTCGGGGACTGTTGTGCCTTAAAGTAAAGGGTGAAGGAAGTTCAATTGCACGATGAATTTCACCGTGAAACCGTGCTTTCACGGCGACGGACAATTGCGCCGCGCTATCTCGGGCGGCGCCAGAGAATCAGAGATGCCGCAAAACCATAGTGACGATCTGGCAGTGCTGTTTGCCGATATCGTTGAAAGTACTGCCTTGTACCGCCGCCTCGGTGATATCGAGGCCCTCAAAATCATCAACGCCTGCCTGGCGACCATGAAGGAGGTTCTGCCCAGGCATCACGGGCGCCTGGTGAAGACGCTGGGTGATGCGGTGATGTGCCTTTTTCCGGACGGTGACAGCGCGGTCGATGCCGCGGTGGACATGCAGCGCGCGATTTCCCTGTTGCAACCCGCAGGCCTCGCGATGCAGATCCGGGTCGGGCTGCACACCGGACCGGTCGTGGTCGGCGGTGAGGACGTTTATGGCGATACGGTGAATGTGGCCGCCTACCTTGCCGATGCGGCAAACCCGAACCAGATCCTGATCGCGCAGACGACGCTGGATCAGCTGGGGGCGGAACGGCGTGATGCCACCTGGCCGATATTCGATGCCATCCTCAAGACGACTCTCGCCAAGACGGCTGTGTGGGAGGTGCAGTGGCGTGATGATCTGGTCAACCGCACGCAGATCAATCCGCATATCCGGCGCACGATGCCTGAGGATGCAGGAAGCCTGGTACTTACGCTGGGAAACTTGGAGCATCGTCTGGATCACTGGCATCCGATTGTGACCATCGGTCGCGATGCGGCCTGCGAACTGGTTGTTGATGAGCAGGTGGCGTCACGCCGGCATGCCACCATCCGTGTTGAGCGGGCCCAGTTTTATCTCTTCGATCACAGTGTCAACGGCACCTTCATCACACGTGCAGACGGGGAGGAAATCCATCTGATGCGCCGTGAAATCATGCTCGAGGGTGATGGGGAAATCCGGCCTGGATATGCCAGAAAACTGCGCGGCCGCATCCTGCGCGGGATGCCGGTTGTGCTTTATCGCCGGGATCGCCGCTCCAACTATCGGGTCTAGGCCTCAGTCGGCGAGGCCGTTGATGATGCTGCTGCCGTCGCGGCCCTGTTTTCGCGCTTCCTCCGGCGACTCCTTGCCCAGTGCGGTCTGCGCGATCATTTCGTACATGTCTGCGGCGCCAAGCAGGATGCGTGGTGTGAGCTTTACGCCCTCGAAGGTTTTTGCGATTTCGAGCATTTCGGGAACCCAGCGGTAGGCTTTTGGCGGCATGACGCCGGTGCGGCTGAGAATCCATTGCCGGTTATCCGCAGCGCTTTCCTGCAATTCACGATCCAGCGCGGCGTCAACACCAAGCCGGCGTGCCGCCATCAGCATTTCAACGCCAAGCGCTACCGCTCCCTTGGTATAGGACGCGTAACACATCTTGATGGCCGAGGCGTCGCCGATTTTTTCGCTCATCACGCGGACGCTGATGCCTCCGCCCGACAGCGGCGCCAGCAGCGCAGCTTGCGGTCCCGAAACATACATGCGCATGCTTGCTTTACCGCGCGGCGGCGGGCCGATGATGCCTGCATCAATGCATTCGCCGCCGGCCTCGCCGATAATGGTGGAAATTTCGTGTGCGGTTTGCGGCGCAACGGCATTGCAGTCAACAAAAAGGCAGCGTCGTCCTGTCGATTTCATGGCGGTAGCCGCGGCTCTGGCATTGTCGATTGCTGCCGCAGGGTTGAGGATCGACAGCACAACGTCGCAGGTATTGACCACGTTCTGCATTGTGCCGCAGTCATTGAGTCCTGCTTCGGCTGCGAGTGTGCGGGTTCTTGCGCTGCGGCCTTCGAGTGCAGTGTGCACCGAGAAACCGTTTGCCTTGAGGGTCTGGGCTACGGCCTGACCCATGTCGCCCGGGCTGATGATGCCGATGTTGTGCAGTTTCATATGTGATCTCCGTGAACGGGTGGTCTCTGCGCGATGCGCTAAAATACACGCCACCTGTTTCCCCCAACAAGAAGATTTTATTCCGTGACGCCGCTTTTTCCCGATTGCATCGCATTTTGCCGGCGTTCGTCACTGCATTGCTGACATGACCGTCCCGGGGATTTTTCGCATTGTCCTGCTCAGCATCCTGACGCACACCGCGTACAAGGGCAGCAAGGTGTTGATGTCGTTGTCCGCGCTGGAACTGGGCGCCAACGAATTTTTCGTCGGCATGATTTTCTCGACCTATGCGCTGTTTCCGCTTCTGTTGTCGGTTTATGCGGGCAAGGTGTCGGACCGGATCGGTTTCCGCATGCCGATGCTGTTCGGCTCGATCGGCCTGTTTGCCGGATTGCTGCTGCCGTTCATCTGGCAAACGCTTGAAGTGCTGTATGTCGCTGCGGCATTGATCGGCTGCTGCTACATTTTTTATACCGTTTCAGTGCAGCACCTGATCGGCGCCATGGCCGAGGGCATGGACCGGACCAAAAATTACAGCTGGTTCAGTCTGGGCATTGGCATGACGGCGTTGCTGGGCCCGACGTCCGCCGGTTTCCTGATCGATGCGATAGGCCATCGCGCGACTTTCGGTGTGATGGCGGCCATGCCGGTGATCCCGGTGCTGCTGCTGGGGCTGTGGGCCGGCTGGTTGCCGAAAACCACGCATGTGAAACTGGGCAAGGAGGAGAAGGCGCAGCACCGAGTCGGTGATCTGCTGCGCAATCCGCCATTGCGCCGCGCGCTGATTACCGCGGGTATCATCGAGACCGGGCTGGAGTTGTACAACCTGCTGCTGCCGATTTATGGCCATCGCATCGGGCTCAGCGCTTCGGAGATCGGCATGATCCTCGGCGCCTTCGGTTTTGCGCTGCTGATCGTGCGTTCGGTAATGCCGCATCTGGTCAAGCGTTCGAGTGAGGAGCGGGTGCTTGCGGCTTCGTTGCTGCTGGCAACCGTGGTGTGCCTCGTGTTCCCGTTCGTCAAAAGCTTTGCCGCGTTGTTTGTCATTTCCTTTGTATTGGGCATGGGTCTCGGCTGTGGCAGTCCGCTGTCGATGATGCTGGCCTACAACCGGGCGCCTGAGGGGCGATCCGGCGAGGCGATGGGGTTGCGGCAGATGGTGAACAAGGGCACCGAGGTGCTGGTGCCGTTTGTGTTCGGCACGCTGTCCACGGCGCTGGGCATGGTGCCGGTATTCTGGCTTGATGCCGTTTTGCTTGCGGTGGCGGCGGGGCTGATGCAACGGGACGCCAAGACTGCAAAAAAGCCCCCGCGCTGATTCCTTATTGAAGATTCGCGCCAGTTTCTGATGCCGCTACCCGCGGACCTCCATTGCCATTGTCACATTCAATAAAATATTGATATTAATCAATACTTTATTTAACAATTTTGCTGTCAATTCTGGTGTCCGTGAGAAAATGACATCAAGGCCATTGGCCGGACATTGAAGGCATGCAAATGAACTTCGATATCGTGATGCAGCATCTGGGGCAGGCCGGTTTTCCGCTGGTGCCTGCCATGTTTGTCGTGCTGGCAGTGCTGTTCTGGCTGTTGCTTACTGCAGATCGCGGCACTTTGTTTCACACCGCGATGTTTTATGCCCTGGCACTGGTCGGGCAGGTGATCACGGCGCTGTTGATGGCCTTTGATATCGGGCTTGCCGGCGAGGTGTTGCGCGAGGCGTTTGTGATCATGGCGGGCGTCGCGGTCATTCGTCTTTGGGGGCTGGTTCTGTTCCGGCTGTTCCTGCCGGCTCTGCGCCTGCAGCCGCCGCGCATTCTCGAAGACTTGCTGGTCATCGTTGCCTATGTGGCGTGGGGCATGGTGCGGCTGCGTTATGCCGGGATGGACCTGTCGCAGATCGTGACCACGTCTGCAGTTATCACCGCAGTCATCGCGTTTTCGATGCAGGACACGCTCGGCAATATCCTTGGCGGTCTGGCGATCCAGCTGGATGGTTCTCTTGAAGTGGGCGCTTGGGTGCGTGTTGAAGACGTTACCGGACGCGTTTCGGATATCCGCTGGCGCTCGGTGTCGATCGAAACCAACAACTGGGAAACCGTGGTGATACCCAATGGCCAGTTGATGAAAAGCAAGTTTGTTGTCCTGGCGCAGCGTGGCGGACGCACGGTCACTGCGCGGCGCTGGGTGTGGTTCGATGTCGATTATTCAGTACCGCCATCAAGGGTGATTGCTGAAGCACTGGAAGCGCTGCGTCGCTCCACCATTGAATGCATGGCTGCTGATCCGTCACCACAGTGTGTACTGATGTCGCTGGAGGCTGGAAGCGCGCGTTACGCAGTGCGTTACTGGCTGAAGGATCTTGGAAGGGATGACTCAACCGATTCCGAAGTCCGGGTGCATCTGATTGCGGGGCTGCAGCGCGCCGGCCTGGCGATCGCGGCGCCGCAGTATTCGGTGCACATGTTGAAGGAAAATGAAAAACAGCTGCAGTCGGAGCACGTGCGCGAAATGGCGCAACGTCTGAAAGCGCTGCAGCATGTCGATATTTTTGCGCATTTGCAGGAAAGCGAACTGCAGCAGGTTGCGGAGCGCTTGGTATTCACACCTTTTGCACCTGGTGATGTGATGACGCGACAGGGCGCTGAAGCACACTGGCTGTACGTTCTGGTGGAGGGCGAGGCGCAGGTGGTGTTCGAAGACGCAGCCGGGCAGCATCCGGTTTCGAGTTTGCATGAAGGGACGGTCTTCGGGGAGCGCGGCATGATGCTCGGCGAAAGGCGCGGCGCGACCGTGACTGCTGTGGGCGACGTGAAATGTTATCGCCTGGATCGAACATCCTTTGAGGACGTCATCCGTTCCCGCCCCGGGATGGCTGAAGACATTTCGCGTATTCTGGCCGTGCGCGAGCTGGAATTGCAGACTGTCCGCGATACGCTCGATGAGGCCGCGTGTGCTTCGGAGTTGATACGAAAACACGGCGAAATCCTCCGCCGAATCCGTGACTTTTTTGCTTTGGAGCAACGATGAGTAAACTCGGTTTTTTTTCAGGTTGTGCGGCGCTCGTCGTTGCGCTGGTTATCAGCGTGATGCCGCTTGCGGGTGCTGCTGCACCGGAGACGGTGCAGTTCATGAGTGCTGATGGTCGTACGCGTTTGACCGGTTATGTATTTGCGCCGCCTGCACCGGGGCGATATCCGGCCGTGGTCATGATGCACGGGCGTGCAGGGCCCTATTCTTCGCTGAAACGCGGGCAGCACGATGCCGATGCATTGACGATGCGCCACAAGATGTGGGGACGGTTCTGGGCGGAGCGTGGCTACGTGGCCATCCATGTCGACAGTTTCGGTCCGCGCGGTTACGGCGACGGTTTCGGTAAACATTCCTACAGCAGCCGGCCCCCCGAGGTCAGTGAGCAGTCAGTACGTCCCATGGATGCCTATGGCGCGCTTTCATATCTGCGCACGCGGCCGGATGTCGCAGCTGATCGCATCGGTGTGCAGGGGTGGTCCAACGGCGGCATGACCGTACTGGCGACGATGGGGCCGCAGCCGCCGGGGCTGCAGAACCCGACGCCGGCGACAGGTTTTCGCGCTGCGCTGTCGATCTATCCGAGTTGCCGGTTCCAGGCTGCGGAAGCGGGCTACAAACCGTATGCGCCGTTGCTGATTGCGGTGGCGGAGAATGACGACGAGGTTTCCCCCACGGTATGCCGCAGTTTTTCCGAGGTGCTGCTCAGCCGCGGTGCGAGCATCGAGTTTTACTGGTACGACGGCGCGCATCATTCGTATGACGATCCGGGGAAAACAAAACAAAGCCACGAGCCGAATCGCACAGCCATGCTGGATACGCTGCAACGGGCGGAAGCCTTCTTCAGGCAGCATCTGCAGCCCTGAGGCGGGCGCATCCTGTATCATTCCGCCCCATGAAAACGACCTTTCTCGATTTCGAGCAGCCGATTGCCGATCTGGAAACCAAGATCGAAGAACTGCGCTTCGTGCAGGATGATTCGGCACTGGATATTTCTGAAGAGATTTCCAAGCTGCAGAAAAAAAGCCAGGGGCTGACCAAGGACATCTACGCCAAGCTGACGTCGTGGCAGATCTCGCAGGTTGCACGTCATCCGCAGCGGCCATACACGCAGGATTACATCAACAGTCTGTTCACGGATTTCGAAGAGCTTCACGGTGACCGTTCCTATGCCGATGACCCGGCCATCATCGGCGGACTTGCGCGTTTCGGCGGTCAGACAGTGGTGGTGATGGGGCACCAGAAAGGTCGTGACACCAAGGAAAAGATTCTTCGCAATTTCGGCATGCCGCGGCCCGAGGGTTACCGCAAGGCGCTGCGGCTGATGAAGCTGGCGGAGAAATTCGGTGTTCCCGTTTTTACTTTCATCGATACGCCTGGAGCCTATCCCGGTGTCGGCGCTGAAGAACGCGGACAGTCCGAGGCCATCGGCCGCAACCTTTTTGCGATGGCGGCGCTGAAAGTTCCTGTGATCTGTTCGATCATCGGAGAGGGCGGATCCGGCGGCGCACTGGCCATTGCTGTCGGCGATGTCACCCTGATGCTGCAGTATTCGACCTATTCGGTGATTTCCCCGGAAGGCTGTGCATCGATTCTCTGGAAAAGCGCGGACCGCGCGCCTGATGCGGCGGAAACGTTGGGCATTACCGCGACCCGGTTGAAGGCGCTGGGCTTGATCGACAAGATCGTTCCCGAACCCCTGGGTGGCGCCCATCGTGATTACGATGTGATGATGCAATCGATGAAAAAGGCATTGCAGGAAAGCTGGCGCCAGCTGCGTGATTTGCCGATCGACAAACTGGCCGAAAACCGCTTTGAACGCCTGATGGGCTACGGTCAGTTCAAGGAAGCGGAAAGCCGCTGATCCGCGACGTGGACATGGCTGTCGCCATTCACTGCGCAGCATGACCGACATTCTTGTCAGACGGGTAGCTTCAGCGCTTGAAGCCTGCGACCTGCACGAATCCGCAAAAATTACGGTTGGCCTCAGCGGTGGCGTGGACTCGGTGGTGCTTCTGCACATTCTGCGGCGTGGATTGCGTTTGCCGCCCAGGCAACTGTCCGCGATCCACGTCAATCACCAGATCAGCAATCATGCGGCATCCTGGGCGGCACATTGCCGCGGTTTTTGCCGCGCTCTCGGGGTCACGCTGAAAGTGATCAAAGTGGAAGTGCCGCGCGGCAACAGTACTGAAGCCGCGGCCCGTCACGCACGCCATGCGGTATTTGCGACAACTTCTGCGGACGTGGTGGCGCTGGCGCATAACCGCGACGACCAGGCGGAAACGCTGCTGCTGCAGTTGCTGCGTGGCGCCGGTCCTCGCGGACTGGCCGCGATGCCGGCCTTCCGGCCGGGGACGCCGGCATTCTGGCGGCCTCTGCTGGATGTGCCGCGCAGCGGGATTGAAGCCTATGCGCAGCGTCATGGCTTGAAGTGGGTTGAGGATGACAGCAATCTCGACCGCGGCTATCTGCGCAATTTCCTGCGACATGACGTGCTGCCGCTGATCTCCGGACGAGTGCCCGCTGTGGATGTGGTGCTGGCGCGTGCCGCGCGCCTGCAGGCGGAAGCGTCGGACTTGCTGGATGTGCTCGCGGTCCAGGATCTTGGTGCGGCTCAGTTGGGCACATCTATATCATTGAATTTATTGAGAAATATTCCTTCCCCCCGGGCGCGCAATGTATTGCGCTATTTCCTGCGCGACAACGGCCTGGCGATGCCTGATGCCGTGCGCCTTGAGGAAGTGCTGCGTCAGGCCCTGACGGCGCGCTCCGATGCGCGGGTTTGTGTCGACATTGGCGGTGTTGAGTTGCGGCGTTTTCGCGATGCATTGCATATTGTTCGGGCATTGCCCGGGGTGGCGGCGGACTTCAAGATTACCTGGCGCGGTCGTGCGCCGCTGGTGCTGCCGCAGCTCGGCGGCACCTTGAGTCTCCAGAGTTGCAAGGGCGGTGGCATTGCAGACCGGTGGTTACGGGCCGATTCGTTGACGGTGAAGGTCCGGCGCGGCGGAGAGACGCTGCGTTTGATCCCGGGTGGTCCCCGGCGGACGGTGCGCAATCTGCTGCAGGAGGCTGTGCTGGCGCCGTGGCAGCGCGAACGGCTGCCATTGATCTATCTGAATGACACGCTGGCGGCAGTTCCCGGTGTTGGCATTGACGAGCAGTTCCATGCGGCTGCCGGCCGGCGTGGCTGGCTGCCGGTCTGGCTGCCCGACTGACCGGATATTCCTTTTCGAGCACTTAGTTTGCCAAAGAGTAGGGGGTTTGCTACTCTGGCTTTGCTCGTTGTCGGGATGACAAAAAATACCGCGCGCACAAGTAGCGGTTCGCTCCCGACTCCATCAACGATTTGAAGCGAGGAGGATGTTCCGATGCGGATTGCCAAAGTTTTGAAATTTGCCGTGGCCGCAGTTGCCGGCCTGACGTTTGCCGCGGGTGCTTATGCACAGGCGAAACCGAACCCGAACTGGCCCAAGAATCTGACGCTGGGTACTGCTTCGGTGGGCGGACTTTACTTCGTATACGGCCAGGTCTGGGCCAGTCTCGTCAACGAGAAAATCGGCACCAACATCAGTACGCAGCAGACCCAGGGTCCCAACCAGAACATCATTCTGACTGAATCGAAGCAGATTGATTTTGGCATGACGACAATGGGCATCGCGCTGCAAGCCTGGGAAGGCAAGGCGGCATGGACGCAGAACAAGCAGTATCGCAACATCCGTGCGATTTTCCCGATGTATGACACGCCTTTCCATTTCGTTACGCTGGAAAAGAATCCGGTCAAATCGGTTGCTGATCTTGCTGGAAAAAAATCCGGCATCGGCCCGCGCGCCGGTACCTGCGGCACTTATTTCCCGCTGATGTTCAAGGCGCTGGGTATCAATACCACGATCCAGAACGGTCAAGCTTCGGATATGGGCGCAGGTCTGCAGGACGGCCTGATTGACGCATTCCCTTTCTGTGCCGGTGTGCCTATTCCGGTGTTCTCTGAACTGGAGACGACCAACAAGGTCCGCTTCTTCACGTTCAGTGCCGACGAGATCAAGAAGCTGAAAGCGGCGATGCCCGAGCTTTCCGATTCGGTGATCCCGAAAGGTACCTACAAGTCGCTCACCGAAGACCACAAGACTGTCGGCCTGTATAACTTTGCGATCGCAAACAAGGACGTGGCGGACGATCTGGTTTATGCCGTGGTCAAGGCGGTGCTCGAAAATAATGCACAGATGATCAAAGGTCATGCTGCTTCCAATGAGACTGTGCTGCCAAACTGGAATCGCAACGGTTTCCTGCCCTTCCATCCGGGCGCGATTCGTTACTTCAAGGAAAAAGGCATTACCGTGCCGAAGCATCTGATCCCGCCAGAATACAAGGGCTGATTTGTAATCTGCTGAATAACCCGCACTGCGCGTAAGCACAGTGCGGTTTTTTTTGTTCTTGACGAAGGATTAGGCATGAGCGCGCCCACAGCAGAAGAAATAATCAAACCGCCAATGGCGGAAGAGGAATACGGCGGAAACAAGCGCTTGCTGCATCGGTGGGAGACCATGCTGCTGGCCTTATTGTGCGTCGGGTTCACGCTGTTTCATCTTTATGTGCTGAACGTCTATTCGCTGGAACCGCTGCTGTTCAGGGCAATCCATGTAGGTTGGGGCGGGGCAATTGGCTTCATGCTCTACTCCGCCGCCAATCGCGCCCAAGGTACGGGGGTACCATGGTACGATTGGATACTTGTTATCGCGTCAGTGGCCTGCGCGATATACATCGTCATCGAACTGGATGGCCTGCTGTTCCGTGCGGGTGCCCAGTTCACTACCGGGGATGTCATCTCCGGTTTCATCGGTACTTTGCTGGTTCTTGAATTCACGCGCCGCGCCGCGGGTCTGGCGCTACCGATCATTGCAACAGTGTTCATCATTTACTGTTTTGTCGGCCCGTGGATGCCCGGTGTTCTGGAACACAAGGGTTTTGAAATCCCGCGCTTTTTTACATACATCTACAGCGAATACGGGATTTTTGGCGTTACCACACAAGTCTCTTCGTCGTACATCATCCTGTTTGTCTGCTTCGCGGCTTTCCTGCAGGTATCCAAAGTCGGTGACTACATCAACGATCTGTGCAACTCCATGTTTGGCTGGGCTCGCGGTGGCCCGGCCAAGGCGGCCGTTGCTTCCGGCGTTCTTTTTGGTTCGATATCGGGTTCAGCCGTAGCCAATGTTGTTGCGTCCGGGATGGTGACCATTCCGATGATGCGCAAGGTCGGTTACGACAAACCCACTGCAGCGGCGATCGAAGCCACTTCATCGACAGGCGGGCAAATTACGCCACCGGTGCTAGGAGCGGGTGCGTTTTTGATGGCGGAAATCACCGGCATTCCTTACGGCGAGATTGCGTTGGCGGCGGTGATTCCTGCGCTGCTGTTTTATATCGCCTGTTGGATCCATGTTGATCTCCACGCCATACGCCTGGGCCTTCGCGGTCTGCGCAAAGATGAACTGCCGCCGCTCTTCGAGATGCTGAAGCGCCTCTACCTGTTCTCACCGATTGTGGTGTTGGTGTGGGCGTTGCTGGAAGGCTATTCACCATTCCGTGCCGGCGGACTGGGTATATTGACTGCGTTGGTAGTGGGCTGGCTGGCGACGCGTTTTCGTGATCTGGAGCCTCCCGTGGCTGGGGCCGCGACGGCGACGCTGGGCCTTGAGTTTGCCACCGGACTGATGGTGCGCATCATTTCGTTGGTTGCGATCGGCGGCGCCGGTGTGCTGGTTGTCGTCTATGTGCCAAGATTGTTGGAAGGCATGATTGGTAATTGGGCCGGATTTGTCGTCGCCTTCGCCTTGATTCTTGGTTTGTCCATCATGTTCGGCTGGCGTAAGACGCTCGAAGGGCTGAATCTGGCGGCCCGCGACACCATTCAGTTGATTGCCGTGTGCGCCTGTGCCGGCATCATTGTTGGTGTGGTGGCTCTAACCGGTATCGGCGGACGTTTTTCCGAGATGATCCTCGGCATCGCAGGCGCCAGCCAGTTGCTGGCAATGTTTTTTGCCGCAGGCGTCGCCCTGGTTCTTGGCATGGGAATGCCTACGACTGCTGCTTATGCGATTGCCGCCGCAGTAATTGCCCCGGGCCTAACCAAGATCGGCGTGCAACCGCTGGTGGCCCATTTGTTCATTTTCTATTTCGCAGTGATCTCGGCGATCACGCCGCCGGTTGCGCTGGCTTCGTTTGCCGCCGCGGGCATGTGTAATGCCGACCCTTGGAAAACCTCCTGGATTGCGCTGAAAATGGGGCTGGCGACCTTTCTGGTGCCGTTCATGTTCTATTACAGCCCTTTGTTGCTGCTCAAGGGCAACCCCGTGGATATCGCTCAAGCTTTTATTACTGCTTCAGTCGGTGTCTGGTTTCTGGCGGGTTCCACCGAAGGCTGGTTCGGCGGCAAACTGGCGATGCCATTGCGCGTGGTGATGTTCGGCGCCGCGTTGTGTCTCATCCATCCAGGGACCATTACCGACTTGATCGGCCTTGCCATCGGTGTGCCGATTTACCTGATGCAGCGCATCCGGTTGCGCGCTGCAGCGGGCTAGGGGCAACTCCACGCCGCGCGATTCTTGCGTATCCTCCGCGAAAGGCCTTGTTTTTACCGGGATTTTTCCCGGTAAGTCTCTTTTATTCAAGGCGTTATCGTGCTATCCTTCCGGGTTATTTCAAACTCTGGAAGTAGGGGATATTCATGGCTGTCGAACGCACGCTTTCCATCATCAAACCCGATGCCGTTGCCAAAAACGTGATCGGCCAGATTTATTCGCGCTTTGAAGGCGCCGGCCTGCGCATTGTTGCGGCACGCATGACCCAGCTGTCGAAAGCCCAAGCTGAAGGTTTTTATGCGGTGCACAAAGAGCGTCCGTTTTTCGGCGAACTCGTGGCATTCATGATTTCGGGCCCGGTGATGATCCAGGTGCTGGAAGGCGAGAACGCGATGCAGAAAAATCGCGACCTGATGGGCGCCACCGATCCGAAGAAGGCAGACAAAGGCACGATCCGCGCCGACTTCGCCGACAGCATCGATGCCAACGCGGTGCACGGTTCCGATTCTGCGCAGAACGCAGCGATCGAAATAGCCTACTTTTTCCCCGCGCTCGAAGTGCATTCGCGCTGAGCAAGGTGCGGGACGACCGGGCCATCCATGTCACTCAACCTGCTGGGGCTTAACCGCGACCAGTTCGAGTCATGGTGCGCGGAGCATGGCGAGAAGCCGTTTCGCGCCCGGCAGATGATGCGCTGGATGCATCAATCCGGCGTCAGTGACTTTGGTCTGATGTCTGACGTGTCCCGCAGTTTTCGTGAGCAACTGGCCGGATGTGCGGTCATTGCTGCGCCCGAGGTGCTACGTGATACGACGGCGCCGGACGGCACCCGCAAATGGCTTTTCAATGTCGGTACCGGCAATGCCATTGAGGCGGTGTACATCCCCGAGGGTGATGTTGACGATGAGGCCGCAGCGGAGGGTGTTGCCACCGGACGTCGTTATCGCGGCACTTTGTGTATTTCCTCCCAGGCAGGTTGCGCCTTGGAGTGCTCTTTCTGCTCGACTGGCCGCCAGGGTTTTAATCGCAACCTGACGACGGACGAGATTGTTGGCCAGCTCTGGCATGCCAGCCGCAGTCTGTCGCAGTCACTGGGTATCGAGCGCCCGATTACCAATGTGGTGATGATGGGTATGGGCGAGCCCCTGGCGAATTTTGATAATGTGGTTTCGGCCATGCAACTGATGCTGGATGACCACGCGTACGGCATTTCCCGCCGCCGGTTGACGTTGTCGACATCCGGTGTAGTGCCGGCGATGGATCGTTTGCGCGATGCCTGCCCTGTGGCATTGGCCGTCTCGCTGCATGCACCCAACGACGCTTTGCGTGATCAGCTGGTGCCGATCAATCGCAAGTATCCCATCAGGCAGTTGATGGACGCCTGTATCCGTTACATCGAGAAGGCGCCCCGAGATTTTGTGACTTTCGAATACGTCCTGCTCGCCGGTGTCAACGACAGTGTGGTCCAGGCGCGGGAGCTGGTGCAGACTGTCAAGCCCGTGCCTTGCAAGATCAATCTGATTCCGTTTAATCCTTTTCCCGATTCTGGCTATGATCGTTCTGCGGCGCCTTCAATTGCGGCATTCCGCGATGTTCTGCAGCAGTCCGGACTGACGACCACCGTACGCAAGACGCGCGGTGACACGATAGACGCAGCCTGTGGCCAGCTTGCGGGCCAGGTTCGCGACCGTACGCGACGGGTGCAACGTCGACTCGAGGGGAACAGGGCATGATTCGGCTTGAAAAAATAAAATATATGCGTGTGTTTGGTCTCGCGGCATTTCTCGGAGTCGTGGTTTTTCTGCAGGGTTGTGCCGGCACGGTTCAGGATTCAGCCGATCTGCAGCCGACAGTCAACACGACCGGCAACGAAAGCGATGCGCGAAATCGCGCGCGCATCCATACCGAATTGGCGGCCGGTTATTTTGAACTTGGCAATTTTGGCGTGGCCCTCGAGGAGGTCAGGGTTGCCGAGCAGTCGGATTCGAGTTACCCGCCAATCTACAATGTTGCAGGGCTGATTTATGCGGCACTGAAAGATGATCGCCGCGCCGAAGAAAACTTCAATCGCGCTTTGCGGCTTTCGCCTGCCGATCCCGATATCAACAATAATTACGGCATGTATCTGTGTCAGCGCGGCCGTGAGCCTGAAGGGATCAAGCTTTTGCTGGTGGCAGTGCAGAATCCGCTTTATCAAAATCCCGAGCGTTCATTTGTGAATGCCGGTGTTTGCGCGCGCCGACGTGGTGACAACGCTGCAGCCCAGGACTTTTTCCTGCGTGCAATTGCGGTGCGCCCTAATCAGCCACAAGCTCTTTATCAATTGGCTGATCTGGCTTACGCATCGGCTAATTATGCCGGGGCTCAGGGTTACCTGCGCCGACTTGCTCAAGCTGCGCAGGCCAATGCGGAGGTGTTGTGGCTGGCGATTCGCGTTGAACGCCGGATGGGCAATGCCATTGGTGAGGCCAGCTACACGCAACAACTGCGCAAGAATTTTCCGGAGTCGAAAGAGGCGGCTGCCTTGCAGGCAGACCGGTTTGAATGAGTGAAGTCGAAGTTGCTTCTGAATCTGCGGTGCCGGTGGCCGAGCCGCGTCCCGGGCGCGTGCTTGCAGAAGCGCGCGGCAGTCGCAATCAGACGATTGCGGAGATCGCTCAGCAGTTAAAGCTTTCTGCCAGTCAGGTTGAGGCACTGGAAGCCGACGACTATGCCCGGCTACCCGGTCCAGTGTTCGTGCGCGGTTTCGTGCGTAATTACGCGCGGCTGATGGATTTGGATGGCGAAGCGCTGGTGGCCCGGCTCTCGCTGCCGATGGATCCACTGGCAACGGGCGCAGCGCTTCCGCATTCACATAACATCCCGTTTCCGGATGGGCGTGGTCCGCGCTGGCCGATTTTTGCGGCGGCTGTTGCTGTTCTGGCCGCGATTGTCGTCTTGTTCGAGTTCATTTATTCCAGCTCGCCTGCCGGTGTTGATCCGGTGCCGGTTCCAAAAGCGGAATCGGTTCAGCCTGGAATGATGACGAAGCCCCAGGATACCCCGCAGCTTGCACCGGTTCAGTTGCCGGTCGCGGAGCCTTCGGCATCTGCGGTAACTGAGCCTGCGGTGGAACCTGTGTCGTCAGAGGCGGCACCGGCGAAACTCGCAGGATTCGCGGAAGTGCAGATGGTTTTTGAAGCGCAATCGTGGGTCGAGGTGCGGGATCGGGATGACCGAATCGTGTTTTCGCAGCTTAATCCTGCCGGTGCCGTTCAGAATGTTCAGGCCCAGGCACCGCTGAATGTCGTTATAGGCAATGCGAGCGGGGTTCGTGTGAAATACAACGGCAAACCGGTTGACCTGGCGCCGCATACCCGCGTCGAAGTGGCTCGCCTTACTCTGGACTGAAGCAGCATGACTTCCTGTCTACCCTCACATGGCCCTGCGTCGCGCCGACAAAGTACGGCCGTCGCTGTCGGCAACGTAGTTGTCGGCGGCGGTGCGCCGATTGTCGTGCAGTCGATGACAAATACCGATACTGCAGATATTTCCGCTACGGTTGAACAGGTCGCTGCACTGGCCAGAGCCGGTTCCGAAGTGGTGCGCGTGACGGTTAATAACGCCGAAGCGGCGGCTGCAGTTCCGGTGATTCGTGATGCGCTCGACAAACGCGGTGTGAACGTACCCCTGGTGGGGGATTTTCATTTCAACGGGCATCGCCTGCTGACCCAGCATCCGGCCTGTGCCGAGGCGCTGGCCAAGTTGCGCATCAATCCCGGCAATGTGGGTAAGGGTGCAAAGCGCGATGAACAGTTCGCGACGATGATTGATTTTGCCTGTCGGCTGAATAAACCGGTGCGCATTGGCGTTAACTGGGGAAGTCTTGACCAGGAACTGCTGGCACGCCTGATGGATGAAAACGGCCGCCTTGCGCAGCCACGCGACGCGGCGGTGGTCATGCGCGATGCGCTGGTGACCTCAGCACTTGAAAGTGCAGGTCAGGCAGAGGCTTTGGGATTGCCGCATGACCGCATCGTGCTGTCGTGCAAGGTCAGTGGCGTGCAGGATCTGATTGCGGTGTACCGAGATCTCGCGTCGCGTTGTGACTATCCGCTGCATCTCGGCTTGACCGAGGCCGGCATGGGTTCCAAAGGCATCGTGGCCTCAACGGCGGCGATGGCGGTGCTGTTGCAGGAGGGTATCGGCGATACCGTTCGCGTGTCATTAACTCCGGAGCCGGGCGGTGACCGCACGCGCGAGGTGATCGTTGCGCAGGAAATGCTGCAGACCATGGGACTGCGTTCGTTTGCACCGATGGTGATTGCCTGTCCCGGTTGCGGACGCACGACCAGCACGGTATTTCAGGAACTGGCCGACCGGATACAAGGTTATCTGCGCGCGCAGATGCCGGAGTGGCGCGGGCGTTATCCCGGCGTCGAAAACATGCATGTTGCAGTCATGGGCTGTGTCGTCAACGGACCTGGTGAAAGCAAGCAGGCCAATATCGGCATCAGCCTTCCGGGTTCCGGTGAAACGCCGGTGGCGCCGGTGTTTGTTGATGGCGTGAAGACAGTGACGCTTAAAGGCGATCACATTGCCGAAGAATTCCAGCGCATTGTTGATCAGTATGTGCGCGATCATTACGGTTCCGCTGGAGCGTCGGCAGCGGCCGTGCGCTGAACGGACGGGACGTCAAAAGACTATGTCAAACAAAGTGCAGGGCGTACGCGGCATGAATGACGTGCTGCCCGATGACGCGCGCCACTGGGCTTTTTTTGAAGGCACGGTGCAGCGTTGGCTGCATGCTTACGGATATCGCGAAATCCGCATGCCGATTCTTGAGCGCACCGAGTTGTTTGTACGCTCAATTGGAGAAGTCACGGACATTGTCGAGAAGGAGATGTACACCTTCACCGACGAACTGAATGGTGAGCAGTTGACGCTGCGTCCCGAGGGGACGGCGTCATGTGTGCGTGCCGTCATCGAGCACAATCTGCTGTATCCGGGTCCGCAGCGGCTGTGGTACCGCGGGCCGATGTTCCGTCATGAACGTCCGCAGAAGGGTCGTTACCGCCAGTTTCACCAGGTTGGTGTCGAAGCACTGGGATTTGCCGGTCCGGATATTGATGCCGAACACATCCTGATGTGCGCACGGCTGTGGCGCGACCTCGGGCTCGACGGCATTACTCTCGAATTGAATTCCCTTGGTTCGGCTGAAGCACGGGCGCGTTATCGCGCGAAGCTGGTTGTGTATCTGGAAGGCCGTATCAGCGAACTGGACGAAGATGCGAAGCGGCGCATGCATAGCAATCCATTGCGCGTGCTTGACAGCAAAAATCCTGCAATGCAGGCGATCATTGAGGCTGCCCCGCGTCTGGCAGACGATCTGGATGCGGAGTCTGCCCAGGCTTTTGCCGCGCTTCAGGACGCACTCCGGGCCGCTGGGCTGGCATTTCGCATCAATCCGCGCCTCGTGCGCGGGCTGGACTATTACAATGGCACCGTTTTCGAATGGGTAACCGACCGGCTGGGTGCGCAGGGTACCGTATGCGCTGGAGGTCGTTATGACGGTCTGGTTGAGCAGATTGGCGGCAAACCGGCGCCGGCTTGCGGTTTTGCGATGGGCGTGGAGCGCCTGCTGGCGTTGTTGGTTGATGGCGGCGTTAAGGTCCCGGATGTGGTGGCCGACGTCTATATCGTGCGTCAGGGCAATGCGGCAATGGCTTATGGCGAGCGGGTGGCAGAACAGATGCGTGATGCGGGTCTGGCAGCAATCCTGCATTGTGGTGGCGGCAGTTTCAAGTCGCAGATGAAGAAGGCGGACAGCAGCGGCGCACGGTTTGCAGTGATCATCGGTGATGACGAGGTGCAGGCCGGTCTGTTGTCGGTCAAGTCGCTGCGGTTGGCGTCGGATGAAGTGCGGCAGGAACAGGTGCGCGTTTCGTTGCCAGAAGCGTGCGAGATCATA
>CAMAYE010000019.1 GCA_945862135.1 Bordetella parapertussis
TTTTTACGGGCCCAAAATCGAATTTTCACTTAAAGACTCGCTGGGGCGGGTCTGGCAATGCGGTACTTTGCAGCTGGACTTCGCCTTGCCGGGGCGCTTGGGCGCGGAATATGTGGCTGAAGATAACACCCGGCGCACCCCGGTGATGCTCCACCGTGCGATTCTGGGGTCTTTGGAGCGTTTTATCGGGATTTTGATCGAACACTACGCTGGAGCGATGCCGGCCTGGCTAGCGCCGGTTCAAGCCATTGTCATGAATATTTCGGAGGCACAGGCTGAGCATGTGGCGGAAGTGGCTGAAACCCTGAAGAAGGCGGGATTCCGGGCTGTTGCCGACTTGAGAAATGAGAAAATTTCCTATAAAATCCGGGAACATAGTCTTCAAAAGCTGCCATTCCAACTCGTCATCGGCGACAAGGAAGTGGCGGCAAAACTAGTGGCTGTGCGTTCCCGCAAAGGTGAAGATCTGGGGCAAATGCCTCTGGATGCCTTTTTGTCGCTGTTAAACGGCGAGATTGCAAAAAAGGGGCGTGTGGTTTGAGATGAACGGTTTAAAGGAGTCTGTCGCATAGCTCAGGAAAAAGAAGCCCGGATCAATGGTGAGATCACCGCTCCGGAAGTGCGGGTCATCGGTGCCGACGGTTCACAGGTCGGTGTGATCAGCATCGCTGCAGCCAACAAGCTTGCAGAAGAAGCGGAACTTGATCTTGTGGAGATTGCGCCCACGGCGAACCCGCCTGTATGTCGCGTGATGGACTACGGCAAGTTCAAATACCGGGAGAGCAAGAAACAACACGAGGCTCGCCTCAAGCAAAAGCAGATCGTTGTCAAGGAAGTGAAGTTTCGCCCGGGAACGGACGAAGGCGACTACAAGATCAAACTGCGCAATCTGACCCGCTTTCTTGAGGAAGGTGACAAAGCCAAAATTACGCTGCGTTTCAGAGGGCGTGAGATGGCCCACCAGGAATTCGGCATGCGACTGCTGGAGCGAGTCAAAGTCGATCTTGAAGAAGTGGCAGTCGTTGAACAGTTTCCGAAGATGGAAGGCCGGCAGCTGGTGATGGTGCTGTCGCCGAAGAAAAAAGTGGTTCCCGTAAAAGGGTCATCCACAAAAGTTTCGCCGCAAGCGGGTGCCAAGCCTGCTGCGGCAAAGCCGGCGGCTTCGCCGGATGTTGCAAAACCGGTGGTAACGCCGGAACAGGTGGTTGTAGCGGAAAGCGCGACAGCGCAAAACGCGGTAACCGAAGAGAAGAAGTAGTGATCGGGCTTTAAGCTCCGCAATTCGCGGACGCCCGACGCTAGGCTAAAACAGGAGTTATCCATGCCGAAGATGAAGAGCAAGAGCGGCGCGGCCAAGCGTTTCAAGAAGCTGGGCAGCGGCGCATTCAAGCGCAGCAGTGCACATCTGCGCCACATCCTCACGAAGAAGAGCACCAAGCGCAAGCGTCACCTGCGCGGTACGACCATGGTGCATGATTCCGACCAGCGCTCCGTTCGCGCGATGCTGCCGTACTGAAAGGGGATAAACCATGCCAAGAGTCAAACGTGGTGTCATCGCCCGCAAGGCACATAAAAAGGTCCTGAAAGCTGCCAAAGGTTTCCGCGGACGTCGTGGCAACGTATTCCGTATCGCCAATGAAGCGGTAATGCGCGCCGGGCAATATGCCTATCGTGACCGCCGCACCAAGAAGCGCGAGTTCCGGGCCCTCTGGATCACCCGTATCAATGCCGCTGCCCGCGAGCACGGCTTGACCTACAGCGTGTTCATGAACGGCCTGAAAAAGGCTGCGATCGAGGTCGACCGCAAGGTGCTGGCCGATATTGCAGTGTTCGACAAACCCGCATTTGTGCGTTTCGTCGAGCAGGCCCGGGCGAGCCTCGGCGCCTGAGCAGTAACCCAAGCAAAAAGGAGGCTCATCGAGCCTCCTTTTTTTTCGCCGGATTCCGTTACCATTCATATCTATGCAGGATCTCGACAAGCTCGTAGCCGAAGCGACGGCATTATTCGCCAGCATTGATGATGCCGACGCATTGGAGCAGGCCAAGGCACGCTACCTCGGTAAGAGCGGCGCGCTCACCGACCTGCTGAAAGGCCTCGGCAAACTGCCGGCGGCCGAAAAGCCGGCGGCCGGTGCGCGGATCAATGTCGCCAAGCAGGCCCTGGAGCAGGCTTTGCATGAGCAACGCGAGCGCATTGCCGAGCGTGCGCTTGAGGCCAAGCTTGCCGATGAATCCGTTGACGTCACGCTGCCCGGGCGCGGGCGCGGCATGGGCGGTTTGCATCCGGTCAGCCGCACGATGGAACGCATCGAGCAGCTGTTTCGTTCAATCGGTTTTGATGTAGCTGACGGCCCGGAAATTGAAACCGACTTTTACAATTTCACAGCACTGAACCAGCCGGAAAATCATCCCGCACGTTCGATGCATGACACGTTTTACCTTGCTGACGGCAAGCACCTGCTGCGCACGCATACGTCGCCGATCCAGATCCGCTACATGGAAAAACACCAGCCGCCGATCCGTGTGATCGCGCCGGGGCGGGTTTACCGTGTCGACTCCGATGCCACGCATTCGCCGATGTTTCATCAGGTTGAAGGGTTGTGGATCGACGAGCACATCAGCTTTGCGCACCTCAAAGGTGTACTGGCAGACTTCTTCCGTAGATTTTTTGAAGATGATCGCCTTCAGATTCGCTTCCGTCCGTCGTTTTTTCCATTCACCGAACCTTCGGCTGAAATTGACATGAGCTTCGGTGACGGATGGCTGGAAGTGGGCGGCTGCGGCATGGTGCATCCCAATGTGCTGCGCAATGTCAACATCGACAGCGAGCGCTACCAGGGTTTTGCATTTGGTCTGGGTCCCGACAGGCTGACGATGCTCCGCTACGGCGTTAATGACCTGCGGCTGTTCTATGAAAACGATCTGCGCTTCCTGAAGCAGTTCGTTTGAGGCGCGTTATCCAATGAAACTTTCCGAACACTGGCTGCGCGAACTGGTTGATCCTGCGCTGACGACAGCACAACTGGCGGATCTGCTGACCTTTGGCGGGATCGAGGTGGAAGCGGTAGAGCCTGCGGCACCGGCATTTGATCGGGTGGTTGTTGCTGAGGTTCTCAGCGTTGAAAAACATCCGCAAGCCGACCGTCTCAATATCTGTCTGGTCAATGCCGGTACGGCACCGTTAACAATCGTCTGCGGTGCGCCCAATGTCCGTGCCGGCATGCGTGTGCCTGCTGCACTGGCTGGTGCACAACTGCCCGGCATTGAAATCAAGTTGGCAAAAGTGCGCGGCATCGAATCGCAAGGCATGTTGTGTTCGGCTCGTGAACTTGGATTGAGTGAAGACGCTTCGGGCCTGATGGAGCTGCCGGCAACGGCTGTCATTGGCGCCAGCGTAAGGGATTTACTCGATCTTGATGACCAGATACTCACCACAAAGCCGACACCGAATCGCGGCGACTGCCTGAGCATTCTCGGCATGGCTCGTGAAGTAGCTGCACTCAGTGGCGCAACCCTGCGTTGGAAAAATCCTTTAGCAGTGAGTTCTGTGACTGAAGTGCGCATCCCCGTCAAGGTTGAAGCTGCATCGGATTGCCCGCGTTACTGTGCACGCGTGATCAATGGTGTGAATGCCGCAGCGACTACGCCGGAGTGGATGGTGCGCCGTCTTGCCCGCAGCGGTGTGCGCTCCATCAGCGCAATCGTCGATGTGACTAATTACGTACTGCTGGAGATGGGACAGCCGCTGCACGCATTTGACGCGGCAAAGGTGCAGGGGGCCATTCAGGTGCGCCGTGCCCGGCCCAACGAAAAAATAACACTGCTGAACGGTACCTCGCTGGATCTGTCGCCGGATTATCTGGTCATTACGGACGATCGGCAGCCGTTGGCACTTGCCGGCATCATGGGCGGTGAATACAGCGGCGTTACGACAGCGACAAAAGACATCATTCTGGAGAGCGCATTTTTTGTTCCGGAAGTCGTGGCCGGCAAGTCGCGTGAGCTCGGGTTTGGTTCGGATTCATCGTATCGTTTTGAGCGTGGCGTCGATTTTGCGGGCACGCAGGTCGCCTTGGAGCGCGCGACGCAACTGATTATCGAATTGTGTGGCGGACAGGCGGGTCCGGTATGCGAGGCAATCAGTACTTTGCCGTCGCGCAACAAAGTCACATTGAGGTTGGCACGTGCGCAACGCATCCTGGGATTCAAGATTGATGGCAGCACTGCGCTGTCGATCCTCGACAAGCTTGGCTGCCACCCCAAGCTTGCAGACGATGTCATCACTGCCACGCCGCCGAGCTACCGGTTTGACATGACGATTGAGGAAGACCTGATCGAAGAGCTGGCGAGAGTCTATGGGTATGCCAATATTCCGGCACAACAACCACCGGCACCGGCTGTATTGCAGCCTGTAGCAGAAACCATTCGCACGCCAGCAATGGTTCGCCGCGTGCTGGCCACTCTGGATTTCCAGGAAGTCGTCACCTACAGTTTTGTCGACCGCAGTTGGGAGGCGGACTTCTGTGCTAACAACGATCCGGTGACACTGGCCAATCCGATTGCCAGCCAGATGAGTGTCATGCGTTCCAGCCTGATCGGAGGACTGGTTCAGGCAGTCGCGTTTAATGCCAGCCATAAGCAGGGACGGGTGCGTCTGTTCGAGATCGGCCGTTGCTTCCTGAACAAGGGTGGATTGCCGCAGCCGTGGCGTGTTGCCGCAATTGCCTATGGGCAAGCGGCTCCGATGCAATGGGGGCAGGCGGAACGGTTGATTGATTTTTTTGATATCAAAGCCGACCTTGCGGCATTGATGACGCCATTGGAAGTTTCGCTGCGCAGCGCACAACATCCGGCGCTGCATCCGGGCAAGTCCGCAGTCATTGTTGTAGATGGCGCGGAAGCAGGCTGGATCGGTGAACTGCATCCACGCTGGCAGCGCAAACATGATTTGCCGTCGGCGCCGGTACTGTTTGAAATTGATTTGCAGTCACTGGAACGCCGAGCCTTGCCCGGATATCATGAAATCGCACGTTTTCCGGCTGTTCGTCGCGATATGGCTGCGGAATTCGATGAGAATGTCCAATATGAGGACATCAGCACCGAATTGAGGCGCAGCGGTCCTGCCATTTTGCGGGACATTACCGTCTTCGATTTATACCGGGGCGAGGGCGTGCAAAAGGGGAAAAAAAGTCTTGCATTCAGTGTGTTATTGCAGGATACTCAAAAAACCTTGACGGACGCAGAAGCCGAAAAAGCGGTATCTGAACTGCGCCGGATTCTGCAAGAAAAGTTTAACGCGAAGCTTCGTTGAGAGGGGACAACATGACGTTAACCAAAGCGGAACTTGCCGATCTTCTGTTTGAGAAGGTGGGTTTCAACAAGCGCGAAGCCAAGGATATGGTGGAATCCTTCTTCGACGAAGTTCGCGCCGCGCTCGAGAACGGCAGAGGGGTCAAGCTTTCGGGCTTCGGCAACTTCCAGTTGCGCGACAAACCCCAGCGTCCTGGCCGCAATCCCAAAACCGGCGAGGAAATCCCGATTTCCGCGCGCCGTGTCGTGACTTTCCACGCATCACAGAAACTCAAGTCGATGGTGGAGCAGCACTTCCATGGAAGCCAGCGGAAGCCTTAAAACACAGCTTCCGCCGATCCCGGCAAAACGTTATTTCACGATCGGTGAAGTGAGCGAGTTGTGCGGTGTGAAGCCGCACGTCTTGCGCTATTGGGAGCAGGAGTTCACACAACTTCGCCCAGTCAAACGTCGGGGTAACCGGCGTTATTACCAGCATCATGAAGTGCTGTTGATCCGGCGAATCCGCGAGCTGCTTTACGATCAGGGTTTCACCATCAGCGGTGCCCGCAATCGCCTGGATGAACTGGCCAATGAACCGTCGCGGGCATCCCGTTCCTCAACTGTTGCAACGGCCGTCACTTCAAAGCCCGAGCCTGCATTGGCGCAATTGCGGCAAGATCTCAAAAACATCATCGATCAGCTCCGCGCCTGAAAACTGCTGCTTAGAGCTTGGTGTTCCTCTGTTGTATAATGCGCGCCTCGGGGCGTAGCGCAGCCTGGTAGCGTACCTGCATGGGGTGCAGGTGGTCGGAGGTTCAAATCCTCTCGCCCCGACCAAATTTTAATTCTGCCCGCAATGTTTTTCCAGCGGCGCACATACACTCACCGCCGGACTTGCTCATGACTATGTCATTCCGCGCCGCGTGCCTGCAGATGAACAGCGGCAGTGATCTTGCTGTCAATGTTGTTCAATTTAAACAGATGGTGACCGAAGCTGCCGGTAACGGGGCGCAATTCGTTCTGTCGCCTGAATACTGCCTGATGATGGATGGCAGCGGCCGTGTCATGCGTGAGGGAGGTCTACCTGCGGACGGCGGCACTGTTTTGACCGAACTGCGGCAACTGGCTGCTCAACTGAAAATCTGGTTGCTTGCGGGCTCGTTGACGCTGAAGACGGATGAGGAGCGCATTGTTAACCGCTCTTATCTGATCTCTGCGGAGGGCACCATCGCTGCGACCTACGACAAGATTCACATGTTTGACGTGACCCTGCCCGACGGCAAAGTCATCCGCGAGTCTTCAGCCTACCGGCCCGGCGAACAGGCTGTTATCGCCCCAACGCCGTGGGGCAAGCTGGGCATGACCATCTGCTACGACGTGCGTTTCCCACATCTTTATCGCGCTCTGGCACAACAGGGCGCGGAGTTTCTCTCGGTTCCATCGTCTTTTCAGCGCCAGACCGGCAAGGTGCACTGGCATACTTTGCTGAAATCACGCGCGATCGAAAATGCGGCTTATGTGCTCGCGCCGGCGATGTGCGGCGATCATCCCGGCAACCGTCAAACCTACGGGCATGCCTTGATCGTCGATCCCTGGGGCGAGGTGCTGGCTGATGCCGGCGAGGAACCCGGAATTATCTATGCCGATATCGATCCGGCTCGGGTCGCAAAAATTCGCGGCATGATGCCATCGCTTCAGCATGACCGTCTCTATAGTGTAATTGGCAATAAATTATAATAAAAACAAGCACTTATAATTTAAATACTTGCTCTCTTCACCGCAAAGTCAGTAGGACTTTGGGAGTCCCAGCACACGCTCTGCGATGTGGCAGAGAATCAGTTGTGAACTGACCGGCGCTATACGCGGAATCATCGCCTCGCGAAAGTAACGCTCGACGTGAAACTCCTTGGCGTAGCCCATGCCGCCATGAGTCAGCACCGCAGTTTCGCAGGCCTTGAATCCGGCTTCACCTGCAAAATATTTTGCAGCGTTGGCTTCAGCACCACAGGGCTTGTCGGCATCGTAGAGACTGGCGGCGCGATAGGTCATTAACGCCGCAGCTTCGAGTTCGATCCAGCGTTGTGCAAGCGGGTGCTGGATGGCCTGGTTCTGGCCGATGGGACGATCGAAGACGATGCGTTCGCCGGCATATTTTGCAGCGCTTTGCAGCGCGACACGCCCCAAGCCCACTGCCTCTGCGGCAACAAGAATGCGTTCGGGATTCAGTCCGTCGAGGATATAGCGGAATCCCTTGCCTTCCTCGCCGATGCGATCGGCGGCAGGCACACGCATGCCGTCGATGAACACCTGATTCGAATCAACGGCCTTGCGGCCCATCTTGTCGATTTCGCGGGCCTCGAATTTTTCCCGGTCAATGTCGGCGTAAAACAGCGTCAGGCCGTCGATCGGATTTCTGGTTTCTTCAATAAGCGTAGTACGAGCCAGCAGTAGGATCTTGTTGGCGACCTGTGCGGTGGAGATCCAGACTTTCTGTCCGGATATCACATAGTCGTCACCTTCGCGTACGGCTTTTGTCGTCAGTCGTGTGGTGTTGAGCCCGGCGCCGGGCTCTGTGACGCCGAAACAGGCTTTGTCATGTCCGGCGATCAGCGGTGGCAGCCAGCGTGCTTTTTGCGCATCTGATGCATAGACTACGACCGGGTGCAGTCCGAAGATGTTCATATGTACCGCTGATGCACCGGAGAACCCCGCGCCGGACGCCGCGATGGTTTCCATCATCAGCGCTGCTTCGGTAATGCCGAGGCCGCTGCCGCCATATTGTTCGGGCATCGCGATACCGAGCCAGCCATCGCCGGCGATGGCGGCATGAAATTCGTGCGGGAAACCGCCGTCGCGATCATGCTGCAGCCAGTAGTCCGCGCCGAACCGCAAGCAGGTGCGGGCTACCGCATCACGAATGGATCGCTGTTCCTCTGAAAACTCGAAATCCATTTTTCTTTCCCGTCAGTCGGGCATGGAAGTCACGCCGGAAGCCGTCAGTGTCCGTATTTCGTCGTCACTGTATCCGGCAGCACGCAGCACTTCGACACCATGCTCGCCAAGCCGGGGGGCGCCGCATTGTGCTGCGGTTGGCGTGCCGGACCATTGTGTCGCAGCCCCTGTGGTGCGCAGCGTGCCTTCACTGGGATGCGTTTCTTCGTGAACGAAGCCGGTGCGATTCAGATGCTCGTCATCGATTACATCGTCGATCGAATTCATCGGTGCGCAAGGGATATCGGTTTCATTCAGTGCGGTCAGCCATTCAGCGGTGCTGCGTTTGAGCATTTCACCGGCGACAAAGGCATTGGCCTCTGCAATGTGCGCAGAGCGGTTTTCGTGACTGTTGAACCGGGGGTCGTCACGAAACAGATCTTCGCGTCCGATCAGGCTGAAAAAGTTTTGCCATTGCTTGTCGTTATACATCAACACGCAAACGTAGCCGTCTCGGGTCCGGAAGGGACGGCGTTCGGGGGCCAGTACACGTGCATACCCTGAGGGGCCGAGCGGTGGTTCAAAAGTGCGGCCACCGAGGTGATCGCCCAGAACCATCTGGCTCATACATTCGAACATGGGAACCTCGACCGACTGGCCTTCACCTGTGCGCTCGCGGTGATATAGCGCCGTGGTGACGGCATACACCGCGTGCAGTCCGACAATGCGGTCAGCGAGGGTCGCCGGGATGTAGCGCGGGTCCGCAGAACCGGCTTGCTGTGCCAGCCATGGAATACCGGTCATGCCCTGAATCAGGTCATCGTAGGCGGGAAGGGCGGCGTAGGGCCCCTGTTGTCCATAGCCATAGGCCCCGACATAAATGATGCGCGGATTGACCGCAGCCACATCGGCGTAACCCAGGCGGAGTCGTTGCATGGCCTGAGGCCTGATGTTGTAGATCAGGACATCCGCCTTGGCTGCAATTCGCAAAAGCGCGTCGCGACCAGCCGCTTGCTTGAGGTCAAGCACAACGCTTTTCTTGTTGCGATTCAGATGAAGGAACATGTGGCCCATGCCACGGTTGCGCATGGGACCAACGTAACGGACATTATCGCCGCCCGGCGCCTCGATTTTGATGACCGCCGCCCCCAGATCGCCGAGGATCTGGGTGGCGTAAGGGCCCATGACCACCGTGGTCAGGTCGATCACGGTGATCCCGGTCAGCGGTCCGGCCATCAGCTGCGCATCTTGGGCGGGATGACGCAGCCTTTTGCTCGCAGTGTTTCATCGACCCAGCGGCGGTCCAGCTTGCTCTTGCTGCGGATGGTTTTTAGCATGGCCGCTTCTTTTTTGGCCTGGGCCTGGGCGAGTGCAATGGTTTCGTTGGCCATGGCTTGTGGCAGCGCCAGCAGTCCATCGTCGTCGCCGATGATGATGTCGCCGGGATTGATGACTGCGTCACCGATGACCACCGGCACATTGATTTCACCGGGACCGTTTTTGTACGGACCACGGTGCGTCACGCCACGTGCATATACCGGGAATGAGGATATTGCCAGGGCATCGGCATCACGGATGGCGCCGTCGATGACCATTCCTGCGGCGCCATGGCGTTCTGCGATGGCGGACATGATTTCGCCGATGATGGCCTGGGTGCAGATGCCTCCCGCATCAACCACGATGACGTCTCCCGGACGGACAATATCGATGGCCTTGTGCACCATCAGGTTGTCTCCGGGACCGACCTTGACCGTCAGGGCGGTGCCAACCATCCGGCCGCCGCTATGGCAGGGCCACAGGTCAGGGCCAATGGCGTGCAGTCGGTTCATGTTGTCGCTCAGGTGCGCGGTGGCGATCTTGCGCAGTGTGGCGATGGTTTTGGCCGGGGGTTGCGGGGAGAAAGGAAGTATGCGAAAGCCGATGGGCGCCATGATCAGGTCACTGTAGTGTTTAAAGGAGCGGATATCGTAGCACTCAAGCGGGTCTTTGCAGGAGCCCGTGCTAAAATCCGCAGCAATATCAAGGGATACGATTTACAAGACTCCGCCGAGAAGGCGGGGCGCAGCAAACACCCCGAAACGGCGATCACCAGCGTGCGCATTCTGCTCAGCAACGACGACGGTTATTTTGCGCCGGGCCTGGCCGCCCTGGAGCGCGCGCTGTCGCCACTGGGAACCGTCACTGTGGTGGCACCGGAGCGTGATCGCAGCGGTGCAAGTAACTCGCTCACTCTCGACCGGCCGCTGTCAGTCAGACAGGCGCCCGGCGGTTTTTATTACGTCAATGGCACACCGACGGACTGTGTGCATCTGGCAGTGACCGGGCTGCTTCCGGAACTGCCGGACATTGTAGTGTCTGGGATCAATGACGGCGCAAATATGGGGGACGACACGATTTATTCAGGAACGGTCGCCGCAGCGACAGAAGGTTTTTTGCTGGGCATTCCGTCAATCGCCATTTCGCTGGTGTCCGGCGAACATGATCATTTCGAAACGGCTGGTCGGGTTGCTGCCGAACTGGTCGTCCGCTTTGGACGGCACCGTATCGATCAGCCGGTATTGCTCAATGTGAACGTGCCTGATGTTCCCTATGAAGCGCTGCGCGGACACAAAGTGACCCGCCTCGGCAAACGACACAAGGCTGAGCCGGTGGTCAAAGCCGTCAATCCCCGTGGTAACACGGTTTACTGGGTCGGTGCCGCTGGACGTGCTCAGGACGCAGGCGAAGGCACGGATTTTCACGCCACGTCTGCGCAGATGGTTTCTGTGACGCCGTTGCAGATGGACCTGACACGGTTCGGGCAGATGGAACTGGTTGGCAACTGGCTGCAAAGTCCGGCGGAATCATGAACGCAGCGAATTCGGGTATCGGCATGACCTCACAGCGCACGCGGATGCGCATGGTGGAACGCCTGCGTGGTGAAGGCATCAGTGATGAAGTCATTCTTGCCGCGATGGGCGAGGTGCCCAGGCACATTTTTGTCGATGAGGCGTTGGCCAGCAGGGCATATGAAGACATGGCCTTGCCACTGGGTTTTGGACAGACGATTTCCAGCCCTTATACTGTTGCGCGCATGCTGGAACTGCTGCGCAGCGGGGGCAGCAAACTCGACAAGGTGCTTGAAATCGGAACGGGCTGCGGCTATCAGGCTGCAGTGTTATCACGTCTGGCCCGTGAAGTGTATTCGCTTGAGCGCCTCGCGCCGCTGCTGACGAAGGCACGGCGCCATTTGCGTGATGCGCGGGCGCACAATGTGCGCGTACGTACTGCCGATGGACAGCTGGGCTGGCCTGAGCACGCGCCTTTTGACGGGATTGTGGTGGCTGCTGCGGCAACCCATGTTCCGCAGGCGCTGCTCGATCAATTGGCCGTGGGTGGTAAAATCATCATTCCTTTGACCCATCAGGGCAAGCAGTCTTTGCATGTCATTGAACGTACAATTCAGAGCTATGTCGACCGCAAAGTTGAAGATGCTCTTTTTGTCCCTTTGCTGCCGGGTCTCGGCTGAGCCACCGGTGGGAATGTCCACCGCTTATTCCGGTGCGCGTTTGACTTCAAATCTTGCTGTAATTGTCGCTGTCGTATTGATTGCGGGTTGTGCCGCGCCTCGGCCCGCACCGGTGATTGACCGCATGCCGCAATCATCCACAAAACCGGCCGCCAAACCTGCACCCGCACGTATAGCATCACAGCAGGATCAGCCGCGACCGGAATCGTATACCGTAAAGCCCGGAGATACCCTTTACGCCATCGCGCTTGAATTCGGCCTTGATTACCGCGAACTGGCCGGATGGAACAACATCGACCCCGGCAAGATTCGCGTCGGGCAGCAATTACGACTCTCCCCGCCGAGAGGCGCCGTAGCAACGCCATTGCGGATGCCTGCGGGCAGCGTGGAAGGGCAGCCATTGGATGGCAGTGCTGGACGACCTGTTTCCAGTGGCGCGCGAACGGAGCCGCGAGGCGTTCGTGTACCGTATTCCGATCAGGCCTATGCCCAGATGTCCGGGGTCAAACCAGAACCTGCTGTGGCCCCGAAAACCGAAACAGCAACGGCTTCGGAGCCGAAAACCACGGTTGTGGCTGGTGATGATGTTGACTGGATCTGGCCGGTGAATGGCAGGGTCGTCACACCATTCAATGAATCCTCCAGCAAAGGTATTGGTATTGCCGGGAAACCCGGCCAAGCTGTTGTAGCTGCCGGCCCCGGGCGCGTGATTTTCAGCGGTACCGGAATACGAGGTCTCGGCAAACTCATCGTTATCAAGCACAACGAAAAATTCCTCAGTGTTTACGCGCACAACCGCGCTCTGCTGGTCAAGGAAGGCCAGACAGTGATGCGCGGTCAACGTATTGCAGAGATGGGTGATACCGACACGGATCAGGTCAAATTGCATTTCGAGATCCGGCGTCTGGGCAAACCGATTGACCCGGCGACGCTGTTACCCCCGGCGTGACCCTAAGTTATTCTAAATAATTGATTTATTTAGATAATTAAATTTTGAGGGCGCGTATTCTGCGCTGGAACTCACGTATCGAATGCGCCGTTGCCGCGGTTCCGTACCGCAAGGCGACGTAATCCCGGGTTATGGCCTCAATTTCCTCTGCGGACTGCGGTTTCCAGCGCGTTGCCCGTAAAGCAAATGCCAACGGACCTTCGGCAGGATTCCGCATCAAGCCGCGACGAGCCAGCTTGCGGCAAAAAAGATCATAGGCCGCACGAACCGCATCAGTGCGAGTGGAGCGCAGATCACGAAGTGCAAGCATGGCGCCCAGCAACACTGCCGTCCCTGCACATACAAACAGGATCACCGCGAGCATCTGCCAGGTGGCATTGCTGAAGCCAAGATTCGCCAGAAACTGACGTTGACGTTCCGGGTTATAGCCCAGCACCCACTGATTCCACGTATAAGTCACGCTATCCCAGGTCAGACGCATCCGCTGCAGGAATTCAAAATCGCCGCGTACGAACATCGGCAGCACATCACTGCTGGGGAGTGCTGATGCGATGCCACGTTCCACACGGGCGGGGGATACCGCTGCAGTGGGGTCGATACGCACCCAGCCTGTACCTGACAGCCAGATTTCAGTCCATGCGTGCGCGTCCGCCTGCCGGACCAGCACGTAATCACCAACCGGATTGATTTGACCGCCCTGGTAGCCAGTGACCACGCGCGCAGGGATTCCTGCAGCACGCATAAGAACCGTGAATGCTGACGCGTAGTGTTCGCAGAATCCGCGCCGGGTATCAAACAGGAATTCATCCACGGCATGCTCGCCGAGCAGCGGCGGCGAAAGCGTGTAGACATAATTTTCATTGCGGAAACTGGCCAAGACCGCATCAACGAGTTGGCGGTCATCGCGGAATTTCTGACGCAGCTCCTGAGCATGACGAAGTGTGCGCGGGTTATAGCCCTCTGGTAGTTGCGAGGCGCGTCGCAGAATGGATTCGCCGTCATCAGCGCCATAGGTCGTCTGCAAACGCGAACTCATTTCGTAACGCATGCGGTTTCGCACCGGAGTTGCACTTAACAACTGCATGTCCCGGGATACGACCGCCCGCGGAGGCCGCTGCATCGGCAGTTCAAGTGCAAAAAGCCAGCGCTTGTTATGCGGTTCCAGAGTAACTGTGTATTCGATTGCCGGTTCACCGGTTGGCAGTTCCTCGGCATTGAAAACAAAGCGTGGTGCGGTCCACGTCCTGCCGTCGTAGTCCCACAGGACAGGGCCGCGCCAATACAGTGCCCGGGCCTCCGGAATACGCCCACGGAACGCTGCGCGGAAAGCGACGGCATCGGACAGGATCAGGCTGTTGAGGCTGCCCGGACTCATATTGTCGGACAGGCCGCTGAGGCCGGCGTGCGCATCGTGGGGCAGCCCCCATAGCGGCCCTTGTATTCGCGGAAACAGCAGGAAGAGCACCAGCATCAGCGGTACCGCCTGCAATATCAGGAGCCCTGCGCGCTGCAAAGGCCGCCGCCAGCCGGGCCATGCCCCTGTGTATTGCATGGCAATCAGCACAGTGATCAATAACCACGCACAGGTCAGCATATACAGTGCCGTGATGATGGTCTGGGAATACAGAAAATTGGTGACGAGCAGGAAAAACCCGAGGAAGCCCAGCAATATCCCGTCTCGTTGGGTATGCGTTTCCATCAATTTCATCGCGAGCATGACCACCAGCAGCGCCACGCCAGCATCGCGCCCAAGCAATGTGCGATATTCAAGAAGGATGCCGGCAGCCGCAGAAAGGGCAATCAGCACCAGCAGCCATTTTCGTGGTGCGGGTATTCTGCGGTGCGCAAGATACAGACGCCAGAACACGATAACGGCGATTAATCCGCTCAGCCATAACGGCAGGCGCAGCAGATGTGCCATGCCAGCGAGCAGAAATCCGGTGCCAAGCCCGAAAGTTTCCCGCGCCGTGATCGGGCGCTGGTTAAGGGATACCGGTTGTTGTGCCATGAAGTGCAAGGGCGCGCAGGCAATCCGCTCGTTGCGTAGGTCCGTTGGCCGGCGGCATCGTGACTCCGGGCAGACGCAGTCCGTAAGTCAGGCCACAGGCGTCGGCGTCGAGAATCCAGCGTGTCAGGTGTGACAGCTTGAGTTCGACATCCATCCCGTTCGGTAAGGCATTCCACGTAAGCCACAATTCAGCGTCAGCGCGTCCCGTGAACTGTTTGGTCAGCAACGTATCATCACGTGCGACGGCCTTCCAGGCGACATGGCGTGGTGAATCACCGGGACGATAGGGTCGAAATCCGGAAAATTCGTCCTGTCCATGGCCGGTGATCCCGCCCTCGCCATCACCGGCAACCTGCTGCGGCAATGGCAAGCCCGGTGTCGCTGGCATCGGGTAGACCAGGCACTGCACATCCGGCTCCGCATAGGACCACGCCCGGAACAAACCCACCGGGAAGCGTGTGTAAAGGGTTATGCGTCCTGGACGCAGCCAGCCCCGCTGCAAAGCCGGAATGATCACGACCGCAACAGCAACTGCACCCGCGGGGACGTCGACATAATCTGCATTGATATGATCACCAGTAACGCCGATGCTGAAACGGTCAGCTCTCGTCGGATTCAGTAAATGCAGTGGAAACTGGGCCTGCCCACCAGCAAAAACGGAGAGCGCGCGCCCCGAAGAAATCTTCAGATGGGCCAGATTGCGAAAAGTGTGCAGCATGCTCTGAATACCGGCTGCGCCAAGCAGAAATGCAAGAATGAAGCCGAGTGAGAGGTCGTAATTGACCGACCCGATGAGCATCAGAAGAATGACGCAGACGAACAGCAGTCCCTGCGGCGTGGGTAAAATGAACACTCTGCGCTGGACCAGCACGATGGTGCCGTGCTCCGGTCCGCGCCACTGGAATAGCCATTTCAAAGTGCCATCTTTGAGTGGACGAAACATGTAATTTCAGGGAATTGCGACTTGTTGCATCAGTTGTTCTGCAAGTCGCGCGCCGGATACTGCGCCGCTTTCGCCGTTGGCCGCGGACAAACGGTGCGCCACAACCGCTGGCAGAACGGCCTGTACGTCTTCGGGAATAACGGATGCCCGGCCGTCAATGTATGCCCAGGCGCGTGCGCCGTGCAGTAGTGCAAGTCCGGCGCGAGGAGACAGTCCGTGAGTGAACGCGGAATCCTGCCGGGTGTGATTCAGCAAGGCCTGCAGATAATCAAGCAGTGCAGGGGAAACATGAACCTGCTGAACCTCTCGCTGCAGTTGCAGCAGTTCTTCGGGGCCGATATGCGGTTTCAGGCTTGCAAGCATGGCGCGACGATCGGTGCCGTTGAGCAACGCGCGCTCTGCCTGTGCGTCAGGATAACCCAGTTCCAGGCGCATCAGGAAACGGTCAAGTTGTGATTCCGGCAGAGGAAATGTGCCAATCTGGTGCGAGGGATTCTGGGTAGCGATTACAAAAAAGGGCTGAGGAAGCTGCCGTGTATCTCCCTCGGTGGTCACCTGGTTTTCCTCCATCGCTTCCAGCAATGCGCTTTGCGCTCGAGGTGTTGCACGATTGACTTCGTCTGCCAGCACGACATTCGTGAACACCGGGCCGGGATGGAACTCGAAGCGGCCGGAATCGCGGTTGTATACCGATACGCCGATAATGTCCGCAGGCAGAAGGTCGCTCGTAAATTGTATGCGCTGGAATTTTAGACCCAGGCATGTCGCGATCGCGTGAGCCAGCGTTGTTTTGCCGACACCAGGAACGTCCTCGATCAGCAGGTGGCCGCGTGCAAGAAGGCAGGCGATCGCGAGCCTGATCTGCCCGGATTTTCCCAGGATGACACTGTTGATCTGATCTGCAATTACTTTGATTTGGGCGTGCATGAAGGTTGCTTGGCCTAAGTTCAGTGAAATGGTGATTTCGCGGTCGCGGGTTTGTTCGGATTAGACAAGGGTCAGGGTGAATTATAAGATGAAGCACGCGTCAGAGACCCGGCCCCTCAGGGGACCCAAAGGCCAAGGAATCACGTTGTGAGCGACAACCAAAGCGGCGGAGAGTTCCATGAGCGCGGCGGCATGCGCGGGGGCAGTCAGCTGCCGCGCAGAAACTATACTGCCTGGGTGCCACGCGTAATGGTGTTCGCGGGAGGCGCTGGAGTCGTCGCCGCAATGCTTTCTGGCAATGACGCGGTCTTGATCGCTTCATTGTTTATTGCCCTGGGCGGGCTGATGGTTGAAGTAATTCTCCGGCAACTGGCAACGCAAACTGCGCTACGCGACAGTGAAACCCGGTTTCGGGCTCTGAGTGCGCTGGGCTCTGATTGGTACTGGGAAACAGACTCCGAGTATCGCCTGACGCATATTTCTGATGGACTGGCACGTCTGTCAGGTCGTGCGATCAGCGATTTCCTGGAGCAACCGTGCTGGCAACATGCATTCGTGACGCCGCTTGGAGCGGACTGGTCAGCGCACAAGACAGTCATCTCGCGTCGAGCGCCATTCCGCGATCTGCAGATGCGCTATGTCAGTCCACAGGGCATTGTGACCTATGGCAGCATCAGTGGCGAGCCGTTTTTTCGAGACGACTGTGCTCTCGCCGGTTATCGCGGCGTAGGGAATGACGTTACTGCTGAGGTCGTGCTGCGACAGCGATTACGCATGCAGCATGACGTCACGCGCATTTTGAGCCAGTCAACAGATACCCAGGCCGCAATCAAGTCAGTTATCGAAACCATATGTCGAACGATGGAATGGGGCTGGGGCGCTCAGCGTAGCGTAGATCCTGTCAGTGGCGTTTTGTCCTGCGGTGCCTATTGGCTTGCACCAGTTGTCCGGGCCAAGGCTTTTGTGGTTCACGCGCTTTCTCCGAAACCCGCCGATGCGCTGCATGGTTCTGTCAGCCGCGTCATCGCCACTGGCGAAATTTTCTGGATTTCCGATCATAGCCAGAAAAACTTTCAGCGTAGCAGCCTGGCGCGTGAAGCCGGCCTGCGAGGCGCGGTCTTTGTTCCGATACGGCGTAGCCATAAGACTGCTGATGTACTCGAATTCTTCAGCGAGCGTCCTGAAGCGCCGGATCAGGTGCTTCGCGAGACGCTGGATGCAATTGGTTATGAAGTCGGACAGTTTCTGGATCGCCGTTCAGCGCAGCAATCCAGTAATGATCTTGAGCGGGAACGCAAACATCTGCTGGATCTTCTTGAACTGCAGCTTGAACATATGCCCGTTGCCTGCGTCCTGCAGGATGAACAGTTTCGCGTGCTCTACTGCAATCCGGCCGCAGAAAGGATATTTGGATACACGGTGACGGAATTGCGGGGCCAGGACATCGCGAACCTTATCGTCCCCGCTACTGCACTCACGGCAGTAACTGAACGAAGGCAGAGGCTCCGACGCGGAGAGCGTGACATTGCCGCAACGATCGAAAACCTGCGCAAGGACGGATCCTTCGTTATCTGCGAATGGAACTATATGCCGCTATACGACAAAAGCGGCGAATTCAACGGGGCGCTCGCCATAGCGCAGGACGTGACGGAGCGAATGCGCATGGTGGAGGCCCTTGAGGTCAGCGAGGAACGTTATCGTCAGATCTTTGCAGCCACGCCGCTGCCAATGTGGGTCGCTGATGCCTATGAGCCGAGATTTCTCGCTGTAAATGAGGCGGCGGTAAGGAAATACGGTTACAGCCGTGATGAATTCGAGCGTATGACCGCGATTGATATTCAGGCGGAGGAGTACCGCGATGCGGTCGTGCAGCAGTTACTGGGACGGGATCCGACGAAACCCATGAATTTCATCCGCCAGCACGTCACCAAATATGGTGAGCGCATTACTGCCGAAATTACTGCGCAACCGTTCCAGTTCGGTGGTCAGCAGGCTCGACTGATTGTTGCCAACGATGTCACGGATCGCGTGCGCGCACAGCAGGCCCTTGAAAACAGCGAGGCTCGGTTCAGGGCAATTTTTGAGCAAGCCTCCGTTGGCATAGCCATTCGAGAATTGAGCGAGCACCCGAGGTTTCTCAGGGTCAACCGGAAGCTGTGCGAGATTCTCGGTTACGCGGAGGACGAACTGCTGACAATGACAACCACTGGCCTGACAGCAGCTGAGGATGCGGAATCTACAAAGTTGATCAATCTCAGGCTGTTGTCCGGAGAGCTTGGTCATTACTCCCGTCGCAAGCGTTACCGGCGCAAGGATGGCAGGATCATCTGGGTCAATCTATCGGTTTCACGTCTTGATGAGGGCGTGCAAGGTGGCAAGGTCGGGTACCTGCTTTCGGTCATCGAGGACATTACGGATCAGGTCGAGAGCGAAGCAAGGATGATTGAGAGCGAGGCGCGCTACCGGCAGATTTTTGCTTTGGCGCCACTGCCGATGTATCTGCGCGATGAGGATACGCTTCAATTTATCGACGTAAACAAGGCTTTCCATGAAATGTATGGCTACAAGCGAGAAGAAATGCTTGGTATGTCCCTGATCGACATCCAGACGCCAGCTGGCCGCGAACGCTACAGGCGTACGCCGTTTGCAAGGCCAATGGGAGCGGTTGAACGACTGCAGAAGCAGCACGCGCGGCGCAACGGTGGGCTGATCGACGTCGAAATTCACTCCTATCCGACCATGCTTGCGGAGCGTAAAGTGCGCTTGGTTTTGGTCCGTGACATGACTGAACAGCTGAACATGGAACGTTTGCTGCGTGACAACGAATCGCGTCTGCGCGCGATAGCCGACAACGTTCCTGCCGTCATCGCATTTTTTGATGGTGATGGCACTTTGCAGTATTCCAACTTTGCCTATGACCGCTGGTTTGGTGATACGGGTGAGGATCATCCGGATTCCCGTACCTGCAGCGAAGGAATTGCCCCTTTGCTGCGACGAGCGCTGGATGGAGGGGACGTAACGACCGAACGCGTTCTTGAGACACGTGCCGGGCAGCGTGTGGTGCGGCTGACGCTGATTCCACATCGCAAAGAAGAAGGTGGGGTGGAAGGGGCTTATTTGATGGGTTACGACCTGACTGACTTCCGTCGTGCCGAAGCCGAAGTTCGCCACCTCAATGCTGAACTGGAGCAGCGGGTTGAACAACGTACCCGTGCGCTCGCTGCAGCCAATCGCGAACTGGAGTCCTTTTCTTATTCGGTTTCACATGATCTGCGCGCACCGTTGCGGACAATTGACGGCTTCAGCCAGATACTGATCGATGAATATGCAGATGTTCTCGACGATGCAGGAAAAGGCTACCTGGAGCGTGTGCGTGCTGGCAGTCAGCGCATGGCGAAACTGATTGATGATCTACTGGAACTGGCCAGGGTAACTCGACGGGATTTGCAATTCCGATCCTGTAATCTCACGGCCATTGCACACGAAATCATCCGCGAATTTCAAGGCACGGAACCGGACCGCCACGTCAATGTCCGGGTGGCCGAGGGCATGCAGGTCATTGCGGACGAGGGCCTGCTGCGCGTCGCTCTGGACAATCTGTTGCGAAATGCCTGGAAATTCACCGGTCTGGAAAGCGAGGCTGTGATCGAAATCGGCTGCGGCCAGATTAACGACGGTACACAGACTTTCTTTGTCAGAGACAACGGCGTCGGTTTTGACATGGCCTATGTTGACAAGCTTTTCGGTGCTTTCCAGCGACTTCACAGTGAAACGGAGTTTCAGGGCACTGGAATCGGCCTGGCGCTGGTACAGCGAGTGATCCGGCGCCATGGCGGCCAAGTCTGGGCAGAGGCGGAACCTAAAAGCGGGGCAACTTTCTACTTTTCGATGCCCGTCGAAGCTTCTGTTACCGATCCTGCCGCTTACCTCAAGGCAGGCATATAGCGGCCAGTACGCGGCGCCCTTCGCCCATCAATACGTTGTAGGTCCGGCAGGCTGCCGGCGTATTCATGATTTCGATGCCGATTCCTGCTTCGATCAGCGGTCGCAATTGTGCAGGCCCGAGGAATGTCTGGGTTGGACCGGTGCCGATAATGATGATTTCCGGCGCACTGGCCAGCAGCAATCCGGCCGCTTCGGCGGTAAGCGCGCTTGCAGCGTCAACAGACCAGCGCACAGGGGGGGCTTCGGGGGTTACAACGAGGGCGTGGTCGTAACGGGTGCCGTTGACGGCCAGGAAACCAGCCCCGTAACCGGTCAGCGTAAAGCCGTTCCTTGGGTTCGCCAGATGCAGTTTCATGGCCTAATCTTTGCCGGGAGTGGTTCGCTTCGCTACAATTATACGTTTTCCGCCTGAAAATCGTGATTCTGTCGGGCCCCGTGAGCCGTCGGAGCATGTTTGTGACGTTCAGACATTAATTTTCGATCTTTACCGCATCGTACCGAGACTGGCCCATGGAAGAGTTTTCGCGCATCAAACGTCTGCCGCCCTACGTGTTCAACGTTACCGGCGAACTGAAGCTGGCCGCCCGCAGGCGCGGTGAAGACATCATCGACTTCAGCATGGGCAACCCCGATCAGCCCACGCCGCGTCACATCGTCGACAAGCTCATCGAATCGGTCCAGCGCACCGATACCCATGGCTACTCGGTCTCCAAAGGCATACTCAGGCTGCGAAAGGCAATCTGCACCTGGTACCAGACGCGTTACGGCGTCGAACTTGATCCGGAATCCGAAGCCATCGTTACCATCGGATCAAAGGAAGGCATTGCACATCTGGCGCTGGCGACCCTTGACCGCGGCGATATCGTGCTGGTGCCTAACCCGAGTTATCCGATTCATATCTATGGCCCGGTGATTGCCGGAGCGGATATTCGTCACGTTCCCATGCATGCCGGCGTGGATTTTTTCGCGGAGCTTGAGCAGTCAATCCGCGATTCTTATCCCAAGCCGAAAATGCTGATTGTGAACTTTCCGAGCAATCCGACGACCCAATGCGTGGATCTCGCATTCTTCGAGCGGCTGATTGCGATTGCCAAGGCGCATGACATCTACGTAGTGCACGATCTGGCCTATGCCGACATCGTATTCGATGGTTACAAGGCGCCGTCAATTCTGCAGGTGCCGGGCGCTCGCGACGTCGCGGTTGAATTCTTCACGATGTCCAAGAGCTACAACATGGCTGGCTGGCGTGTCGGCTTCATGGTCGGTAATCGTGATCTGGTGACCGCACTTGCGCGGATGAAGAGTTATCACGATTACGGCACGTTCACGCCGATCCAGGTGGCTTCGATCATCGCCCTCGAAGGACCGCAGGATTGCGTCGAGAACGTGCGCCAGATCTATCAAGGCCGCCGCGATGTTCTGTGGTCCGGCATGAATGCGATGGGCTGGAAGGTCGACAAGCCTCAGGCCACGATGTATATCTGGGCGCCGATCCCCGAGCCGTACAAGGCAATGGGTTCGCTGGAGTTTTCGAAGAAGCTTCTGCTCGACGGCAAGGTGGCGGTTGCACCGGGCACCGGGTTTGGCCATTACGGCGACGGACATGTGCGTTTTGCGCTGATCGAAAATGAAGCGCGAACTCGTCAGGCAATCCGTACTATCAAAGAGATGTTCCGCAAGGACGGGCTGCTGTAAGCGGCCTCGGGAAACAGGAAAAAACGCAAACCAATGAAACCGATCAATGTAGGCCTGTTGGGCATCGGCACTGTCGGCAGCGGAACGTTCAAGGTGCTCCAGCGCAACAGCGAGGAAATTTCCCGCCGGGCCGGTTGTACCATCCGCATGACCATGGTTGCCGACAAGGATGTTGCGCGGGCGCAGTCTGTTGTCGGTAGCGCGGCACGCGTCACCGCTGACGCCAACGAGGTTGTCAGCAACCCCGATATCGACATTGTTGTCGAACTCATCGGCGGCTATGGCATTGCCAAAGAGCTGATCCTCAAGGCCATCGCCAATGGCAAACACGTGGTGACGGCGAACAAGGCGCTTCTGGCGCTGCACGGCAACGAAATTTTTGCGGCAGCCCGCGCCAAAGGTGTGATGGTTGCATTTGAAGCGGCGGTCGGTGGCGGCATCCCGATCATCAAGTCGCTGCGTGAGGGTTTGACTGCCAACCGCATTGAGTGGATCGCCGGCATCATCAACGGTACCAGCAACTTCATCCTGTCGGAGATGCGCGCCAAGGGCGCAGCCTTTGCCGACGTGCTGAAGGAAGCGCAACGCATGGGATATGCGGAGGCGGATCCGACTTTTGACATCGAAGGCGTTGATGCCGCGCACAAGCTATCGATCATGGCTGCGATCGGTTTTGGCATTCCGGTGCAGTTCGAGAAAGCCCATGTCGAAGGCATTTCGAAGCTGGCGCAGGAGGACATTCGTTATGCGGAGGAGCTGGGTTACCGCATCAAGCTGTTGGGCATTGCCAAACGCAAGGCGACTGGTTTCGAGCTGCGGGTACATCCGACGCTGATACCTGCCAGTCAGCTGATCGCCAATGTCGAGGGCGTCATGAACGCCATCCTGGTCAAGGGCGATGCCGTGGGGCAGACCATGTATTACGGCGCCGGTGCTGGCTCCGAGCCGACGGCGTCCGCGGTTGTGGCCGATCTGGTGGATGTGGCGCGCATGCTGACGGCTGACCCGGAGAACCGCGTGCCGCATCTGGCCTTCCAGCATGACCAATTGTCCGCCGTTCCGATTCTGCCAATGGGCGAAGTTGAAACGTCGTATTACCTGCGATTGCGCGTGGCGGACAAGGCTGGAGTTCTCGCCGACATTACCCGCATCCTTGCCGACCAGGCGATTTCGATCGAGGCGCTGGTGCAAAAGGAGCCGCAGGCCGGGGAACAGCAGGTCGACATCATCATGCTGACGCATCTGACCCAGGAAAAGAAAATTGACGCGGCAATCCAGCGCATCGAAGCACTGCCGGTGGTGTCGGGCAAGATCACCCGCATCCGCATGGAAGCGCTGCAATGAGCGTTCCTGCTTCAAAACTGGCAACGGCGTCACCGACGCGTTATGTGAGCACGCGCGGGCGCATGCCGCTGGCGCGTTTCTGCGACGTCCTGCTGGGCGGCCTGGCATCGGACGGCGGTCTGGTCGTGCCGCAGGCCTATCCGCGGCTGACCAGCGATGAACTGGCAGCCATGCGCAAGCTGTCCTATGCGGACCTTGCGTTTTCGGTGATCAGTCGTTTCGTTGATGACATCCCAGAGGGCGATCTTCGCAGTCTGGTGCATCGCGCCTATCGCACCGAGGTCTTTGGCTCCGCGGACATCACACCCCTGAAAACGCTGGAACCCGGGCTGCATCTGCTGCAACTGTCCAACGGACCGACGTTGGCATTCAAGGACGTCGCCATGCAGTTGCTGGGTGAAATGTTCGAATACGTTCTGCAGCGGGAAGGGCGCACGCTGAATATCCTCGGCGCTACGTCCGGAGACACCGGCTCGGCGGCGGAATATGCCATGCGCGGCCGGAAAGGCATCCGCGTGTTCATGCTGTCGCCGCACGGCAAAATGAGTCCCTTTCAGCGTGCGCAGATGTATTCGCTGCAGGACGCCAATATTTTCAATATCGCCATCCGCGGCGTATTCGACGACTGCCAGGACATCGTCAAGGCCGTCAGCGGCGATGCCGCTTTCAAGAGCGCACACCAGATCGGCGCGGTGAATTCAATCAACTGGGCGCGGGTCGTGGCCCAGGTGGTGTACTACTTCAAGGGTTATTTTTCGGCAACGCAGAGCAATGATGAGCAGGTGTCGTTCTCCGTGCCGTCGGGCAACTTCGGCAACATCTTTGCCGGACACATCGCGCGCATGATGGGGTTGCCGATCCGCCACCTTATCCTTGCGTCAAACGAGAATGATGTACTCGACGAATTTTTCCGCAGCGGCCGCTATCGTGTGCGTTCCAGCCGCGAGACTCTGCAGACGTCCAGTCCGTCGATGGATATTTCGAAAGCGTCGAACTTCGAGCGCTTCGTGTTTGATCTGGTCGGGCGCGATCCTGCGATGGTCGCCCGTCTGTGGCGTGAGGTGGAAGATGCCGGCGGCTTCAACCTGGGCGAGGCGCCGTGCTGGCGCAGTGTTGATCAGTACGGTTTTGTGTCGGGACGCAGTTCACATGCCGACCGCCTGAATGCGATACGCAAGGTTCACAAACAGTATGGCGTCACGATTGATCCGCATACCGCCGACGGCATCAATGTCGGATTGCAGCAGCGCGAACCCGGGGTGCCGCTGATCTGCATGGAAACCGCATTGCCGGCCAAGTTTGCCGAAACCATTCGCGAGGCGCTGGGCCATGACCCGGAAGTGCCGCCGGGTTACGAGGGGCTGGAAAGCCGGCTGCAGCGGGTGGCGGTGATGGATCCGGATGTGGAAGCGGTGAAGACCTATATCGCCGGCCGAACCAAGTCTTAAAAAGTATTTAAAAACAAATACTTAAGTATTTCTCGCAAGCTTAGGCAAAACGCATCGATAGATCTACGGCGCTGATGTCCTTGGTCAACGCACCAATCGAAATGCGGTCGATGCCGGTTTCGGCAATGGCGCGCACGTTATCCAGCGTGATGCCGCCAGAGGCTTCCAGCAGTGCCTGTCCCGCAGTCCACTGCACCGCCTCACGCATCTGCTCCAGACTCATGTTGTCGAGCAGCACCATTTTCGCGCCAGCGCCAACGGCTTCGCGCAACTGCTCGAGCGTTTCCACCTCGATCTGAATCCACTGCGCGCGATACGCCAGTTTTGCAGCGGCTGACAACGCCGGTATGACACCACCAGCGGCGGCGATGTGGTTTTCCTTGATCAGGATGGCGTCCCACAGGCCCATGCGGTGATTCATGCCGCCGCCTACGGTGACAGCGTGTTTCTGTGCAACGCGCAGACCAGGCAGTGTTTTTCGGGTATCAAGGATCGCAGCCCGGGTACCGGCGACCACATCGACATAACAACGCGTGGTGGTGGCCACGGCGGAGAGCAGCTGCAGAAAATTCAGCGCGCTGCGCTCGGCGGTTAACAATGCACGGGAAGAGCCGGAGATGTCGCAAAGTCGCGTGCCGGGTGCAATGCGGTCACCGTCACTGGCGAACCAGATAATTCGGGCTTTGGCATCAAGTTTTGTAACGCAGGCATCAAACCATGCGGTGCCGCACAACACGGCGGGTTGCCGACACACCACATGGGCCTGCGCATCCAGCCGATCAGGCGTCAGTTGAGCGGTCAGATCGCCGCTTCCGACATCCTCAGCAAGAGCTGCGGTTACGTTACGTTCAATTTCGTTGGCGAGATTCATTGGGAAAAAATGCGGGGTTTGCTCGACATGGCAAACTGCTATAGTTCAGCGACAATTTTAACCGGTTGTACGGGGGAGTGCGTATGAACGACATGGTCAGCGTGGTGTCCTACGGCATCGGTACAGTGCTCGGTTTTCTGATGATCGGGGGGCTGATATTCCTGATCATCCATGACGTCACCCAGAAAAAGCATACGGTCTTGCGCAATTATCCGGTCATCGGACGCCTGCGCTTTTTCTTTGAAGACCTTGGTGAATATTTCCGTCAGTATTTTTTCGCCAATGACCGCGAAGAGATGCCTTTCAACCGTGCGACCCGCGGCTGGGTTTACAAGAGCGCGAAAAACGAAGGCGGCATCATCGGTTTTGGTTCGACCAACGACCTGAGCACGCCGGGCTCGATCCTGTTCGTCAACCATCCGTACCCGGTGCTTGAAGAAGACCGGTTGCCGACACCTTCAATCCTGATCGGCGATGGCTATTGCGCGCAGCCTTTTGAAGCCAAATCCATCGTCAATATCAGCGGTATGAGCTTCGGTGCGATCTCGCAGCCTGCGGTGGAAGCTTTGTCGCGTGGCGCTGCAACTGCCGGTTGCTGGATGGATACCGGCGAGGGCGGTTTGTCGCCGCACCATCTGTCGGGTGGCTGCGACGTGATCATGCAGATCGGCACGGCAAAATACGGCATCCGCGAACTTGACGGCAGTTTTTCACCGCAGAAAGCCCAGGAGCTTGCGAAACACGTCAAGGCCTTCGAAATCAAGCTGTCGCAGGGGGCCAAGCCCGGCAAGGGAGGGGTTCTGCCCGGTGCAAAGGTCACCGAAGAGATCGCCCGTATCCGTGGCATACCCCCAGGCATGGACTCGATCAGTCCGAATCGTCATCACGACATCGCCAATGTCGACGATCTGCTCGACAAGATCGCCTACATCCGCAATCTCACCGGGCGGCCGGTTGGTGTGAAAACGGCGATCGGCGGCTGGGCCTTCATGAATGACCTGTGCGACGCCATCCTGCGTCGTGGCCCGGAGTTCGCGCCGGATTTTATTGCCATTGATGGCGGCGAAGGCGGCAGCGGCGCCGCGCCGCAGACACTGATGGATCACATGTCTCTGCCCATCGCTGAAGCGTTGCCGCGTGTCGTTGATGCGCTGATCCAGTCCGATCTGCGCGGGCGGGTGCGGGTGATCGCCGCCGGCAAATTGGTGACTTCGGCGAAAGCAGCCTGGGCGCTGTGCATGGGCGCAGATTTCATCAACTCCGCGCGCGGCTTCATGTTCGCACTGGGCTGCATCCAGGCCCTGCGCTGCCACCAGAACACCTGTCCAGCCGGCGTTACCACGCACAACAAGCGACTGCAGCGCGGTCTGGTGGTCGAAGAGAAGTATCTACGGGTGGCGAACTACTGCAACAGCATGAACAAGGAAATCGACATGATTGCGCATGCCTGCGGCTGCCGGCATGCGCGCGAACTGAAGCGCGAACATGTGCGCATTGTGCAGACCGCAAACCAGAGCATTGCGCTGAACATGCTCTATCCGTACCCGGAAGTTGGTTATCGTCGCAGTGGGGCTGTGGAGGAGCGGCACCCGGGGTCGGTGTCACTTTAGCCCGCTTTCTTCCTCAGCCGACTTAATCTTATTTATTCAATAAATATATGATTATATTGATTAAATAGACATCGCCCGGATTATCCCTTGCTCCAGCATTGAAATCAGGCTGCGCATGCCCCATCTGCTCTGTATCTAAACTTTTAGCACGGGGCAGACATGCGCTTCGACAAATTCACCACCAAGTTCCAGCAGGCCTTCTCTGACGCGCAGAGCGCGGCGGTAGGCGGCGATCACGCTTATATCGAACCCCAGCATCTGTTGCTGGCGCTGATCAATCAGCAGGATGGCGGCACAGCCTCGCTGTTGCAGCGTGCCGGCGTCAACGTTACAGGGCTGCGCGGGGCGTTGAAGACGGCGCTGGAGCGTTTGCCCAAGGTTGAAGGCACAGGCGGCGAAGTCACCATTTCGCGCGATCTCGGCAATCTGCTGAATCTCACCGACAAAGAGGCCCAGAAACGCGGCGATCAATACGTTGCATCAGAACTGTTCCTGCTGGCACTGACCCAGGACAAGGGCGAGACCGGCCGGTTGCTGAAGCAATTCGGCGGTGACCGCGCTACGCTTGAGAAAGCCGTTGAAGGTCTGCGCGGCGGCGAATCCGTCGGCAGCGCTGAAGCCGAAGGCAGCCGCGAGGCGTTGAAAAAATACACCATGGATCTGAACGAACGTGCGCGTTCGGGCAAGCTCGACCCGGTAATCGGCCGCGATGATGAGATCCGCCGCGTGATCCAGATCCTGCAGCGTCGCACCAAGAACAATCCGGTGCTGATCGGTGAACCCGGGGTCGGCAAGACCGCGATTGTCGAAGGTCTCGCCCAGCGCATCATCAACGGAGAGGTCCCGGAAACGCTTAAGAACAAACGCGTGCTGTCGCTGGATATGGCGGCACTGCTCGCCGGCGCCAAATACCGCGGCGAGTTTGAAGAGCGCCTGAAATCGGTGCTCAAGGAAATCTCGCAGGATGCAGGACAGACCATCGTCTTCATCGACGAGTTGCACACCATGGTCGGTGCCGGCAAGGCCGAAGGCGCGATGGATGCGGGAAATATGCTGAAACCGGCATTGGCGCGTGGCGAACTGCACTGCGTCGGCGCAACGACGCTGGACGAATACCGAAAATACATCGAAAAAGACGCCGCGCTGGAGCGCCGCTTCCAAAAAGTGCTGGTCGACGAGCCTTCGGTGGAGGCAACGATTGCCATCCTGCGCGGCCTGCAGGAGAAATACGAGCTGCACCATGGTGTCGAAATCACTGATCCCGCAATTGTTGCGGCGGCCGAGCTGTCGCACCGCTACATCACAGACCGTTTCCTGCCGGACAAGGCGATTGACCTGATCGACGAGGCGGCGTCACGCATCAAGATGGAAATCGACTCCAAGCCGGAATCGATGGACAAACTCGATCGTCGCCTGATTCAGCTCAAGATCGAGCGTGAAGCGATCAAGAAGGAAAAGGACGAGGCATCAAAAAAACGGCTGGCTTTGCTGGAAGACGAGATCAAATCACTTTCGCGCGAAGCTGCCGATCTTGAGGAAATCTGGAAAGCCGAGAAGGCGCAAGTCCAGGGCAGCGCACACATCAAGGAAGAGATCGACCGTGTGCGCGCTGAAATCGTCAAGCTGCAGCGTGCCGGCAAGCTCGACAAGGTTGCTGAACTGCAATATGGGAAGCTGCCGCAACTTGAAGCGCAGCTGAAACAGGCCGAGACCGCGAACGCAGCGCCAACCAAGCATCGTTTGCTGCGCACCCATGTCGGCACCGAGGAAATTGCCGAGGTGGTATCGCGGGCCACCGGCATTCCGGTGTC
>CAMAYE010000020.1 GCA_945862135.1 Bordetella parapertussis
CAGCCGGCACGCGCACGACGCGCCTATCAGGATGTTCTCGACAGTGACAAAAACAATCGCGAAGCCCGCATCGGCCTGTTCTATGCCGAAATCGAAAGCGAAGATTATTCTGCAGCTTTTGCCAACGTCGATGCACAGGCCTCCGCAGACGGCCCGCGCCGCGATACGCCGGGCCGGTCACGTCCGGAGCCCAATGATGACTGGCTGGGGGCGCAGATTCTCGCCGCCAACGCCCGCCACTACGCCGACATGCATGCAGAAGCCTGGGACCGGCTGCTGCCGCTGGCGCAACGCGCCCCGGGACTGGGCTATCTGCGATCGGCAATGGGTTCTGTTGCGGCAGCTCGCGGATGGCCGCGCCTGGCGGAAGAAGAAGTACGCATCGCCGCCAGCCTCGCACCGGAAGATCGCGGCATCGAAGTGGCGCTTGCCGATTCCGACATGCGCCGATCCGACATCGAATCGGCAAAAACCCGCACAGCAAGCCTGATGGCGCGATTCCCTGACGATCAGTCGGTGCAGCGCCTGAAGCGCGATATCGCGATTGCGGAAATGCGGGAATTCCGTCTGGATGTGTCGAGCCGTCGTGAACACGGCACCGCACTTTCAGCACCGGGCGGAGGCTCGCAGGTTGCAGCAAGGCTTTACTCATCCCCTTACGCAGGACGCCTGCGCGCCGTTGCTGCTGCTGAACGGGCGACAGCCTATCCTGTTGAAGGTCGCGTACTGCGGGAACGTCTGGGCGCCGGTGCTGAATATGCCGGACCGGACGTCACCGTTGAAGCCATCGCCTGGCAAAACAGCGGCACGCTGTCGAAAGATGGCGCCAGCCTGATCGGATCGTGGCGACCCAGTGACCACTGGGCCATTTATGCGGGTGCCGAAGCCTATTCCGGCGACACGCCTTTGCGCGCGCAGTTCTACGGGATCACCGGCAATGCCCTGGATCTGGGCGGCGAATACCGCTGGCACGAATCCCGGTCGATTTCCGCATCCGTCCGCTCGGTTGATTTTTCAGACGGAAACCGCCGGCAAAGCGAGCGTGTCGTGTTCATGCAGCGGCTGATCGATCAGCCGCATTTTGATCTCGATTTCCGCCCCGAATATTACGCATCGCGCAATTCAAAACTTGGCGCGCCGTATTTCAATCCGGTCAATGACCAGGCGCTGACGCTGGCCATTGAAGCTGAACACGTAATATCCCGCCACTACGACCGCAGCTGGGTGCAGCGCGTGGTATTTGCCGCAGGCAGTTACCGGCAGGAAGGCTTCGGCAACGGCACCATCGGTTCTCTTTCATACGAACAACGCTATCGCTTCGATCCGACTTTCGAAATCCGCTACGGTGCCGAGATCAACCGGCGCATTTACGATGGCACCGCCGAACGCGGGCTGACCGGATTTTTCAGCATTAACAAGCGTTTCTGATCATGCGCAAACTCGCCTTTATCATCTGCATCTGCCTGTTCGCCGCGTGGAGCTCGCCACATCCGGTATATGCGGACGGCAGTGGCTCCAGATTCGTGGCCATTGCTTTCCATGACGTCGTAGACGACCGTCGCGATCTCGGCGACGACGCGATGACGACAGGCACCTTGATCGAGTTTTTTGAATGGCTCAAAGCCAACGATTGGACTGCCATCTCGGCCAATGACGTACTGCGGGCAGCCCGGGGGGAACGTCCCTTGCCGCCGCGCGCCATCCTGATCACCTTTGACGACGGTTACCGCAGCCTCTATACACGCGTATACCCCCTGCTGCTGACTTACCGCATTCCCGTCGTCTCAGCGCTGGTCGGAACCTGGATGGATGCGCCACTGGACGCCACTGTCGACTACGACGGCAAGATCGTCCCCAGACGGAATTTCATTTCCTGGGCGGAAGCCCGCGAAATGCAGGCCTCGGGACTGGTGGAGTTTGGTTCCCACAGCTACAACCTGCATCGCGGCGTCACCGGGAATCCGCAGGGCAACATCATGCCCAGCGCGGTGACCCGCGAGTTCAAGCACGGCGCGGGTTACGAAAACGCGGCATCCCATCGCACCCGGCTTGAAGCAGACGCGCGGCGCATACACGCATTGCTCCAACGTGAACTGGGGCGCGCACCGCGCATCTGGGTGTGGCCGTATGGGCGTTATTCCGAAATCGGCATTGAGGCTGTCCGCTCCGCAGGTTTTGAAATGGCGCTGACACTGGATGCGGGGCCCGGTGAAACGGGAACGCTGATGTCGATTCCGCGTCAGTATCCTAGCGCCGATGCCGCCTTGTCGACGCTGACATCGATGGTCAGGCTGCAGGACAAGTTGCCGACTGTGCGCCGTCTCGTTTGTCTTGATCCGGGCGAACTCTGGACCGGCAGTTACGAATCGACCGATGAGAGACTGGGCCTTGCCATTGAACGTCTGCGCACAATGGGCAGCACTGCTGTGATCGTTGATGCCGTCGCCCGCAACGCGGCGGGACAAGCCAGTCATGCCTGGTTTCCCACGGACGCGCTGCCGGTCAAGGCTGATCTGCTGTCACGCATCGTGTGGCAGTTGCAAACCCGCGCCGGTGTTGAAGTGCATGTCAGGGTTCCGGGCAGCCAAGCGACCAGGGAGCAGATGGCTGATCGGGAAAAATCACTGCCGCTGTACCGGGACCTTGGCGCCAGCGTTCCTTTGTCAGGACTCTTTTTTGATGACACCCCTTCTTTGGCCCGGCTCTCGCCAAACGCAACCCCGTCCGCGGGTCTGCCCTGGGAAACCAGATCTGCTCGCGACCGGATTTCTGTCGATGCTTTGCCGACACCGGAACGAACGGCCATACGGGCTTTCCGGGAAGTACAACGCTACCGGCCCTGGGCCAGCCTGACCCTTGTTACGGATGAACCCGAACAGAGCAGCAGCATTTCCGATCTCGTGCTGCAAAACATCCGGATGCCGGTTGACGGAAAATCAACGATATTGGACAGCGACCGGAAACTCAGGGAAACAATCAGCCGCCGCTCGGGAATCTGGCTGACCGGTCATGCGCCACCGGCGTCCGAGATGCTGAAAACCACGGCAAGAAGATATCAACAACTGGGCGGAACCGCGATGGGCTGGTGCCCTGACTCCGCGGTAGCCGATCTACCCCCTGCCCACGAAGTGGAGCCTGATGTATCCGCTGCAACCTTTCCGGTGAGATTCTGACGTGACGCCGGACTGGCACGCCATCTCACAGACACTTGCGGCATTCTGCTTCGGCTATCCGTTCGTGATGGCCTGGTACTGGATGTCCGGAGGCCTGCTCTTCCGGCTGCTGCGCGAGCGGCACGAACCGCTGCCGGATGCGCCACCCGTGCTTCAGGAGTACCCGCTGGTTTCAATACTGCTGCCCTGCTTCAACGAAGAAGACCAAGCGGCCGAAACATTCGCGGCTCTTGCAGCACTTGAATATCCCAACTTCGAAATCATCGCCGTTAATGACGGCTCGCGCGACAATACGGCTGCGATCCTTGATGAACTCGCCAAAACCATGCCGCAACTGCGCGTGGTACATCTCGCGCAGAACCAGGGGAAATCCACCGCCCTCAATGTCGGGGCACTGGTTGCTGCCGGTGAAATCCTGGTCGGCATTGATGGCGACGCACTCCTTGATCCCCATGCGCTCACCTGGTTCGTCCGGCGCTTCCAGAGCGATCCGACCCTCGGTGCGTTGACAGGGAATCCCCGAATACGCAACAGGGGAACGATTCTGGGACGCCTGCAGGTTGGTGAATTTTCTTCAATTGTCGGACTGATCAAACGCGCACAGAGCACATACGGATCCATATTTACTGTATCCGGTGTAATCTGCGCCTTCCGCAAGCGCGCACTTCAGGATGCCGGATGGTGGTCTGCTGCGGCACTGACTGATGATGTTGACGTCACCTGGCGCATCCAGCTTGCCGGGTGGAAAGCGATCTTCGAGCCCAAGGCGATTTGCTGGATACTGATGCCGGAAACGCTGATCGGCCTGTGGCGCCAACGTCTGCGCTGGGCGGAAGGCGGCGTACAGTCAGTGATCGCGGCAACGCCCGTGATGTTCCGGCAGAAACGCTGGCGCCTGCTGCCCATCTGGGGAAATTTCCTGATCAGCCTGGTGTGGGCCTATTCGATGTGCGCCGGGTTATTGCTCTGGCTCATCTCCGCAGCGTTTCCCGAAATCACAGGCGGCCCCTTGGGTTTCGGCCTGATGCCGGCGTGGTGGGGCACGGTCCTGACATTGACTTACATCCTGCAGAGCTGCATCAGCGTGGGCGTCGACTCCAGATTCGAGAAAGGTCTCGCGTCATCGATTTTCTGGATCATCTGGTACCCGATTGTTTTCTGGATTCTCCAGACTATGACCGCAGCGGCGTCGTTGCCCCGCGCACTGCTGCGGCCGCGACACGCCAAGGGCACCTGGGTCAGCCCGGACCGGGGAATACGATGACAAAGCCACGCTTCGGCAACGACTGGCCGCCTCTTGTCGGCGCCAGGCACCTTCCTATGGTTATTCGCCTGCGCGACACCTTGCTAACCGCAGGCGCCTGGTTGTTGCTGGCGTATCTGTTGCGCGACTTTTTTTCCCTTGCATGGGATTATCTGAGCAACCCGATTTTCGAACTGACGGTCACCACAGCGCCTGATTGGCACGAAATCTGGCTGCGTCTCAAACCGTACGCCTTCTACATCGGCATACTGATTGCGTGGCTGCTGTACTGGGGATATGTCCTCCGTCATCATCTTGCCGATGCCAGCCACAAACCTCAACCGCAGAATCTGCCGGTTGCAGAACATGCGTTGAGCTTCAACCTGCCCGCAGCACAAGTGAGCGAATGGCAATCGAAACGATCGATGGTGGCGAGCTTCGACGACAAAGGCAGCATCACTTCAGTGAAAGATCATTCTTAGATGAACGCCCCCTCGATTCAGCCCCCTGTGAACCGCGGGTTTCATCACGCCTTGACGAACAAGCTGCCGCCTTGCCTAATACCTTTGTAATTCAATGATCGTTGCGGAGAACGCCATGTTGAAGTCGCTGCGCCTTTTTACGATTCTGGTGCTGGGGATACTGGTTCCTTGGCCCGTGCTTGCAACTGTTACAGCAGACTCAAAACCCACCCCTTCCGCAGAAACCACCGGCGAAGCGCCGCTGCTCATTTTCAACCGCACGGTATTCGTGTTCAGGGCCTCACTGCTGGGCCTGTCTCCTGAAAAACGTGCGGAGCGCGCGAAATCCACATTGAATGAGCTGTTGAGGCAGCACGGCGAACACAACGTTTCGATCAAGGCCAATCCCGCCGGACAACTCATCATGGTCAATGATGCGCTGGCATTCATTGTCACCAAGGCGGATGTCGACCCGTTGCGCGAAGACAACCTTGAAACCACGGCCCAAAAGGCCGCCGAAGAACTCCGCAAAGTGATTGGAGAAACCAAGGACGCGCGGAGCTTTGATTCCCTGCTAAAAGTGGCGATTACAGCAGGAATTGCCACTGCGGTATTTGCGGCCTTGCTCTGGCTCCTGTCAATTGTCCGCAAATGGATATCGGTGAAGCTCGTTGCCATTGCGGCACGTAAAGCCGAAGCCCTGAAAGTTGGCGATACCAATCTCCTGGAGCGCCGTCATGTCGTGCGGGTGCTGCTCAAGGTTCTCAGCGCAATTCGCTGGCTCATCGTTGCAATCCTGACCTACGAGTGGCTGAGCTACATTCTGTCGGCCATCCCCTATACCCGCCCGTGGGGAATGAAACTCAACGCGTATCTGTTCGATGTTCTGCAAGGCATCGGCAGCAGCATCCTGGGAGCACTCCCGGGACTGGGTGTCGCCATTGTGATCTTCGTCATTGCCCGCTTTACGATCGCCTTTCTCGGCGGTGTCCTCGAGCGGATGTCGAAAAACGAGACTGCAGTCAGCTGGCTGGCCTCCGACACCATGCCAACCACGCGCCGGTTGTTTAATTTCGCCATCTGGGTATTCGCCATCGCGATGGCCTACCCTTATCTCCCCGGCGCACAAACCGAGGCCTTTAAAGGCATGTCGGTGCTGTTGGGCCTGATGGTGTCGCTGGGCGCATCGAGCATCGTCGGCCAGGGCGCTGCCGGACTGATCCTCACCTATACCCGAACCATGCGGACCGGAGAGTTCGTGCGCGTCGGGGATCACGAGGGAACGGTGACCCGCATGGGCATGTTCACCACGACGATTCGCACCGGCCTCGGCGAAGAACTGACGTTGCCGAATTCGATGATCACCGGAACAGTCACCAAAAACTATTCACGCGCAGTGCATGGCCCGGGCTTTATTGTCGATACCGTGGTCACCATCGGTTACGACACGCCGTGGCGGCAGGTTGAAGCGATGCTGATTGAAGCCGCCCGCCGCACAGACGGCATCCTTCATGCGCCGGCGCCCCGGGTATTCCAGACCGCCCTGTCGGACTACTACCCTGAATATCGCCTGGTCGCCCAGGCCGTACCCAGCGAGCCGCGCCCGCGCGCCGAAGTGATGAGCGCGCTACACGCCAACATCCAGGACGTGTTCAACGAATACGGCGTGCAGATCATGTCGCCTCACTACATGATGGATCCGGCTTCGGAAAAAATCGTCAAGCCGGGGGACTGGCATAAAGCACCGGCAAAACCGCCAGCGTCATGAGCGAGCCGCGTTCACTCGCATACATGGCCGAGCAAGCGCTTGCACGCCTCAAGGAAGGCAATGCGCGTTTTGTTGCAGGGCACGCCCGCTTTCAGACCGTGCAGAAAGATGTTCTGGCAGAACTTGCAAAAGGCCAGCAGCCTTACGCCACCATCCTGGGATGCAGTGACAGCCGGGTGCCTCCGGAACTGGTTTTTGACGCAGGTTTCGGAGAATTATTCGTGATCCGTGTTGCAGGAAATGTATTGGGGCCGTCAATACTGGGCACCCTGCAATATGCCGCCGCCCATTTAAAAACGCCGCTGTTCGTCGTTCTGGGACATGACCATTGCGGCGCGGTACACGCAGCAATTGACTCCAAGTTTCATGGCGCCACTCACAAAAGCCGCATCGAGATACTGCTTGAGAACATCCTGCCAGCCCTGGAACACCTGGATGGCAGCCAGCCTGCCGAAGCATTAATGCAATCGGCGGTTGAAGCCAATGTCAGGCACACCGTGCAACAACTCCTGGACACCCCCGAACCAAAAACAAGAATGGCCGGGAGCAATATGATGCTCGTCGGTGCCATTTACGATATCGAGTCTGGGCAAGTACGTTTTCTCGAACAGTAAAACTCCCATATCAACACGTTGCTCGAAGAGCGATAGTCGAAGTAACGGTGATTAAATAGTATTTATATTCAATAACTTAAAAAAACATTCCAACGTGATTGCCGTAGTCGACGAACACTGCCTGTATGATTCCCTACTGACTCAGAACCCGCTTTCGCGGATTAGCACCGCCAGCCAGTCACGCAGCCACTCGGCAAGAAGGCTGCGTCGCACGCCCTCTATCTGAACGTCACCGCGGGTTTCACGGAATGATTCCGGTAGCGCATCCAGCTCAATACGAATCCGGAAGCGGGGTTCGACCGGCAACAGTTCCTGCGACTTTTCAGCCACCGAGATGGGTCCGCCATGACGCGACGCCAGCAAAGGCTGACTGAGACTTGTGGAACGCGCGGCATCGATGTCCGTGACCTTTCCACGCAGCGCATTCATCTGGTGCTCCGGATAAAACACCGCACTGCTCCCGATGAAGACACGATCAACATCGCTTTGGCTGACATAGGCATCGACCTTCCAGCGGGTCGGTGCCATCAGCACACCGATTTTCGCCTTGGTATTCACCCATGTTCCGGCCTGCAGCGATGGATCGATATCGAGCCAGGCGCCGGAAAACTCGGCGCGTATGGTCAGCCGCCCCAACTCCTCGCCGGTTGCCTGCACTTCAGCCATCTGTTCGCCCAGCCGCTCAACTGTCGCACTGGCCTGCTCCAGCCCGCGTTCTTGCGCCTGTAGCCCTGTCAGATGCGCAGACAGGGCCGCCACTTTAGCCTCGTTACGTCCACCCGAAGTCCGCAGGTCCGGGGAGTCGAGCAGGACCAGCACATCGCCGACTGCAACCTGGCCACCAGGGCGCAAGGAAACGATAACGGATGGATATGGCGCGAATACAGCGGTCTGCTGCGCCGCGTGGAGGACTCCGTCTCCGCGGACACCGGTTCTCCAGGGAAAAACTACCAGCAGCAACAGTAATACAGAAAGGGCGCCCCACAAGCGATGCCGTGACTGCGGTATTTCAGCGCGCAGCTGCTTCCATACCCTTAATTCTCGCCAAACGGGCATGACGATAAACCACAATACCTCGACGACAAAAAGAAAAATACCGAGCGCCTTGAAAAAAAACAAATAGACCGCGATTGCGATCCCCAGAAACACCAGCAGCCGGTAAATCCACGTTGCGAGGGCAAACACGATCAGCAAGCCGCGCTGCTGATCGGGCACAGTCTCAGGCCACTGCTGCTCCAGCCCCAGCAAATTCCGGCGTATGGCAACGCGGGCCAAGGCTGATGAACGTTCATGAAGGTTGGGAAAATCCAACAGGTCCGACAATATGAAATAGCCGTCAAACCGCATGAAGGGACTCAGGTTGAGCGCCAGTGAAAGCACCCAACTAGTGGTGGCAAGATACAGGCACAAGGTGTTGAATGTGCCGGGACTGCTGACTGCCCAGCCAAAAGTTGCAAGCCCGGCCAAGCCAAGCTCTGTGGCGATTCCAGCGGCCGAAACCGCCAGCCGCTGGCCACGCGACCGCAGTTTCCAGGATTCACCCGTGTCGGTGTAGAGCATCGGCCAAAGCACCACAAACGCAATTCCCATGTGCGCAACTCGGACGCCAAAGTGGGTGGCGACAAGTGCATGACCAAGCTCGTGCAGGGTCTTGGCAATGATCAGCGCAGCAGCGAATCCGAGGATGCCTTGCGGCGAAATCGAATCCACCACGGCATGACTGAAAACGTCCCACTGGCGGAATACCAAAAGTAGTCCGACCCCGCTGACCACCGCAAGCAGCCACAGCGTGAACGGCTGGATGAGAGGATCAAGGCGCCTCGCTGCAGCGGACAGAAAGGCCTGCGGACGAACCAGCGGAATACGAAAAAACAGGTAGTTGTGCAGCCACCAGCGCCATTGACGCCACGGAGCAGCGGATGACCTCGCGGCAAGGCGATCCGTCGCAGAAGGATCCGGACGGACCAACTGGTGCTGATCAAGGAAAGCTGCGACGGCCAAAACCTGCTCCGGCTCGGCATGGAGGGGCGTAGTTCCGGCAATTTGCGCAGCTACCGCACGCGCTGTACCGCTCCAGCGCAACAAACACTCAAACTCAAGCCAACCGATCCGGTAGAAGCGGTTGACCACCGGATCCTGAATGACCCATGCAGGAGCGCCGTCGGCCTCGGGCGCCACCTCAATCACGCGTAAATCTTCGCGAAGTGGCTGTAACGGACGATCCAAGTCTGTTGCCGTCACAACCCACTCCAGGCCCGCAGTGCCGCCAACGGACGGCGCAGCATGTAATAACCCAACACCACCCAGCCGCCGTAAACCTTGGCTGTGCCGCGCAAGCCCAACCGTGCATCACCTGTCGAACCGTCGATCGAAGCCCGCAAACGGTACGCGGACAGGCCGTCCGGCAAAGTGACAGCCTGATAACTGGTTTCGGTGATACTTCCCTCAATGGATGACAGCGGATGAGCCGAGAGATAGAGCTTGACCGGAGCACCGACTTCAAGCGCGATTGCGTCCGCAACCGGCAGATTCAACATCATGGCCAACCGCGAAGGATCTGCCAACTGCATGATGCGCTCACCGGTAACTACCGGTTTGCCGATCCATTCATTCGTATCGCCAAATACCGCGACGCCGTCCCGCACTGCAACAACATCCACCCGACCGAACTGGGCCTGGATGGCCGCCAATTCAGCACGCCGCTCCTGACTGCGACCGGCAAGCAACGCAATATCGTTACGCCCCTGCGCGTTATCGAAGCTGCGCTGGTTGGCCGCGTTGTACTCAGCGTCAGCAACAGCAACTGCCTTGCGGGCCACCTCCAACCGATTTTTCAGGGTTGTTTCATCGAGTGAAAACAGCCGGTCGCCCTTTTTCACTGGCTGATTGGGTCGCACGTGCAGCGCCTTTACCACACCGTCGATCGGCGCAGCGATGACAACCGCGTCAAGACCGACGACTTCTGCCGGAGCTAGTGCAGTCTGCCGCACCGGCAGCAGGAAAATGACTAACCCGACCAGAATCACCATCCGCTTCTGGCGTGAACTCGGACGCCAGCGCCAGTTTGCATTGTGTTGGCCGAGTGCGTGCCAGCAATATGACCAGGTTTGCACAAGACGCTGCATCTGCTCGGCGATCCCTGGCACTGGCGGCGTCTCGAGCAGATAAACGACCATTCCGCGCAGAATATTCCTGCGGTCGACAATACGCAGGCACCAGATTCCCGGAGGCCACCACTCCTTCCAGCCAGCGACAATGTCTTCAGGCAGACCGGGGGCATCGGCAGATATCCAAACCCCGTTTTGAGAGATTTCATGCGTCGACAGCCACGTTGCCGCTCGCTTCAACCAGATCAGATAAGGTGAATCTTCCTCCGGCCGTGCCAGACCTGAAACGGCCAGCAACCTCCACACAGGTCCATCGCAGTCAAAAACAAGCGCCTGCCTGAAAGTGAGCAGAGGATAGGGATCGTTCGCAATCGAAAATGCGAGGCTGTTTATGGATTCGGCTGCACGCGCCCGTTGCTCGAGGGCAGCGACGGCCAGCAGCAACTGCGGATGCGGGAAATGCGGCTCAGTCAAGGTTTAAAACCAAAACGGGCCACCCCGCTCATGCCCGACAACAGGTCCCGCGGATTGCCTTCAAGACGCCCCTCGACCTCAACAGTCTGGGCGACAGCGTCAATGCGTGCATTGAGCGCCAGGACCCTTGCCGGATAAGTCTTGCCGGTCTCGTTGACGGTCACATCAAAAGTTGTGCCAACCTTGACACGTTGCAGATAAACGGACGGCACATTAAGGCGCAACCTCGGCAGGCCTTCGCTAACCAGATCGATCACCGGTGCGCCTGCACTTACACTCTGGTACTGCTTTATGTAGACTCGTGCAATGCGGCCATTAAAAGGCGCATCGACAACACAATACGAAATCTGCGAACGCCCCAACGCAACAGCGCCTTCCGCTCGGTCGACGGCCGCACGGGCCATCGCTACATCCATATCGCCCGCGGCGTTGAGGCCACGCAGACCATCCTTGGCCTTGAGATTTTCCTGTGCCGAAAGCAATTCAGCCCTCGCCATCTGCAATCGTGCATTGCTCTCCCCGCATTCGAGTTCAGCAACCCGCTGTCCTTTCTTGACCGCCTGACCGATTCCGGCGTTGAGCACATCAACCCGTCCACCCATCCTTGCAAACAGCGTGGTCTCACGATCCGGCGCCAGCAACACCCGGATAGCGTTTGCTTCGGCAACAGCCGTTGCTGCCGGTGCAGTTTGCGCCTGCACCAGCGGACACAAGAGGAGCAGCAGGACAACCGACGCAATCCTAGTTCGCTGGTTTTGCATCAACCGCAACCTTGCTGGTCTGGAAGGCCGTTTTCTCCCATTGCGCCATGGTTTGGCGGATCTCGACCGCCAGCGCCTTGACGTCGTGACTGGCCACGGCATCCGGAAGCACCTCAAGCCCCACTGAATTGTAGAGTTGCCCCCAGGATGACTGGGCGTGGGAGTAAGCGATATAACGTTGATAACGCGCGAGCAGCCATCGCGCCTCGGCGCGAACGACCTCAAGCTCTGAATCCGCCGACACCTTTGCCGCGGCTTTGGCATATTCCAGAAGGCGTCCGTCCACACGCAGGCTCTGATTGGCGAATTGGAGATCCGACAGCGCAAGGTTATAGCGCAATGTACCGACCCTGACCTGTGTAAGGACTGCCATCGACAGCGCCATGCGTCGCAAGTCGTCAGTCTTGTTCTGTGATGCCTGCGCCTCATCAAGGGCGGGCATCTGTAGTAGTTTTAACAGGTTGAGGGACACCCTGAACCCAGTGTCGATCCAGTTGTTATTGTAGAGATACTGGTTGGAATCGTATTGGGCATTAACATCCAGCCCGATGTTTGGCCACAACTGCATTTTGGCCACCTTGATGTCGGCCTCGGTCACCCGCTTGCGATACCACTCCTCCATGATCTCCGGACGCCGCTCGAGGGCGAGCCGCTCAAGCACTTCGATGCTGGCAGGTGCTGCAGGCAACGCTGGCTCGGCCCCGTCGGCAAGGACAAAGGGCGTCCCCGGAGGCAGCGACATCAGTGCCGCCAGTTCGGATCGCGCCAATTCCAGATCCTGGCGACGCAGCGTCAGTATCGAGACCGCATCCAGCAGGGCACGCTGATAGGCCAGCGCCTGCTGCAAAGGCAGAAGGTTCTTGTCTTCAGCAATGCGGGCGGAAACGAGTGCCTTGTTGACCCGCACCAGCAATGCGTCGACTTCGCCGATCAACCGCTGCGCACCCAATGCGCGCCAATAGGCATTGCGCACGTCCTGCAGCACATTCTGCATGACCTTGCGGCGGCGCTCCTCGGCCATCAATATCTGGTCGCCCTTTTGCCGGGCACGGGCGTAGGAAACGCCAAAATCCAGCAGGCTCCAGGAAAAACCGAGATTGCGAAGGTCCCGGTAACGCTCCTGTGAAGTAGATGGGCGCAGGCTGACCTGACCGTCGTCGATTCCGACGGAAGTGCCTCCAGAATCGTTGTTGCGTTGTGCAAAACCTGCGGACACCACCAGTCGTGGCAGCATCTCATGCTGGGACACGTCGTAAAGGTTCTTCGCCAGCGCCTGCTCCATCAATTTTAGGCGGTAGTCAAGATTGTATTTAAGCGCTCGTGCGGCTGCCTCCTCGAAGCTTATGGGCCCGGTGACCGGCTCCTGATTGGCATACATCTGCTCGCGGTCCACGAAAACTCGATCCTTAAGCTCGTCAGCGGTATAGGGAACGATGGGAACCGGAGCGCAAGCCGAAAGCAGAAACAGTGGAAAAATCAGCAGCGTGGTTTTTTTCTTCATCGCGGTCACGTGATTGTTCATAGAGCAGAAATGTTGCCGAACCCGGCAAGGGGACGGACGCCGGCAACTGAACGGCGTAATTGATCTGAGAAAGACGGGGCATTGCTGCTCACAGGCACGTCATCGGTAACAAGTGGTTGATCCTGCGACTCGTCGTCATCCGCTGAAAACAGAGTAAATTCGCCGACCAGACCGTCTGCCGTAAGTGTCACGACACCCTCTCGCGATTCAATGATACTGGCGTCGTACTGACTGAAGTAACGGCTTTCTTCAACCGCACGTTGCACAAACGTATCAGCAACCATGCCAAGGGCGGCACCAATGGAGGTTGAACGGATCGTCAGACGCTCGGTAAACCATGGTTTGGCACCGTCTGTGCGACGCTCAGTCAATTTGGCCAACACTTCAACGGCCCTGACCGCACGCTCCACATAGACTATCGGCTCGAAATTCAGTGGCACTCCACCATCGGAATAAGGGCTCTTATAAGCCTGGAAGAAACCTGAACCCGGCAAGTCCTGAGTTGGCTCAGTAATGACAAGGGTCACGACCAGTTGCGCTTCGTCTGTGGAGCCAAGAAGATCGCTGGCGGTATAGGTGAACGTATCAGTCAGCAAGGGGCCCCGCCCCGCTGCGGCCAGCACAGCGGGGTTAGTCAAATCGATTTCATAACGGAAGGTACCGTCGGCATTCAACACCAACGTTCCGTACATTCCCGGCAGCGCCGTGCCGACCACACCTGCAGCGCCGACCCCTGCTTCAGGACCTGCCCTCACAGCACTGACCGACAACATGTCGTTGGCATCAATATCGATGTCATTGAACAACACATTGCCGGTAACGGCCGGTGGGCGCACCGAATCGGTGGCGAGGGCCGCATCGTCCACGGCCGCCGGCACGTCGTTGGTGCCACGTACCTGGATTGTCAGGGTGACCGAGGACACGGCACCTGCCGTATCACGCATGGTGTAGGTGAAAACATCATCCAACCGGTCGAGGATGTTGTCCAGGGCCAGCACGTCAAAATTGCCGGCATCAACAACGTAACGGTATCCACCGTCTGCACCGATGGTCAGCGTACCGTAATTACCGGTGATGCCCTGCCCGTTATTGACATTCGTGCCAGGGGAAACTGCTGCCGTTGAAATGCCGTTATCGATGCTGATAACGGCACGCGTATCACCGGCATCCACGTCCGTATCATTGTTGAGCACGTTGCCCGTGGGATTGCGGCCGAGCTCAAAAGGGGGCAGGGTGCCGGGCGGCCATGCCACACCGATATTGCGCACCGCCCGCGGCGTGTCATTGCTGCCACGGATGGTGATTGTCAACGAGGCGGTCGCGGACAGCCCACCGGCGTCCTGAATCTGGTAAGAAAACGCATCGGTGAGGGTTTCCGCAGGGGTACGCAACGCTTCCACTGCGGCTTTGCTGTTGTCGACGGTATAAACGTAGGTGCCGTCAGCATTCAATCGCAGCGTACCGAAAACACCGGCGGTGACTCCGCCGACAACGCCGGCTACCGCCCCGCCAACAGCCGAAACCCTCATCGTCTCGCCATATGCGACACCATCAACATCGCTGTCATTAAGCAATACATTGCCGCCCGGATTGGTGCCGGGGGTGGCGTTGCCGATGCCGCCGGCCTCGACGGCATCAACGGCGTCGTTCACGGAAACGGGGCTGTCATTGGCGCCACGAAGTGTTATGGACAGAAATGCTGTGGACGTAGCACCGGCCGCATCGCGTATCGTGTAGGTGAAGGTCTCGTCAAGGGTATCTGCACTGGTACGCAGAGCCTGTACCGCCAGGCGGGCATTGTCGATGACATATGTATAACTGCCATCGGCATTCAACGTCAGCGTTCCATACGCGCCGATCGTCGCCCCATTGACAGTGCCACCGGCAATCGACTGCACCGTCTTGGTCTCGCCGTTGGCCACGCTATCGACATCGGTATCGTTGGCGAGCACGTTGCCGGTCGCGTTGCTGCCGGGGGTAGCGTTACCCAGACCGCCGGCTTCCACGGCAGTTGCAGTATCGTTGACTGCTTTCGGATCATCGTTTGCGCCGCTGATGGTAATGGTCAGTTGCGCAAGTCCGGTGGCGCCGGCGGCGTCGACTACGGCATAGGTGAAAGTCTCAATCAGCGTATTGCCCGACGTACGCAGCGCCTGAACCGCAGCGTTTGCATTGTCGACAAGATAAACATAGCCGCCATCAGCATTGAGCGTCAGGCTGCCGTACTGGCTGATCAGCGCCGCGCCGACACTGCCATCTACGCCTGTGCCTGATTCGATGCCGGTACGGATGGCCGAGACCGCCATGGTCTCGCCATTGGAAATACTGTCAACGTCGCTGTCATTGATCAAAACATTACCGGTCGCGTCGCTGCCGGTGACGGCATTGTTTAGGCCGCCACGTTCGCCCGCGGTCGCGGCATCATCATTACCGACCGGATTATCGTTTGCACCACGGACTATCACAACGATTTCGGCGGTATCTGAACCGCTGACACCATCGCTGTTGGTATAGGTAAAAGTATCGTTTAGGAAATTGCCTGTCGTGCGCAGCGCTTCCACAGCGGCAATTGTGTTGTCCACGACGTAGTTGAAGCTGCCGTCTGCATTGATTGTCAGGCTGCCGTACTGGCCGGCGAGCGCAGCACCGACGCTGCCGGCGGTACCCGCACCCGCCTCGGCACCGGTTCGGATGGCAATCACGGTGATCGGGTCGCCATCGGGGTCGACGTCATTGGCCGTCGCATCGCCCGAGGGATTGACTCCCGGAGTGCTGTTGGCGATGCCGCCGGATTCCCGCGCAAAGGCCGTGACATTCTCGGCGACTGGGGGATCGTTGACACCAACCACCGTAACGACCAATTCAGCAAGATCGGGCAAGCCTGCAGTATCAATGATGCCGTAAGTGAAAACATCGCTCAGCGTAACGCCCACCGGCAATTCTTGCACCGTGGCATTGCGACTGTCGACGGTATACAGGAACGAGCCATCGGCTCCGATGGTCAGCGTGCCGTAGCTGCCGGCAACAGATTCGCCATTGACAGATGTCGTGCCTGCTGTAATTCCCGTGAGCGCACCGCCAGCCAATTCAGCTCCACTCCGGATGCCGTTCACAATGAGATTGCTGCTGGGCTGGTCGCTTTGATCGACGTCGGCATCGATACCGTTTCCGGCAGGATCACTAGGACCGGTGGCAGGACTGTCGATGGCACCAGGCTGACTGGCGTTGAGAATTACATTACCCGTCGGATTAACAGGTACGCCGACCTCTGATCCGCCAACAACCACGCCGCCGACGATAGTACCACCCGAGATTTCAGCAGCTTGTGCCTGCGCACGGTCGTCGGTGGCGACGGGGTTATCGTCTGCGCCTTCGATAATGACGGTAAGCTGCGCGGTATCAGAAAGCAGGCCAGTATCAGCAACCGCATAGGTAAAGCGGTCACTAAGAGTGCGCCCCGGCACCAGAAGCTGCACACTCGTATTAGCATTATCGATGACGTAGGTGTAAGAACCGTCGGCATTCAAAGTCAGGCTGCCGTACAGGCCGGTCAATGCCGCTCCGATAGTGCCAGCGGTACCAGACGTCGCCTCGGCACCGGTGCGTACGGCGGTCACCGTCATGCCGTCGCCGGAATCAACGTCGGTATCCGTTCCCAGAATGCTGCTCAGCACATTACCGGTGCCGTTGACCCCGGGCGTCGAATTGCCGACTCCGCCGGCCTCGACGGCAACGGTGAAATCATTGGCAGCGACCGGCGCATCATTACTGCCTTGGATGGTGATCGTCAGTTCCGCAATATCGGTCAGACCTGCAGTATCGCGCATGGTGTAGGTAAAGGTCTCGGTAAGCGTGTCTGCACCAGTTCGCAAAGCCTCAACGGCAGCGTTACTTTCATCCACAACATATACGTAGCTGCCATCGTCATTCAGTGTCAGACTGCCATACTGTCCGCTGAGCCCCGTGCCGATACTGCCCGCAGCACCAACACCTGCCTCGGTACCGGTGCGAACAGCAGTAACGGCCTTGCCGTCGCCGGAATCAAAATCGGTGTCATTGGTCAGTACATTTCCGGTGCCGTTACTGCCTGGCGCGGCATTAAGCGCACCCCCCGCCTCAACAGCAACGGCAGCATCGTTGACGGCAGCAGGAGCGTCATTGCTGCCTCGAATGGTAATTGTCAGTTGCGCGATATCGGTAAGGCCGAGGGTATCGCGCATGGTGTATGTAAATATGTCGGTCAGCGTGTCGGCCGCCGTTAGCAAAGCCTGAACATCCGGATTGCTGTCGTTGACCACATAGGTATAGCTGCCGTCGGCATTCAGCGTCAGGCTGCCGTACTGCCCGCTCAACCCCGCGCCGATGCCGCCAGCAGTACCTCCCCCGGCTTCACTGCCCGTGCGGATGCTGGTGACCGCTTTGCCGTCGTCGGAATCAATGTCGGTGTCGTTGATCAGCACGTTGCCGGCACCATTGGCGCCCGGTGTAGCGTTGGCAACTCCGCCCGCCTCGACAGCAACTGCAGTGTCGTCGACCGCCAGCGGGGCATCGTTTGCACCCTCGATGGTCAAGGTCAATATCGAGGTCGCGACAAGACCGGCCGCATCGCGCATCTCATAGCTGAAAGACTCCGTCAGGGTATCTCCGCTCGTGCGCAACGCCTGTACTGCCGGATCGCCGTTGTCGACAACGTAGGTGTAGGTGCCGCTGGCACTAAGTGTAAAGCTACCATAGGTGCCGGCCAAGGCGCTGCCCAGAGTACCGGACACGCCTGCACTGTTGGCGTATGCAGCAACAACCTTCGTTTCACCAAAGGCATCAACATCGGTATCGTTGGTGAGCACGTTGCCTATTCCGTTGCTTCCACCCGTGCCATTATTTAATCCGCCCGCCTCCTCAGCTGCAGAGACATCCGGGTTGGCGACAGGCGTATCGTTCGCACCCTGGATGGTAATTGTCAGTTGCGCCAGATCCGTTGCACCATCCGCATCGATCACCGTATAGGTATATTGTTCGATGAGTGTGTCACCGCTGGTGCGCAGGGCCTGGACCGCAGCGTTGCTGTTATCGACAACATAGATGTAACTGCCGTTCGCCTCCAGGGTAATGCTTCCGTAAGTCCCGGCGAGCGCCAAACCCAAAGTACCTGCAGTGCCGGAGCCCGACTCCGCACCGGTGCGTAGCGCAGACACAGCTCTGGCTTCACCGTTGGCCGTCGAGTCGACATCGGTGTCATTGGTCAACACATTGCCGGACGGATTGACGCCAGACAGCCCGTTATCGAGATCACCGGCCTCAAGCGCAAGTGCTGCATCGTCGACCCCAACCGGATTGTCGTTGCGGCCGCTAATGGTGACGGTAATTTGACCAAAATCACTTTCCGGCGTTACCGCATCGTCGACGATCTGATATGTAAACGTCTCACTCAGCGTATTGGCGTCAATCCGCAAGGCCTGCACAACCGCCGACGTGTTATCCACAGCATAGCTGTAGGTTCCATCGGCATTCAGGGTCAGTGAACCGTACAGACCCTGCAATGCATTGCCGAGCACGCCGGAAGTCCCGCTCCCTGCCTCGGTTCCGGTTCGGAAAGATAACACCGACAGCGCGTTGCCATCGGGATCAAAATCATTGATTAACGCGTCACCCGTCGGGTCTGTGCCGAGCAAACCGTTGGCAACGCCACCCGCCTCCACCGCCTCCGCAAATACATCGCTGGCAACCGGCGGATCATTAGCGCCGCGAACAATGATGTTGAGTGCGGCGAGATCGGTCAGTCCGGTCGGACTCGTGGTGTCGACAACCCGGTAAGTAAAGGAGTCGGTGAGTGTGGCACCGGCGGCAAGTGCGACGACGGCAGGATTGGTACTGTCCACGTCATAGCTGAACGAGCCGTTGGGATTGATGGTCAGCGCGCCGTAAGTGCCGCTGACCACAGTTACCCCCGAAACAGCCGTGGTGGTGTCACCCAAGCTCTCGATACCGGCGCGAATGCCATTCACCGTGAGCAAGCTGTTGGGCTGATCGGTGCGATCTGCATCTGCATCAATACCGTTCCCGCCCGGCTGTGTGATTGCACCAGGCCGGCTCTGAAATCTTATAACGTTACCCGTCGGATTGATTTCGGTGGAGCCAGGATTACTCGATTTCGCCTGCGCTATCGCCTGGTCGTCACTGGCCACCGGGTTGTCGTTTGCACCATTGATGATGATTCTGATCTGCGCAATATCGGTATCACCCAGACCGTCGCTGACTTCATAACTGAAATATTCGATCAGCGTATCACCCGGCACCAGGCGTTGAACGGCCGTAGCACCTTCATTGGAGATTGCATAAGAGTAATTGCCGTTGCTCTGTATGGTGAATGCACCATGACTGCCATTGATCGTCACTGAACTGTTATCAGAAGGCACGCCGATCATGGTGCCGGACTGACTCTCGCGCTTGAAGCGGATGCCGGACACCGCCTTGGTCTCCCCATTGACCACGCTGTCAACGTCAGTGTCGTTGGCCAACACATTGCCCACGGCACTACCACCACCCGAGCTGTTGTTGACACTCCCCTTTTCCGTGGCAAAACCGTCGTCATCGACCCCAACGGGCGTATCGTTATTGCCACGTATGGTTACGGTAATCGTTGCGGTCGATGTCACACCCGCGCTGTCCTTCAACTCGTAGGTGAAGGTTTCGATCAGAGTGTCGCTGCTAAGGCGCAGCGCCTGTATCGCTGCGTTGTTGTTGTCGACCAGATACCTGGCATTGCCGCCTGCATTGATCGCCAGTTCGCCATAACTGCCCGCCTGCAGGGTATAGCCCAAGCCCACCGCAGTCGTCGGTGGCGCTACACCGAATCCTATCTTGCTGACTTCCAGCACATCGCCGTTGGTGACGATATCCACATCAATATCGTTGCTAAGCACGGTAGCGACGCCCGGTATGCCGCCGACACTGTTGCCCACTCCGCCCGCCTCAATGGCGATAGCTGCATCGTTGACTCCGATGGGTGCGTCGTTGACCGGCGTAATATTGATGGTCATTTCATCCGCATCGGTCAGCGCATCGGAGACCTGGCCCGGAGTACCGTTGCCGTCATTGTCGCCGAAGCTGCCGAGATCGCTGGTGATCACCCTGAGCTTGTCGGTGCCGTTATAGTCCTGATCGGGAAGGTAGGTCAGCGTCGCCAGTGCCGCATTCAGTGCCGCCTGACTGCCTGTGACAATAACAGTGGCCGTATTGAGCCCGCTGCTGGAAGCCAGTCCGGTAGCAGACAGGTTCAACCGGCCATGTCCGGCCGATAAAGTAACCCGCATGTTCAGGCTGGCGGCATCAACATCCGCGACTGTGATGCCGGAGATCGCCAACAGCGTATCCTCCAATGTCGTCGGCGCAACTGGCAGGGTGTTTACCGGCGCGTCGTTTTCGCGCACGAATCCGACATTGGCTGCCGACGCCGCCCCTTCACCCAGAGCAGAAATCGTGACGCTGGCCAGCGTACCGCCGTCGGTGTCGATGCGGGCTGCGAGATCGTCCACCGGGTCAGTGCCGGATCCGAAATTGTGGCCGGCAATCGAGGCAGGGGTAGTAACAGCGTAACGGCCTGATGCCAGCACGCCAAAGTTATAGATGCCGCTGGCGTCACTGATAGTGCTGAAGGTCTTGTTGTCGCCAGCACTAATCAGGTCTCCATCAACGCCAGCCCAGGTCAAAGTCACTGTCTGGCCGGCAATGCCTGGCCCATCCGGTGTCGCACTTGCGGTAGCACTGGACGTGTCGTCCCACAAAGTACCGGCAATCACGCCCAGACCTGCACCTTCCCTGACCAAGTATGTGTTGGGCGTCACTCCTGTAAGGCTACCGTCATCGCGTTCACCACTGATCGAACCGTCGGCGCCTACGCTGGTTCCGGCATAGGCATTAAAATCTTCCGGCAGACTGGACCAGATCAGCGTTGCGTCGCTCGGAGCGTGGACAACGGTGTTGGACACTTCAACCGTATAAACCAGCTCGACTGTGCTGCCGATAGCCAGCGCGGAGAAATTCGCGGTAATACCACCCGCGTCATTAACCGTAACGCCCGGAGGCAGGCTGCCCAGCACATCAATGCCGTTGATTTTCAAGGACTGCAGCTGATAGTTGCTGCCGCCGCTCATGGCATCGGTCAACCGGCTGTCATAGGCAGCGCCATCGCCCTCATTGCTGAACGCCAACGTGATGGTTGCGGTACCGGTGCTACCGGATGTGTTGGGATCGAAGTCGGTAACCGTCTTCTGCAAATTACGCAGGTTGGGCTCGACGACATTTTCATTAATCACCTGCGTCTTGTCGATCAGCGTGCCCCCGCCGCCGGAAAACAGCTTCGCCGATGCAGACAGACTTTTGCTGGTGTCAACTGCACCGGAGTTATCCACTCGCACATTGAAGTCGAGGTAGATAACTTCCTTGTTCGAGTCCAGGTCGGTGTTGCTCAAGTCGCCGAGGCTGAATACGATTTCACGGGGATTGGCCGTATTGATCCGAACCGGACTCAAAGGAGCAGTCGTTGTGTTCGACAAATCTGCGGCAATCAGTTCCGGCAGGCTGCCGACGCTACCGACGATATCCGGGTTTGCACCCGTGGTCAGATTCGGCGCATTGTCCATAGGCAAATCGGACAACAGACCTATGGTTGCAGTACCGTCATTAACGAAGGTCAGCCCCGCACCCAGGGCGACCTTGACGGTAGCTCCATTGGTAACTCCCTCGGCAAGAAGGAAGCCGGTACGGTAGCGGATGATTTCACCAACAGCGACGGCTTGCGACTCGTCGGTTATGGCGGGTGTCGGGGTGTCAGGCAAGCCGCCGACGTGGCTGATATTGGCGCCAAAAACAACCAACAACTTGAGGTTGGATCTCTGGCGATAGTCATTGAGGCTGCCGTTGTTAAATACGCCATCGGCCCCGGTACGCTCGTTTGGCTGTGCGGCGTTACTGCTGCCATCAAGACTGGTCCAGCGCACCTCGGCCGTATTGGTAAAGTCGGCGACATTGGCCGCGTTGCTGTTGACCAATCCATCGACGACCAAGGTGATCGAGCCCCCCTTGGGAATGTCGATGTTGGCACCGGTTGTCGTGGTCAGCGCACTACCCGTTATAGTGAAATCAGAGCCACCGTTGTTGGTAGCGCCACCGGCATAGCCGACAGATCGAATCGACAAAGCGCTGAGTTCGGCCGGCAGGATGTCGCTGAAGCTGATGTCGAAGGCATTGAAGTCACTCGCCGTATTGCCATTGCGTATGGTGATGGTATAAGTCACCAGATCGCCTGCGTCGACCTGCCCCGGAAGGGAATTGCCGTCGGTGCTCGCCTTTTGGGTAATCACCAATTTGGGTTCTACGATGCTTATCGTCGGCTTGACACCGCTCAGGATGACCGTCTTGTCGACTGCCGCGCCACTGCCGGGAATATTGCCGTCAGGATCGGAATAGACCAGCGCGGCATCGTTGGCATTGGTGCGCGACGTTTGATTGGCAGATACGTTGCTGGCGATCAACCGCACGCGAACGACAAAGCTGTCGTTCGCGGTATTGTTGTCTGCGGCAGTCGTTGTTGTCGAACCAAAAGTGAGAACGAGGTCACCGCCATCACCACCCGGGGCATTCGCGCCGCTCACCGCAACAGTGCCGCTGAAATTAGCCGGAAGTGCCGTACTGAGTGCGGTAGTGGTAATGAGCTGGTAACCACCATTACCAAACGAGGAGTCCAGCGTCATCCCCTGCGGAATCAGGTCCGACAGGCGCAGGCTTTGCGTCACGCCCTCAGGCAAGGTCACAACGATGTCGAACAACATGCTTTCGCCGACAACCAGATTTGCGCCAGCTGTGTGGACGGCGGAGGAATCATCGTTACTGATCGAACCGTTGGCAAAGTACTTGACGATGACAGGCGCGGCCATCGCCGCAGTGGCGCTGTCAGTGAGATCCACCAACGTGAAATCCGAACCGCCGTCTGCACTGCTGTAGTTGGTCAGTGCCGCGCTGCTCTGAAAGTTGCGGCCAGCCTCGGCAGTGGCATCAACCCGTACGCGATAGATGATCACCACCACGTTGTCGCCGCTCAGGTCATTGGGTGTTCCGGCGCGACCTTCCTTGAGGCTCGGCAGGCCGCCGGCATCGAGGAAAGTGATTGTATTGCCGGAGATGCTGTAATCGGTTCCTTCCACCAGCGGAACACCGAGGTCTCCCCGAAATACGCCGACCATGGAGGCGGCCATGTTGCCGGCGGCAAATGAAAGCCCCGCCGGCAAGTTCACGGTGCTTGTCACATCAAAGGCGCCCAGTCCCCCGCTGTTTTTGATGGTCGTTGCCATGTTAACAACATCGCCGGCATCGATGTCGACGACATTGCTGTCGAGTTGATCGAGGTCAGTGACAGGGGGCGGCGCACCGGCATCGGTAATCTGTCCGCCCCCGCTTTCGATGTCAATGACGCCGTGACTGATCGAGAGCATGGGCTCGGCAATCGAAGCAATGTTGACAACACCGCTGGAGACCAGAGCAGACTGAGAAATCGTGGTTACCTGCTCGGACTGCCCCAAAACAGTCAACGAGCGCTGGTCGGCAAAAGGCTGGTTGCCAACCTCCAGCGTGAACAGCACTTCGATACGGTCGCCGTTGATACCGCTGTTCTCGTAATTGCCGAAATCAAAAACGATTGAATTGCCGCTGCCACTGGCAACCGTAACCACCGTACCGGCACTGGTATCGCCGATACCGTAACTCCATTGCCCCGGGCCTGCGCCCTGCGTCCAACCGAGGCCACCCACGTCAAACAGCGGTAACGGCAGGTAAGCCCTCAGCCTGAAGTTTTCATAGTCGCCGGTTACCAGGTTGTAGGCGAGCTTGAAGGTGACGAGATCACCCGGCCTCAATTCGCCGTTGGCTGGTGGCGCGGCACCGTTGACAGACAAAATAGAGGTGGTGACTGCGCGCGTCGGCACTGTCAGCGATGCCGACGAACCGTCATCCACGCCTTCATTGGTCAGGGTCAGCAAGCTGGACAGCAAGGTTCCACTCACCGTGGCATCGTTGCCCAGGCTATCCCCTTCATTGATCTCGCTCTGCGGGTAAGTGGCGCCATAGGCGTGCGCGACAATCGTGCGATACGTGACAACCATGCGCGTTGCGCCTTCGATGTTGCCGTCGATCGCAAGATCGCCGATCAGTGCACCGCCAAAGATAGCGTTGATGTCGAGCAGCGCCTGGGCAACATCGAACGTAATGACCGATGCCCCGGCAGGGCCGGGCCCAGCAGTTAGCAGCACCGGAACCACGAATGTCTGCCCTTGATAGTCGATGGAAATATGTGCCGAGCCGTTGATAAAGGATTGGCCGTCGCTGAGCGTATCGACTATCTGTAGGCTGCCGGCGCCGAGCAGCGTCTTGCCGACTGTAAAGAAATCGGAGATGTCCACATTCAGCGTGTATTGCAACTCGTCACCTGGCGACAGTCCGGCGTTGCCGGCATTGGCGGCAATCGCAACCGACTTCCTCAGGGCTATCGATTTGACAACCAGGCTCACTGCATCCCCGGTTACCGTGACCGTTGCCGGTGCGATCACCGGTGGAGTGCCAGGGTCTGCAACTGTCTGATCGCGAATATCCAACGGCAACCACTCCCCGGTCGCAGTGGGCTGCCCGAATACAATGGTACGGTCGTTACCGGACACAGGATCCAGCACATTATTGCCGGTAGAATCCTTTTCTCCCACGTAAAAAGCGACAACCGTGCTGACTGCCGCAGTCAGGCTGGAATAGGTGACGGTGTAGGCACTTAGGCGCGGCGCCACGCCGAGCACGAAGGCAATAGAACCGGAATCGGTAACTACACGGCCTGTACTGGCAATCGTAATGGAAGACACCACTCCACCCGCACCAGGCGTGATTGACAGCACCCGGATGCTGTCAGGCAGGCTCTGAGTGACTTCGACATTGGTCAGTGTCTGTCCGGCGGGTGGCGTCGCGGTAACCGTAAGGCTGCGCGTAAAATTCGGTCCGGTAACGGTTTCGCCCTCAGGCGCGCTGACCGACTGCGTCAACTGCAAGCCGGTCGGATGCACCGCTAGATTCTGCATTCCCGTCTGGAACAAAGACGGATCGACCGTCGGGTTGTTGGTGGAATCATTGCCGTATTCAAAACCGCCACGTGCTTTGATAGTGAGATCTGGTGATCCATCGGTATCGGCCAGATCGCTCAACAAACAGGTCACAACAACCGCGATGCTTGGTTGGGCAGCGGTAACACTCGAATAAGGCAGTTGCAAAACAACCAATTGGTCGCCCGCCTGCGCACCATAAGTGGCTGCATTGACAATGACCGTCTGGCCGGCACTGTCCTTGGCCAGCGGGTGCGAGGCGTTCCCCGACGCATCGAAGGTAATGACGTAGGACAGAACCGTCTGCCCGAGGTAAGTCGCCGAAACAAAGGTAATGCCATCGTCGATCTCGGCGCCAGCGCCATCCTTGCCGGTGGCAGGCAGAATAAGATCAATGAAGGGCGCAAATCCCGTCTGCGTGGACGGGTTGGTAAACGTAGCGGTAAAGGAAAACTGGCCACCAAGCAGAACATCGGTAGCAGCGGTAGACAGCGACACCTCCGGTGACGCGTTGGCGAGCAGTCCCTCGTAAGTGGCAAGGACCGGCACGACACTCTCAATTGCGCCCGTAGCGGCCTCGAGCACCCAATCGCCGCCTTTTGCCTCTGATCCGGTGTCGTTGGTGCTTGCAGCAACGTCGGCACTGGTCAGAGCAGCCAGCGCACTCAGCAGCGCAGCACCCGATTGCCCGGAACCGACATTACAACCCAGCAGCAGGATATCGGCGTCTTCCCCCAGATTAGCCGACCAGCCCTGCAATTCGCGGCCTGCAGTCGAGATATTGTCTGCCGAAAGAGTACGACTGCCGAGATTGAATTGCCCGGCAGCACCATGCGAATAAATCTGCACAGCATCGATGCGGCCGGCAGCCTCCAGCGCTTTCGCAATGAGCGCGAGGCCATCGTCTCCCTGATCGACCATGACCACGCGTGAGTCCGGGGACTTTCCGGCCTCGCGGGACAACAGATCGGCATCGTTGACGCGGCTGTCAATGACAACCAAGGTGTTAATAGCGTGGGTTTCAGGCGCCTGCGGGGATGGCGCATCTGCCGGAACCTGCTGCTCAACAGCAACAGCCGCTGCACCGTCGAAGAGTACGCGTGGCTCAAGGGCCAGCAGTCGCGAATGCGGACGGAATGATTTTAGACGATGCGTTTTTTGGTCGCGCATTAGAAATACTCGGCTGAGGAGCCTGGCTTTTTACGGATTTTGCCGATTTTACATCTTTACTTTTGCCGATTATATAGTAGGAACGTATAGCATTCCCTGCACAAAAAAATGCGTCATCTCGCGGATCGCCCCTGAACAGAAGACACCTGATCCACGATGGTTTGCGCCGCTCCAAGGTAATTTTTGCCGTTTGAGCTTACCCCATCGGATCTGGTGACAATCGGCTACAATTTTAATGAGGAGAGGATCTCGCATTAATGCCCAATTAATGTGCCGATTGAAAACGTCCTGCCGGCATTGGAATACCTGGATGGCGACCAGCCTGCGGAAGCATTAATGCAACCTGCGTTGAAGCCAATGTCAGGCATACCGTGCAACAACTCCTGGACACCCCCGAAGCCCAAGAAAGAATGGCCGGGAACAATATGATGCTCGTCGACGCCATTTACGATATCGAGTCCGGGCAGGTCCGGTTCCTGGATAATTAGTTCCTGCAGCACCTTTTCCGACATTCAAAGACCGATTGATAGCGCGCGGGGGCCGGCAGCCTCAGTCGATTAATGTTCCATTTGATTGCACTGAAGTTAACAATAGTTTCCGGATTACCAGACCATGAGCACCACCGAAACCGCCCCTAACAAACACACCCCGATGATGCACCGGAGTAAAGCCTTCGAATTCATTGGATTTTCTGACGTATGAATCGACGACCTACACTGCCACCTACACTTAACTGATAAAGGGTATCTGTACTACGTGATTGACATGCAATTGTGTACTGCACGCACCAGGCTGCCCGATAGCTTGGCTTGGCTTGGCTTGGCTTGGCTTGGCCTGGACTAGGCTGGCCGTCTTCGCCCCCCCCAAAAGCAGACGTCGACACGAAATTTTTGCCAGAGACCGTTGTTAACCCGATTCAGCTGGTCAGTCACGTCGTCATGAAGGTCCGCTCGTCGGCCAGTGCTACCAGTTACATCCAAAGCCGGATCGGCCTGCTATAGATGGCAACCAGACCGTCGTCTACATATGCGTCGCGAATGGCCGCTCTTCCGTCCCAGGCCGGCCACACCCGACCCGAAGCGATCTCTCAGGCTTGAGCTTGGTCTAGTCCTATCCGTGTGCAGTGTCAGCCTTTGCCCTTCATGCGAAGCCAGCAACATTCCATACGGCTAGCGCATGCCAGAGTAACGCTTGACGACGAACCAGCACATGCTCAACGCCAACGCCCTTCCAAGGCGGGCCATTTCCGCGTCAGACAGGCCCAGTGGGCGGTGTGAACCCGGGCTCAGGAAACGATAGACACCAGCCAGCCCTTGCTCCTCCTCAAATGTTACAAATTCGACGCTGCGAAGGAAGTTCAGGATAGAACCCCACTTGGTCGGATCGTACGAAGATTGACCATCCTTCGGATATTCTTCGGCCACCTGCCGCACGAGAGTCTCCAAAGCCACGCGGGCATCATTCAAGCACGCGTTGTAGTTTGGTGGCGTCTTTCGAAATGCTTCCGCCGAGTCGCTCAGTTTTTGACAGATAGTGCCATCCGAATCGAGCCTGGTGGCTGCAAGAACGACAACAAGGTCATCTTCGATTGGCGGCGCCTCCGCAATCGACGGATCAAGCGGAACAAGCACTTTGTCTTCAACTTTGTATCCATCAAGCAAGAGGCAGCGCGTCAGATCCTCGTAGCGTTCGTCGAAACGGTATCGTGGCGTAACTCGATTGCGAAGATCTCTTCTCGTGCGAATTACCTCCTCAAGTATTGCTGCAACACCAGCGGACTCATATTGGTTGCGGAGCGCCGAATTCACGGCCAAGAGCAG
>CAMAYE010000021.1 GCA_945862135.1 Bordetella parapertussis
AAGGTGCAGGGATACCTGTCTGACAGCGCCACAGCAGGACCAGACTTGGAAACCAATCCAACATCACGCTGGATGCGGTACAAACATTGGTACGAAACTGTTTAGTGGCGCCCGTTGCCTGTCTTACGGTTGTCACATTGGGGCTATAAATTCGCTCATTAGTTCAACAATAGTTGAAACGTCAAAGTATTCTAGGAGTTCGGCATGAAAGTAGGCATCAATGGCATGGGACGGATCGGACGACTGGCCTTGCGCGCAGCAATAGGCGCTGCGGAGCGGCCCGGCGACGATCCACGAGCCGGCAACCGCCTCGAAGTGGTTCATCTCAATGAACTCAAAGGCGGCGCCCCGGCCACCGCACACCTGCTGGCCTTCGACAGCGTGCAGGGCAAATGGCGAGCAAACATCACCACCGAAAACGAACAGACTATACGCATCGATGACCAATGCCTGTCGTTCAGCGCGCATGCCACCAGCGCCGAAATTCCCTGGGGCGATCTGGGCGTGGATGTCGTGCTCGAATGCACCGGCAAATTCCTGACCCCGGAAACCCTCGAAGGCCATCTGCAGCGCGGCGCAAAACGCGTCATCGTCGCTGCGCCGGTCAAGACCGGCGGCATTCTGAATATCGTCGTCGGCATCAATCACGAGCGCTACGATCCGGCCAGGGACCGCATCGTCACCGCCGCCTCCTGCACCACCAACTGCCTCGCACCGGTTGTGAAAGTCGTGCACGACAACCTGGGCATCCGCCACGGCCAGATCACCACCATCCACAACCCCACCAATACCAATCTGGTGGTCGATGCGCCACACAAGGATCTGCGCCGCGCGCGCAGCGCCATGCTGAGCCTTGCACCTACCACTACAGGCAGTGCCACTGCGATTGCGCTGATCTATCCCGAACTCAAGGGCAAACTCAACGGCCACGCAGTGCGCGCACCCGTGCTCAATGCATCGCTCACCGACTGCGTGTTCGAACTTCAGCGCGCAACCTCTGCAGAAGAGGTCAATGCCCTGTTTGCCGCAGCGGCCCGCGGCCCGCTGGCAGGCATTCTCGGTTACGAGATGCGCCCCCTGGTCAGCGCCGACTACGCACGCGACACCCGCAGCAGCATTGTTGATGCGCTATCGACCATGGTTACCGATGGGACCCTGCTGAAGGTTTATGCCTGGTACGACAACGAAATGGGTTATGCCTGCCGCATGGTCGATCTCGCCTGCCACATGAATGAGGCCGGAATCTGACATGCAGCATGCCGTGCGCAATTACGCCATCGTCACCGCTGCGTACTGGGGATTCACGCTTACCGATGGCGCCTTGCGCATGCTGGTGCTGCTGCATTTTTACCGGCTGGGCTACTCGCCCTTTACGCTCGCTTTCCTGTTCCTGCTGTATGAAGCAGCCGGTGTTGTCGCCAACCTGATCGGCGGCTGGCTGGCCACACGTTACGGCATCGCCCGGATGCTGACGGTCGGCCTGACCACCCAGATCATCGGCTTCACCCTGCTCTCGCAACTCAATCCGGAATGGACGGCCGCGCTTTCAGTCGCTTGGGTGGTGTTAGCCCAGGGCATCTGCGGCGTGGCCAAGGACCTGACCAAAACCGCCAGCAAGTCGGCGATCAAGATCACCGCGGATCAGGTCAAAAACCAGCAGGCGGGACAACTCTTCAAATGGGTTGCGTGGTTCACAGGCAGCAAAAACGCGATGAAGGGCGTCGGCTTCTTTCTCGGCGGCCTGCTGCTTGAAACGCTGGGCTTCCAATGGTCACTGTGGCTGATGGCCGGGCTGCTTGCGTTGGTACTGTTCGGCGTGGTGTTTTCGTTGCCGCCGATGATGGGCAAAAACAAGGCCTCAAAATCGGCGAAGGAACTGTTCGCCAAGAATCCGGGCATCAACGCACTGGCGGCAGCACGCGTCGCATTGTTTGGCGCGCGCGATGTCTGGTTCGTGGTGGGTGCGCCGGTCTATCTGTATTCGGTGGGCTGGACATTTTCGATGGTGGGCGGCTTTCTCGCCGCTTGGACCATCGGCTACGGTCTGGTACAGGCCCTCGCTCCACAACTGGTGCGCCGCAGTCTGGATGGCTTGAGCCATGAAGTGCCGGCCGCCCGTGCATGGTCCGCCGTGCTGGCGCTGATTCCTGCAGCACTGGCCACCGCGGTTTACCTCGATGCACCACAACTGCAATGGGTCGTGGTCATTGGCCTCGGCATTTTCGGTTTTGTATTTGCCGTGAATTCCTCCGTCCACAGTTATCTGGTGCTGGCGTACGCTGGCTCGGAGAAAGCCGCCGAAGATGTGGGTTTTTATTACGCCGCCAATGCACTGGGCCGGTTTATGGGCACACTGCTTTCAGGACTGCTCTACCAGTGGGGCGGACTGCTTTATGCACTGCTTGGCTCGGCCTTGATGCTGCTCACCTGCTGGCTGATCACCCTGAAACTGCCTGAAGAACGATTGACTTGCATCAGGTCTGCGGCATGAACAAGGTTACGGAATTCTCCGAAGAAACTCGCTTTGTAAAAGCGCTGGCCGCGCTGGCACAGGTTTCACGACTTCGCGTTTTTCGCCTGCTGGTAGGCGCCGGCAATGAAGGCCTCTATCCCGGCCAGATCGCCAGTGCGCTGGATGTCCCGTCCAACGCGCTGTCTTTCCACCTGAAAGAACTGCTTTATTGCGGCCTGGTCACACAAACGCGGGAAGGACGGTTTCTGCGCTACCGCGCCGATCTCGAAGCCATGAAGCAATTAATGGAATTCCTCGCCGCACACTGCTGCCATGGAAACGATTGCGGTGTGATGCCGGACATCCGTTGCACGAGTCAAGACAATTCAGTGGGTTTGCCAGGAATCTTAAGAACGGAAGCTGCGAACTCAATCACCGACTTGCCACACAAGGGGAGAAATCATGGATAAAAAAATATTCAATGTGTTGTTTCTTTGCACGGCCAACTCCGCACGCAGCATCATGGCGGAAGCCATACTCAATCAAGCTGGCAAAGGCCGCTTCATCGGCTACAGCGCCGGCAGTCAACCCGCAGCGCACGTAAATCCGCACGCCATTGCATTGCTGAAGCGCCATAACGTCAGCATTGACAAGCTGCGCTCCAAGGACTGGTCTGAATTTGCAGGCCCGGACGCACCCAAAATGGATTTTGTGCTGACGGTCTGTGACCGTGCCGCCGGGGAAGTCTGTCCGGTCTGGCCCGGGCAGCCGATGACCGCGCACTGGGGCGTTGATGACCCCGCAATGGTGGAAGGCGACGAAGCAACGATCATGAAGGCGTTCTACGACGCCTATATGGTGCTCAACCGTCGCATCGCGATTTTCCTGAGCCTGCCCATCGAAAAACTCGACCAGATTTCGCTGCGCAAGGAATTGACCGACATCGGCAGCATCAAGGCCTGAGTCAATTGATCGTCATTTTTCGGGTTGCAATAGGCCAACGGGATAATCTTGGGAATTTTTGAACATTATCTGAGCGCATGGGTCGCCCTGGGGATGGCCGCCGGCGTCGCACTCGGTCTGCTAACCCCGGGATTTTTTCAGGCGATCGCTCAACTTGAATACGCGCACGTCAACCTGGTCGTCGCCGTATTCATCTGGGTGATGATTTACCCGATGATGATCCAGATCGACTGGAGTGCAGTCAGACAGGTGGGCCAAAAACCGCGGGGGCTGATGCTGACGCTGGTGATCAATTGGCTGGTCAAACCATTCACCATGGCGGCCCTGGCCGTTTTGTTTTTCGAATATCTGTTTGCACCCTGGGTCAACCCTCAATCAGCCAGCGAATACATCGCCGGCATGATCCTGCTTGGCGTGGCGCCCTGCACCGCCATGGTGTTCGTGTGGAGCCAGCTGGTGAAGGGAGATGCCAGTTACACTCTGGTGCAGGTCTCCATCAACGACTTGGTCATGGTGGTGGCTTTTGCACCGATCGCCGGACTACTGCTCGGACTGACCGATGTCACGGTGCCCTGGGCCACGCTGCTCCTGTCAACCGTGCTCTACGTGGTACTGCCTTTGCTGGCCGGCATGGTCACCCGCAATCTTTTGACCCGAAAATCAACACAGGCCATCGGTGACTTCGTTCACCGTCTCAAATCCTGGTCGGTAGCGGGACTAATCGGCACCGTGGTGCTGTTGTTCGGCTTCCAGGCGGGTACCATCATCGACCAGCCCCTGATCATCGGTCTGATCGCCGTGCCGCTGGTACTGCAGACTTACGGCATCTTTTTCATTTCGTGGTGGGCGGCGCGCCGGCTGAAACTGCCGCATGATGTCGCCGGTCCTGCCTGCCTTATCGGGACTTCGAACTTTTTCGAGCTCGCGGTTGCCGTGGCGATTTCCCTGTTCGGGCTGAATTCCGGCGCGGCCTTGGCGACGGTGGTAGGCGTGCTGGTGGAGGTGCCGGTGATGCTGACGCTGGTAGCGCTGATCAATGCCTGGAAACCCCGAAGCCCTTGAGTCGGCCTGGGAAAAAATGAATTGCAGACAATCTTAAATATCGAATACCGCAGATTCATAAAAATCAATTAACTATATGTTTATATTGATATTTATTATGAATATGACACTGTCATTCAACTGCAATATTTAGACGTTAGAGTCCACTGGCCTATGGACGCCATGTATTGGCTGTCATTCGCAAACTCTAATTTATCGAGGAAGGTCATATGAACGCATTCATCCGAAAATTTGCAGTCGCCGCGGCATCCGCCCTGGCGATGGTGTCAGCCGCGCAGGCTGCTGACATCACCGGCGCAGGCGCCACTTTCCCATACCCGATTTACGCCAAGTGGGCTGAAGCCTACAAAAAAGCCACCAACGTCGGTCTCAATTACCAATCGATTGGTTCTTCCGGCGGAATCCGCCAGATCCGCGCCAAGACAGTCACTTTTGGCGGTACGGATGCGCCCCTCAGCGGAGCAGACCTCGACAAGGACGGCATGGTTCAGTTTCCGACAGTGCTGGGCGGTGTGGTGCCGGTGATCAACCTCGACGGCTTCAAACCGGGCGAACTGAAGATCACAGGGGAAGTGCTGGCTGAAATGTTCCTCGGCAGCATCTCGAAATGGAACGATGCCAAGATCGCCGCGCTGAACCCCGGCAAAAAACTGCCGGACCAGGCGATCACCGTGGTGCATCGCGCTGACGGTTCCGGCACCACCTTCATCTTCACCGATTACCTCAACGAAGTCAGCAGCGCGTGGAAAGATAAAGTGGGCAAGGGTGCAGCGGTTAAGTGGCCTGCAGCCACATCAGTCGGCGGCAAGGGCAACGAAGGCGTCGCCGCCAACGTCGGCCGCGTCAAAGGTGCCATCGGTTATGTTGAATACGCCTACGCCAAGAAAAACAAGATCCCGCACCTGCAACTGCGCAACCGCGACGGCAAATATGTGGATCCGGATGACAAGACCTTCGCCGCTGCAGCCGCAGGCGCCGACTGGTTCAGCGTTCCGGGCATGGGCGTTTCACTGGTGAATCAGAAAGGTGCCGATTCCTGGCCCATCACCGGCGCCACATTCGTACTGATGTATAAAAACCCGACCGACAAGGCCAACGCCCAGGAAGCCCTCAAATACTTCGACTGGTCGTTCAAGAATGGCAAGCAAATGGCACTGGAACTGGACTACGTTCCGCTGCCGGACGTGCTGACCAAGGCGATTGCCGAGAAAGTCTGGACGCAGATTGCCAAGTAAGCATTAAACTAGGCAAGGAGTGCCCCTCACGGGCACTCCTTCTTTTTGGGTGTCATATCATTACGGCAGTCAAGCAACATTTCCGGAGCATTCATGAATACGTCCGTGGCAGATAACGCAACAGCTTCAGGCAATGCATCCGCGTCAGACAGCGGAATGCGGGACCAGCGTCTTCTGCAGATCATCAGGAAGCAACGTATCCAGGATTTCATATTTCACAAGATCACCCTGAGTTTTTCACTGATTGTGCTGGTCTCGCTGGTCGGGATCCTGATCTCCCTCGCAATCGTTGCATGGCCTGCATTGAACAAGTTCGGCATCGAGTTCATCTGGCGCGTCGAGTGGGACATCATCAATGAAGAATTCGGTGCGGCCATCGCGATTTTCGGAACTCTCGCCAGCGCCACCATCGCCATTCTCATCGCCATGCCGCTCAGCTTCGGCATCGCGCTGTTCCTGACCGAAACATGCCCCACTTGGCTGCGCCGGCCTCTGGGAACGGCGATCGAATTGCTCGCTGCGGTACCCTCAATCATTTATGGCATGTTCGGTCTCTTTGTCTTCGCGCCGCTGTTTGCCGAATATGGCCAGCCCGCATTGCAGTCCACCCTCGGACAGATGCCCATCATCGGACCGCTGTTTGGCGGTGCCACCAATGGCATCGGCATCCTGGCCGCAGGCTTGATCCTGGCGTTCATGATCCTGCCATTCATCGCTGCGGTAATGCGCGACGTTTTCGAAATCGTTCCGGCCATCCTGCGCGAGTCGGCCTATGGAATCGGCTGTACGACGTGGGAAGTGGTGAGGTACATCGTACTTCCCTACACCCAGCAAGGCGTCATCGGCGGTGTGATGTTGGGACTGGGGCGTGCACTGGGCGAAACCATGGCGGTCACTTTCGTCATCGGCAATTCCCAGCGTATCAGCGCATCACTGTTCTCCCCGGGAACCTCAATCGCGTCGACCTTGGCCAATGAATTCGGCGAAGCCGACGATTTTCACCTGTCGACCTTGTTCGCGCTGGGCCTGCTGCTGTTCGTGATCACCTTTGTGGTCTTGGCTTGCGCAAAAATCCTGATCATCCGCACTGAGCGGGCCAAGGGTCTGAAAACCTGAACCCGATCAATCGAGCGAGAAAACTTCAATGGATCAAAACCTGTATCGCAGGCGCCTCCTGACCAACCGCATCGGCATTGCCCTGTCCATGGCGGCCATGACCCTCGGTCTGTTTGTGCTGCTGTGGATCCTGTTCGTACTATTCAAGAACGGATTCCAAGCAATTGATTTGAACATGTTTTTCAAATCGACACCGGCTCCCGGCTCAGAGGGCGGCGGCTTGGCCAATGCCATTGTCGGCAGCCTGATGATGGTCGGCTTCGCGACCCTGGTGAGCACGCCGATCGGCATTCTCGCTGGCATCTACCTTGCGGAGTTCGGAGAAACCAGCAAGACAGCTGAAATCACCCGCTTCATGACCGACATCATGTTGAGCGCCCCGTCCATCGTGCTGGGTTTGTTTGTCTATGCGATTCTGGTCGCCCAGGTCAAACATTTTTCTGGCTGGGCGGGCACCATCGCTCTCGCTCTGATCGCCATACCTGTGGTGCTAAGGACGACCGAAAACATGTTGCGCTTGGTACCCGGTAGCCTGCGAGAGGCCGCCTTCGCTCTGGGAGCCCCGCGCTGGAAAGTGACCACCATGGTGACCCTTCGCGCGGCCAAAAGCGGTGTTGTCACCGGCGTGTTGCTGGCCCTCGCCCGCATCAGCGGCGAGACCGCACCGCTGCTTTTTACCGCACTGAACAACCAGTTCTTCTCGCTTGATATGGGCGGGCCAATGTCCAATCTGCCTGTGGTGATTTTCCAGTTCGCAATGAGCCCTTATGACAACTGGGTTCGTTTGGCCTGGGGCGGTGCGCTATTGATCACACTAACGGTGCTGGTATTGAACATCTTGGCCCGTGTGTTCTTCCGCGAGAAGGTCTCAGCCTGACCGCATCGGTTAACCGCAACCATCACAAAACTCAGCCAAAAGAGCAATTCATGAACAAGACTCAAGAGCAAGAATCCAAGATTGCGATTCAGATCCGCAACATGAATTTTTTCTATGGAAAATTCCAGGGGCTGAAAGACATAAATCTCGACATCGCCGAACACAAGGTCACCGCGTTCATTGGCCCCTCCGGCTGCGGCAAATCCACGCTGCTACGTGCACTTAATCGCATGTACAGCCTGTATCCAGGGCAAAGGGCCGATGGCGAAATCAATTTTTACGGCCAGAACATTCTCGAACCGAAACAGGACCTGAACCTGCTGCGCGCCCGCATCGGCATGGTGTTCCAGAAACCGACACCGTTTCCGATGTCGATCTACGACAACATCGCCTTCGGTGTGCGGCTGTATGAAAACCTTTCCAAAGGTGAAATGGACGAACGGGTGCATTGGGCGCTGACCAAGACAGCGTTGTGGAATGAAGCCAAGGACAAGCTGAACCAGAGCGGCCTCGCACTGTCGGGGGGGCAGCAGCAGCGGCTTTGCATCGCGCGTTCAGTTGCGGTCAAACCTTCAGTGATCCTGTTGGACGAACCGACTTCAGCCCTTGATCCGATCTCTACCGCAAAAATCGAAGAGCTGGTGAGCGAACTCAAGTCGGAATACACCGTGGCGATTGTGACCCACAATATGCAGCAGGCCGCCCGTGTTTCCGATTTCACTGCCTATATGTATCTCGGCGAAATGATCGAATTCGGCAAAACCGACCAGATCTTCATCAAGCCGCAGAAACAGGCGACGGAAGACTACATTACCGGACGTTTCGGATAAACGCCCAATTCAGGCTGCCGCGCTGACGGCTTTGGCAATCGCAGCCGCACAGCGCGAAACCGTCTGTTTCGCTTTGCCTTCCACCATGACCCTGATTACAGGCTCAGTGCCGGACGGCCGCAGCAGAACCCTGCCGTCACTGCCGAGGATTCGTTCGGCTGCCACTACCGCCTTCTGCACCATCGGAGCGGCAACAATATCGCGCGCTGAACCTCCGGCAAAACTCACATTCACCAGCACCTGCGGATACAACTTGAAGTCGACCGCCTGATCGAGTGTTTTGTCTGCGACGATCAACGCCTGCAGCACCTGCAGTGCCGACACGATGGCATCGCCCGTGGTGTGCTGATCAAGACAGATGATATGCCCTGAATTCTCCCCGCCGATCTGCCAGCCGCGCTTATGCAGCATTTCCAGCACATATCGATCGCCAACCTTGGCACGCTCAAAGGGAATTTTCATTTTCTCCAGCGCCTGCGCCATCGCCAGATTGGTCATCTGCGTGCCGACAACACCGCCGCGCAACTGACGTGCGCGCTTGCGATGCGAGGCGATCACATAGAGCAGTTCATCGCCGTCGTAAATGCGCCCTTTTGCATCGGCCATGATCAGCCGGTCGCCATCGCCGTCGAGCGCGATGCCGATATCGGCCTTCGACCGTTTGACCGCGCGTTGCAGCGACTCGGCGTGGGTCGCACCCACGCCCTTGTTGATGTTGAATCCATCCGGCTGCACACCGACGGTCACCACATCGGCACCGAGTTCATGAAAAACATGGGGGGCAATGTGATAACCAGCGCCATGCGCGCAATCCACCGCGATTCGAAGACCGTGCAGATCGAGATTCGCCGGGAAGGTGCTCTTACAAAATTCGATGTAGCGGCCCGCGGCATCATCCATGCGCCGCGCCTTGCCGAGGCCGGCTGAGGATTTGCACTTCAGCGGCTGTTCGAGTGCCGCCTCTATTGCAGACTCGGTGTCATCAGCCAGCTTGTTGCCGTCAGCTGAAAAAAACTTGATGCCGTTATCCTGGTAGGGATTATGCGAAGCACTGATGACAATGCCGGCGGACAGGCGCAGAGCTCGCGTCAGATAGGCGACACCTGGCGTCGGCATTGGGCCGACCAGCAGCACATCAACACCGGCGGATGACAAGCCCGCCTCCAGCGCGGACTCGAGCATATAGCCGGACACACGGGTGTCCTTGCCAATCAATACCGTGGGCCGCCCGCTGCCCATAGCCTTCCCTGCGAGCACCTTGCCGGCGGCATAACCCAGCCGCATCACGAAATCAGGCGTAATGGGAGCTTCTCCCACCGTGCCGCGCACGCCATCAGTGCCGAAATACTTTCTGCTCATGACCACACTCCCTGATGCCTATGCGCATCACTTAGTCGTTGTTTTTATTGAATTCTACAGCCTTCCACACGGCCAACGCATCGCGGGTCGCGGCGACATCGTGCACGCGCAGGATGGATGCACCCCGCTGCGCCGCAATCAATGCCGCAGCTACGCTACCGAACACGCGATCACCCACTTCCCGTCCGGTCAGCGCACCGATCATCGATTTGCGCGACAGCCCGGCCAGCACTGGGACACCGGCAGCCGCCAACCGACTCAGTTCACGAAGCAGCGACAGGTTATGCTCCAGCGTCTTGCCAAAACCAAAACCAGGATCAATTACCAGTCGTGATTTTGCAATGCCGGCCGCCTCTGTCGCGACAATGCGTTTGCGCAGATAGGCATCCACCTCGGCAACCACGTCGCGATACTGCGGCGACTGCTGCATGGTCTGCGGCTGCCCCTGCTTGTGCATGATGCACACCGCGCAGTTGCTGACCGACACTGCCTGCAACGCATCCGCCGCCTCAAAACCATTGACGTCATTGATCATCGCCGCACCTGCGGCCGCCGCCTCGCGCATCAGCTCCGGCTTCTGGGTATCCACCGACAGGGGAATATTCACCGATAACAACGCTTCCAGCACCGGCAGCACACGACGACGCTCCTCTTCCAGGCTCACCGCAGCCGCACCCGGACGCGTGGATTCGCCGCCGATGTCGAGAAGATCAGCACCTTCGTCAATCAGCCGCCGCGCATGCGCGACAGCCGCATCAAGGTGTAGGTAGTGGCCGCCATCGGAAAAGGAATCGGGGGTGACATTGACCACCCCCATGATCAGCGGCCGGTCAAGTGCCAGCCTGTAAGTGCCGCATTGAAGAATCATCTGCTGAAAATGAAACGAGGGCACCGTAGCACCCTCGTTGTCATAAAAAGGTTGGGACGCTGAAGAGTTATGCTTCTGCAGCCGGTTTGCTGGTTGCAGAAGCCGTTGGCGTATTGTCTTTCGGCGGCTTCGGCACTGGGGTGGCGAGAGGCTTCGGCGGGCGCGGCGGACGGCCAGCCATGATGTCGTCAATCTGTTCGGCATCAATGGTTTCCCAGTCGAGCAGTGCCTTGGCCATCACCTCAACCTTATCGCGATTGTCTTCGAGAATCTTGCGCGCCAACGCGTACTGCTGATCAAGGAGACGGCGGATTTCCGCATCGACCTTGCGCATGGTTTCCTCAGACATGTTCTTGTGCGTGGTCACGGAGCGGCCGAGGAAAACTTCGCCCTCATTCTCCGCATAAACCATCGTGCCGAGGCTCTCAGTCATGCCCCAGCGGGTAACCATGTTGCGCGCCATGTCCGTCGCACGTTCAAAGTCGTTGGAGGCACCGGTGGTCATCTGCCCCATGAAAACTTCTTCGGCAATGCGTCCACCAAACAACACAGCAATGTTCTGCAGAATCTGCTCGCGGTCCATGCTGTAACGGTCTTCCGTCGGCAACTGCATGGTCACACCCAGGGCTCGGCCACGCGGAATAATCGTGACCTTGTGCACCGGATCGGTACGGGTCAGCAACTTGGCGACGACGGCATGGCCCGACTCGTGGTAGGCCGTGTTTTTACGTTCGTGCTCGGGCATCACGATGGAGCGCCGCTCGGCGCCCATGATGATCTTGTCTTTCGCACGTTCAAAATCTTCCATATCGACCAGGCGCTTGTTACCGCGCGCGGCGAACAGGGCCGCCTCATTGACTAGGTTGGCCAGATCGGCGCCCGAGAACCCCGGAGTGCCGCGGGCCAGAATGTCGGCCTTGACGTCGGGCGCAATCGGCACCTTGCGCATGTGCACCTGGAGAATCTGGTCACGACCACGGATATCCGGGAGCGGCACTACGACTTGGCGGTCGAAACGACCTGGTCGCATCAGAGCCGGGTCAAGTACATCAGGACGGTTGGTCGCAGCGATGATAATCACGCCGGAATTCGCCTCAAAACCATCCATTTCAACCAACAACTGGTTCAAGGTCTGTTCGCGCTCGTCGTTGCCGCCGCCGAGGCCGGCGCCGCGTTGACGACCGACCGCATCGATCTCATCAATGAACACGATGCACGGCGCATGCTTCTTGGCGTTTTCGAACATGTCGCGCACCCGGGCTGCCCCCACGCCGACAAACATCTCGACGAAGTCAGAACCGGAGATCGAGAAAAACGGCACCTTGGCTTCACCGGCAATGGCGCGAGCAAGCAGCGTCTTGCCGGTGCCGGGATTACCGACCATCAGCACACCGCGCGGTATGCGGCCGCCGAGTTTCTGGAATTTCGACGGATCGCGCAAGAACTCAACGAGTTCCGAAACCTCTTCCTTGGCTTCTTCACAACCGGCAACGTCGGCAAAAGTAACGGTATTGTTGTTCTCGTCGAGCATGCGTGCACGGCTCTTGCCGAAAGAGAATGCGCCGCCACGGCCACCGCCCTGCATCTGGCGCATGAAGAATACCCACACGCCAATGAGCAACAGCATCGGGAACCAAGACACAAAAATATTCATCAGCAGCGAAGGCTCTTCTTCCGGCTTCGCTTCAACGATCACGCCGTTCTTGAGCAGATCGGTGACCATCCAGATGTCGGATGGTGCATAGGTCGTAAATTTTTCACCAGTCGATTTCACGCCTTTGACGACGCGACCTTCAATGGTGACCTTGGCAATCTTGCCCTGCTTCACCTCGTCGATGAACTGGGAATATTCCATGGCCTTCTGCGTGGTCTGCCGCGTGTTGAACTGGTTGAACACCGTCATCAACACCAGCGCGATCACCAGCCAGATCGCCATATTCTTCATCAGATTGTTCAAAGCCGCTCCTTGTGACGCATCAATTTGCGCCTCGTTTTTCGCGCCCCGTTTTGGGCCGGCGCACGCCCTAACCTGTTCAATTCTAGACGCTTTTACAGTGCACCGCAGCAGGGCACTGCAATTGTTTATGGCTACTTACCTGCCTTGAGTCCTTTTGCCACCAGATAAACCTCATTGGAACGGCTGCGTGAAGCTTCGGGCTTGCGAATCATGACCTGGACAAAGCGGCGGCGTATTTCTGCCACCAGTTCTTCAAAGCCCGATCCCTGGAACACTTTGACCAGAAAATTACCCTGTGGTTTCAAATGGTTGACTGCAAAATCCAGCGCCAGTTCCGCCAATCCGATACTTCGCGCCTGATCCACACTGGTCACACCGCTCATATTGGGCGCCATATCGGAAAGCACAAGGTCCACAGCCCGGCCTTCCAGATATTTTTCGACTTCCGCCAGCACCTGATCATCGCCAAAATCGCCCTGCACAAAGCGCACACCCGGCACCGGCAGCATTTCCAGCAGATCAACGCCGACCACGCGCCCCTCGGTCCCCACCACACGCCCCGCCACCTGCGCCCATCCCCCGGGCGCGCACCCCAGATCGACCACAACCATGCCCGGCTTGAGCAGATGATCACGCTCAGAGAGTTGCTGCAGCTTGTACGCCGCTCGCGAGCGCATTCCTTCCGACTGAGCCTTACGCACGTATGGATCGCTGACATGCTCCTGCATCCAGGCTTTACTGGTTTTGTTTTTCGCCATATTCAGATCACACCGGGCCGCGAACCGCGAATGCAGCCCGACCTGTTAAACTTCGGTCATGATGACTCTGAATGCCGCACAACGCCGCGAACTCAAGGCAAAGGCCCACGCCCTGAACCCCGTCGTAATGATCAGCGATGCCGGCCTCACCCCGTCGGTGCTGCATGAAATCGATATCAGTCTGAAAAGTCACGAGCTGATCAAGATCCGTGTTTTTGGCGATGATCGCGTTGCACGCGCCGCCATGATCGACGACATCAGCACGAAACTCGACGCCGCCCTGGTCCAGCATATCGGAAAAATTCTGGTCATCTACCGGCCGCGCCCGGAAGCCCCCGCAAAAGACGCGGCCACCAGAAAAAAATCGGGACGTTCGCGTGCTGACAAAGGTCCAAGGCGCACCAAACGCAGCTTCCAGATGGAATAAGCCGCCGGGGTCTATCTGCATCCCCTTGGTAGTCCTACTTCGATCTACCCAGCAGCACGACCAGCGCGGCGCCAAGCAGGCTCTGAATGATGTAGAGCACACTTGACACGCCATGCCATGCCGCAAAGCGATCGCGCAGGACAGACTCCATGACCTGCTTTGGCAGCGCCTCTTCCTTAAGCGCAGCCATAATCGGCTGCACCCCAAACTCCCCTGCACAGACCAGCGCCAGCATCAGCAGCACGATCCAGAATACGCCTTGCCTGAACACCCCGGTGCCGGAACGAAGAATGCGAAACAGCAGAAGGTAAATCGCGCAGGCGATGCCGACCCAGGCAATCAGTGAAAAAAGCTTTCCGGCAATCAGGCCTGCAAGTGCGCGGTCCCCAAGGCGGGAAAACAGTACAGGGGCGACGATGTAACCGATTCCCCACATCGCACCGACCCATAGCGTCGCTGCAATCGACTGCAGGCCTTCGGCAAAACGCCCCATCACACGTAACGGATATTGATAATTTCGTATTCGCGCACACCACCCGGGGCCTGAACTTCGGCCACGTCACCTTCGTATTTCCCGATCAGTGCACGGGCGATCGGGGAACTTATCGATATTTTCCCCAGCTTGATGTCGGCCTCGTCATCACCAACGATCTGGTAAGTCACCTTGCCGCCAGAAGTAATATCTTCAAGCTCGACCGTCGCACCAAATACGCAACGTCCGTCAGTATCGATCGTCGCCGGATCAATAATTTGTGCGTTGGAAATTTTGGATTCCACCTCGGCAATACGGCCCTCTATGAAGCTTTGCCGCTCTTTTGCCGCGGAATATTCGGCGTTCTCGGATAAATCGCCATGCGAACGCGCCTCGGCAATGGCAGCAATAATCGCTGGGCGCTGCACTGTTTTCAGTTCGTGTAATTCCGCACGCAGCAATTCCGCGCCGTGCACAGTCAATGGTGTTTTTGCATTCATGGGATTACCCCGGTTGTTTCGAGCAGACGTCAGGCAACCAGCCGCTTGTGCAGGTCTTGTACAGAATAAACCTGAAGTTCCCGCGCCTGCGCCATGCCATTAGCGGCAGCGCGTGCACCGGCAAGCGTCGTATACAGTGTAACGCGCTGCTGCAGCGCCGCGCGACGGATCGAGTAAGAATCACGGATAGCCGACCGTTTTTCCTCGACCGTGTTGATGATCAATACGATTTCACCATTTTTGATCATATCAACAATATGCGGACGGCCTTCGGCGACCTTGTTGACGCGTGTAACTGCAAGGCCACCGGCTTCCAGCGCCTTCGCCGTGCCATGTGTTGCCACCAGAGTAAAGCCCATGCCAGTCAGCACCCGTGCAATATCCAGCACGCGCTCCTTGTCGGCATCCCGGAGACTGACGAATACTTTGCCGGATTTCGGCAGGCGCTCCCCGGATCCAAGCTGGGATTTCACGAAAGCCTCTGCAAAGGTTTCGCCAACCCCCATGACCTCCCCGGTCGACTTCATCTCAGGACCGAGAATGGTGTCAGCGCCCGGAAACTTGATGAACGGGAACACCGCTTCCTTGACTGAATAATACGGCGGCACGATCTCGTGCGTGACACCCTGGTCTGCCAGCGAACGGCCCGCCATGCAGCGTGCTGCAATTTTCGCCAGTGGCAATCCGGTCGCCTTGGACACAAACGGCACCGTACGCGACGCCCGCGGATTCACTTCAAGAACATAGACCACATCACCTTCCGGTCCGTTCTGGATGGCGAACTGTACGTTCATCAGGCCATTAACCTTCAATGCTTTGGCCATCGCAACGGTCTGCCTTCGCAGTTCTTGCTGCAACTCTGCTGAAAGCGAGAATGGCGGCAACGAACACGCTGAGTCGCCGGAATGTACGCCGGCCTGCTCAATATGCTCCATTACCCCGCCAATGATCACCTCGCCGCCATCGCTGATGGCATCGACATCAACTTCGATAGCGTCATTGAGAAAGCGGTCCAGCAGCACCGGCGAGTCATTCGATACCTTGATTGCCTCTCGCATGTAACGCTCGAGTTCGCTCTGCTCGTGAACAATCTCCATCGCGCGACCGCCCAGCACATAAGACGGACGCACCACCAACGGATAACCGATCTCTGCGGCGGCAGCCAGCGCCCTTGATTCGCTGCGTGCCGTGCGATTGGGCGGCTGCTTGAGCTTCAACTTGTGCAACAGCTTCTGGAAACGTTCGCGGTCTTCGGCAACATCAATCGAATCCGGCGAAGTGCCGATGATCGGCACGCCATTCGCTTCGAGGTCGCGCGCCAGCTTCAACGGCGTCTGCCCACCGAACTGAACGATCACGCCTACGGGTTTCTCCAGGGCGACGATTTCCAGAACATCCTCGAGAGTCAACGGTTCGAAATACAAGCGGTCGGAGGTATCGTAGTCGGTCGACACGGTTTCCGGATTGCAGTTGACCATGATGGTCTCGAAACCGTCTTCGCGCAGCGCCAGTGCGGCGTGCACGCAGCAATAATCGAATTCGATGCCCTGACCGATACGGTTGGGCCCGCCGCCGAGCACCATGATCTTCTTGCGGTCGGTGGGCTGCGCCTCGCAGTCTTCTTCGTACGTCGAATACATGTACGCGGTGCTGGTTGAGAATTCGGCAGCGCAGGTATCGACACGCTTGTAAACCGGGCGCACATCCAGCGCATGGCGATGCGCGCGCAGGGCGTCCTGCTCCACCAGCAGCAACTTGGCCAGGCGGCGATCGGAAAAACCCGCACGTTTCAGCCCGCGCATGTCAGCAGCGTCAATGTCTTCCAGCCTGCGGCCAACCAGCATTTTTTCCTGCCGGATGATGTCCTCGATCTGAGCGAGGAACCACGGATCAATGTGCGAAAACCCATGGATTTCATCCAGAGTCATGCCGCATCGGAAAGCGTCAGCGACGTAAAAAATGCGCTCCGGACCCGGATCACCCAGTTCGTTTTCAATGGCATCAATGTCGGTCGTCTTCTCGTCGAAACCGTCAACACCCGTTTCCAGACCGCGCAGCGCTTTCTGCATCGACTCCTGGATGGTGCGGCCCATGGCCATCACCTCCCCCACCGACTTCATCTGCGTCGTCAAACGGTCAGCAGCCGGGGGGAATTTCTCGAAGGCAAAACGCGGGATCTTGGTCACGACATAGTCGATGCTCGGCTCGAACGACGCCGGCGTCGAGCCGCCCGTGATTTCGTTGCGCAGCTCGTCCAGTGTGTAACCAATGGCCAGCTTGGCGGCGACCTTGGCGATCGGAAATCCCGTTGCTTTTGATGCCAGCGCCGAAGAACGTGACACGCGCGGGTTCATCTCGATGATGACCATACGGCCATCTTTCGGATTGATACCGAACTGCACATTCGATCCGCCGGTCTCGACCCCGATCTCGCGCAGGCACGCGATCGAGGCATTGCGCATGATCTGGTATTCCTTGTCGGTCAAGGTCTGTGCCGGCGCCACCGTGATCGAATCACCGGTGTGCACCCCCATCGGGTCGAAATTCTCGATCGAACAGATGATGATGCAGTTGTCGTTGCGGTCGCGCACGACCTCCATCTCGTACTCTTTCCAGCCAATGACCGATTCCTCGACCAGCACCTCTTTGGTCGGACTGGCATCAAGACCGCGTTCAATGATGGCAACGAATTCCTCGCGGTTGTAGGCAATGCCGCCACCGGTGCCGCCCAGCGTGAACGAAGGCCGGATGATCGTCGGAAACCCGACCACAGCCTGCACTTGTAGCGCTTCTTCAAGGCTATGCGCCAGTGCCGAACGCGGACTGTCGAGGCCGATCTTCGCCATCGCCTTCTTGAATTTTTCGCGGTCCTCAGCCTTGTCGATGGCCTCCTTCGAAGCACCAATCATTTCCACGCCGTACTTTTCCAGCACACCGTGTTTGGCAAGGTCGAGTGCACAGTTCAGCGCCGTCTGACCGCCCATCGTCGGCAGCAGCGCATCGGGCCGCTCGACAGCGATGATTTTTTCCACTACCTGCCAGGTCACCGGCTCGATATAAGTCGCATCCGCCATGACCGGATCGGTCATGATTGTTGCCGGGTTGGAATTGACCAGGATGACGCGATAACCTTCTTCGCGCAGAGCCTTGCAGGCCTGTGCGCCGGAATAATCGAACTCGCAGGCCTGACCGATGATGATCGGGCCGGCGCCGATGATAAGTACCGATTTGATGTCTGTACGTTTGGGCATATTTACGTCCGCGCCGAGCGCTGCTCCATCAACTTCACGAACCGGTCGAACAGATAATCGACGTCATGCGGCCCGGGACTCGCTTCGGGATGACCCTGGAAACAGAACGCCGGCTTGTCGGTCAGCGCAAAACCCTGAAGGCTTCCGTCGAACAGAGAAACATGGGTCACCCGCGCATTGGCGGGCAGTGTTGCTGCGTCCACCGCAAAACCGTGGTTCTGGCTGGTGATCATTACCCGCTTCGATTCGAGATCCTGCACCGGGTGGTTAGCGCCGTGATGACCGAATTTCATTTTCAAGGTCTTGGCACCACAGGCCAGCGCCAGCAGCTGGTGCCCGAGGCAGATGCCGAATACCGGCAGATCGACGGCAAGAAACTCACTAATGGCACGTACCGCATAGTCGCAGGGCTCCGGATCGCCAGGACCATTCGACAGGAACACGCCATCAGGCTTCAGATTCATCACATCGTCCGCAGACGTCTGCGCCGGCACCACGGTCAGTTTGCAGCCTCGCGAGGCCAGCATGCGCAGGATGTTGCGCTTGACACCGAAATCGTAAGCAACGACATGGAAACGCGCATCGCTGCGTTTGCCGTAACCGCTGCCCAGCTTCCATTCAGTCTCATCGGTTTCGTAAGACTTGGCACAGGACACGATTTTGGCCAGATCCATACCGACCAGTCCGGGAAACTCCCGCGCGGCCTTGAGTGCTGCCTGCTCATCAATCCTGCCGGCCATGATGCAGCCGTCCTGCGCGCCCTTGTCGCGCAAAAGGCGCGTCAACTTGCGGGTGTCGATGTCGGCAATGGCAATAATGTTTTCGCGCTTCAGGTAATCACTGAGATTCCAGTTTTCGCGGAAATTGGAAGACCGCAGCGGCAGGTCACGGATGACCAGGCCGGCGGCCTGAACTTTTTCGGACTCGACGTCTTCGGAATTGGCCCCGGTGTTTCCGATATGGGGATAGGTCAGGGTCACGATCTGCCGGCAATACGACGGATCGGTAAGGATTTCCTGGTAACCGGTCAGCGCGGTGTTAAACACCACTTCGCCGGCCACGATACCCTCGGCGCCGATCGCGGAGCCTCGAAATACCGTGCCATCCTTGAGTACGAGAATGGCGGGCGTGCGCGATGACACAACAAGCTCCTGATTTTATTGGGTTTGATACGACAAGCGGGAGGGGTTTGGGCCCGTCCCGCTGTTCTTGAAGTCAGGATTATACGCGAGGGCGGGAGACCCTACAAACCTTGCAACCCGCCTTCCCGGTAAATCATCGACTTAATGCAAAATTCTGACGCGCAAAACACCTATTTCAAACCCAGCACATCCCACATGTCATAAAGACCGCTGGGTTTGGCCATCAGAAAATGGGCCGCTCGCAACGCACCTTGGGCGTAGTGGACGCGGTTGCCTGAACGGTGGGTAATTTCGACACGCTCACCAGCGCCGGCAAACATGACCGTATGGTCACCAACGATATCGCCGCCGCGAATGGTGGCAAAACCAATGCTGCCAGGCTTGCGCTCACCGGTGTGTCCTTCACGCGCATAAACTGCGCAATCGGACAGTTTTTTGCCCATCGCACCAGCCACTACCTCCCCCATTTTCAAGGCAGTGCCTGACGGTGCATCAACCTTGTGCTTGTGATGCGCTTCAATGATTTCAATGTCGTGATCGGATCCAAGCGCTTTTGCCGCCATTTCCAGCAATTTCAGGGTGACATTGACACCCACGCTCATATTCGGAGCAAAAACAATACCGATGTCCTGAGCGGCGTCAGCGATCGCTTTTTTTCCTGCTTCGTTGAATCCAGTGGTGCCGATCACCATTCCAACCTTGAGTTTCCGACAGATGGCGAGATGTTGCAGCGTACCTTCCGGCCGCGTGAAATCGATCAGCACATTGCACCCTGCAAGCGCCTGCTCGGGCATGTCGCTGATCATGACACCGCACGAGGCACCTGCCAGTGCGCCTGCATCAACGCCAATTTGCGGACTTCCGGTCATCTCCAGCGCAGCAGCAAGCTGTGCATTGCCATCCTGCGCCACGGCATCGATCAGCATGCGCCCCATGCGGCCACCACTGCCGGCGATTGCGATTCGGGTTGGTTTCTGGATCATGACTATTTCTTTTCGGTGGCAGCAGCCGGCGGGGTTGCCGGTTTTGTATCGGCAGGTTGCGCTGTTCCGCCAGCCACGACGTCACCCTCGATTCTCAACAACTCATTTCCGTTGAAAACAATGGTCACCACCCTCTGCTCGGTGAGTTCCCCGGCCTTGTGCATCATGTAGAAATAGTCCCAGCGGTCATTGCGGAAGGGGTCGATGATCAGAGGTGTGCCGAGGGCAAACCGGACCTGGCTGCGCGACATGCCTGGCTTGAGTTTCGCGACCATGTCCTGAGTCACGTAGTTGCCCTGCTGGATGTCGATCTTGTGCGGCCTAAGCGGAACCAGGGACATAGTGTTGCATCCCCCCAGCATCAGCGAAATTGTAATCAGTAGTGTTCTCATTGGAATTTAGTCGTGTCGCGTTTCCTGCCTACCGCTCATTCGATGGCAGGCTTTGCTGATATCATAGCCGAGAACCAGTGCGCATGAGCGCACCCTTCACCACAGGACGCGCGATGAGTTCTCCGGAACACCTGAAAACCATCGGCCTCAAGGCCACCCTGCCGAGATTGCGTATACTCGAACTCTTCGAGAAGAGCACGGTTCGCCACCTTGCCGCCGAAGACGTCTACAAGAAATTGGTCGAAGAAGGCACTGACACCGGCCTCGCAACGGTCTACCGGGTACTGACACAGTTTGAGCAGGCCGGACTTCTGGTTCGCCACCACTTCGAATCCGGCAAGGCGGTTTACGAGCTCAACCAGGGCAGCCATCACGACCATCTGGTCTGCGTGCAATGTGGTCACGTTGAAGAGTTCTACGACCCGGAAATCGAGAAACGCCAGGAGAAAGTGGCCAATGATCGCGGATTCCGCATCAGCGACCACTCGCTGCACATCTACGCCGAGTGCATACGCGCCAACTGTCCGCGTAAAACATCGACCTGAAACAACCGCCCCGCCCCGCCGTCCACAAACCGATCAGCAGCCCAACTGGGTTGCAAGATCCAGAAAACTCGAGGCATTGAACGTAAACTCCGGCTCGGGTTCGAGGTCCGGGTTGTTGTTACGACCGTATTCATGTGGCCGCTGGATGAATGCCGTTTTCAGCCCGCTCTTTGCAGCCGCACGCAAGTCGTGCTTGTGCGAAGCCACCATCATCAATTCTTCAGGTTGGACGTCCAGCCGGTCGGCGGCACCAAGGTACATCTCGGGGTCCGGCTTGAAGTGCCCGAAGGTATCCGAAGACAGCACACAGTCCCAAGGCAGTCCGCCGTTTTTGGCCATGTTGACCAGCAAGCCGGTATTGCCGTTCGACAGCGTGGAAATGACAAATCTCGACTTCAGGCGCTTCAGGCCGCGCACCGAGTCGGGCCATGGCTTCAGCCGGTGCCAGACCCGGTTGAGATGGTACTTCTCGGCCTCAGTCAGTGTGGTCACACTGAACTGCTGCAGCACGTCATCCAGGATCGCACGGTGCATGACGTCGATCTTGGCAAAAGCCGCTTCGCCGCTGCGCACGCGGTCCATCGCCGGACGGTAACCGCCGCGCCAGGCGCGCGCGAACTTCACCGCATTGATGCGCAGCCCCTTGTCCCTGGCCAGCTCCCGCACTTCCCGAGCAACAGAACCGTGCCAGTCAACCACGGTGCCGAACACGTCGAACACCAGCGCCTTGATTTCAGCCATCACTTCCTCTCTTTCCTGTTGCGCGCACCAGTGCTGCGCCCTGAATGCTGCAGCATCTCCACGGCATGCCTGCGGGTCGTCTCGGTGATTTTCAGGCCACCAAGCATGCGGGCAATCTCCTCAGCCCGGCCATCTGCATCCAGCGGGTTTACCGTCGTAGTCGGTTTGCCCCCCGATCCGTCCTTGCGGACCTGCCACTGAAGGTCGGCACATGCCGCCACCTGGGGCAGGTGCGTGATACACATGACCTGATGTCGAGCACCCAGCTCGCGCAGCATGCGACCGACGATTTCGGCGACCCGGCCACCGATGCCGACATCCACCTCGTCGAAAATCAGCGTTGGGACCTTCGCCACGCGCGACAACACGGTTTGTATCGCCAGCGACAGCCGCGACAATTCACCGCCGGAAGCCGTTTTCGCAATAGGCTGCGGCGTCATGCTCTGGTGCGGGGCAACGCGGAATTCAATCTGCTCCATGCCATGCGCCGCGGGTGAATCGAGCGCTTCCAGACTGACCTCGAAAACGCCGCCCTGCATGGCGAGTTCCTGCATCCCCGCCGTCACCTCTTCGGAGAGCTTTTTCGCAGCCTTGCGACGACCGGCGGTCAGTTTTTTCGCCACTTCGCGATAGGCGGCCTCCGCCTCACTCTCGCGGCGGCGCAAGGTATCCGGATCCCCGCCGGCACCGAGTTCAGCGAGGCGCTGACGCGTATGTTCAGCCAGTTCCGGCAGCGTATCCGGCTCAATGCGATATTTGCGCGCAGCGGTATGCAGCACCTCAAGGCGTTGTTCAACCTCGCGCAGCCGCTGCGGATCAAGGTCGGTGCGTTCGCTGTAATGGCGCAATGCGTTCGCGCCCTCCTGTAACTGGATTTGCGCGGGCTCAAGCGCATCGAGAATTTCCTTCAGCCTCGGATCGTGCGACAACAATGGCCGTAAGCGCGCAAGCACTGCATTCAATTGATCCAGCGCCGCACCGTCGCCTTCCGAGAGGATTTCCACACCGGACTGTGCCGCCTCGATCAGGCTGGCAGCGTGCGCAAGCCGTCCGTGCTCGGCGCCGACGGCAGCCCACTCGCCCGGCACAAGCTTCAGCGCATCAAGATCCTGCAACTGCCACTCGAGGCGCTCGCGTTCGGCATTGATGGCTGCAGCATTTCCCTCGAAGGCCAGACGCTCCTCACGTCGCCTCTGCCAGGTCCGCCACGCTTCGGCCACCAGTTCCGCCTGCGCATCCAGTCCGCCAAAGGCATCCGTCAACGCGCGCTGGGTGGACGGCCGGCTAAGCGACTGATGCTGGTGCTGACCATGGATATCAATCAGAAAATCGGCAGCTTCACGCAATTGCGCTGCAGTGGCCTGGTGTCCATTGATAAAACCACGCGAACGTCCGGACGACTCAACCACACGCCGCAACAGGCAGACACCTTCATCACCGGCCAGATCGCTGTCTGTGAGCCATGCGATCAACTGCCGATTGCCTTCGACATCGAACTCGGCCGTGATGTCCGCGCGCGCCGCGCCCTGGCGCACGGCAATCGGCTCGGCCCGCTCGCCCAACGTCAGTGCAAGTGCATCAATCAGAATGGATTTGCCGGCACCGGTCTCGCCGGTAAGGACCGTGAAGCCGGAACCGAACTCAAGCTCCAGACGCTCGACGATGACAAAATCGGTAATGGTCAGACGACGCAGCATGGCTTGTGCTGAACCAGCAGCGCTCAGTCGCGGTTCCAGTGCAGCTTCTCACGCAGCATTGCGTAATAGCTGTGGCCGACGGGGTGCAGCAGTTTGATCTGATGCGGGTAACGACGCACGACAACTCGATCGCCCTCGCGCAGGTCGAAATGTGAATGGCTGTCGAAATGGGCGCGCGGATCGTCGGCACTGCGCACCACGATTTCAACCACGCTGTCCGCGCTGATCACGATCGGCCGATTGGACAAGGTATGCGGGGATACCGGCACCAGCGACATCACTGACAGCGACGGATGCACGATGGGCCCGCCCGAGGACAGCGCATAGGCCGTCGATCCGGTAGGCGTCGCAACGATCAGGCCGTCCGAACGCTGGTTGTAAATGAACTGACCGTCGATGCGTACTTCAATATCGACGAGCCCGCCCTTGAAACCCTTGGCCACGACCACATCATTGAAGGCAAGAACCTCAAACACGCGCTCCTGGCCACCATTGTTGCCGCTCCAGACCTCGGATTCGAACAACATGCGCTCCTCGGTGACAAATTGCCCGTCGAGAATTGCGGTAATGGTCTCGAACATGGTGTCGAGCGAAATGTCGGTCAGGAAGCCGAGCCGTCCCTGATTAATGCCGACCAGCGCGACGTCATACGGCGCAAAGGTGCGCGCGATGTTGAGCATGGTGCCGTCGCCGCCGATGACAATCGCCAGATCCGCCTCGCGCCCCAATTCTTCCAGCAGCAGCACGTCATATGGACAGTTCTGGATATGCGCCGCAGTGAGACGGTCGAGCAGCACCTTGACGCCGCGGGTTTCAAGAAAGCGGGCGAGACGCATCACCGGCTCGGCAACTTCCGGGGTCTTGTATTTGCCGATCAGCGCGACCGTGGGGAATGCAACAGGCATGGCTGCATTAAACCACAATTCCCGCGCAGCCGGCAGCGCGCAAATCCAATTAAAACAAAGCATTGGCGCTCACACCCAATGAGTGCTGGCCGAATGAACTTTTTGTGTAAAATGAATTTATGGCTCAAGAATTTCATGCGCTGAACGAACGCGCGCAACTGTTGCTGAAAACCCTGGTGGAGCGTTACATCGCCGACGGCCAGCCAGTGGGTTCGCGTGCGCTGTCCAAATATTCCGGCCTCGACCTTTCACCCGCCAGTATCCGCAACGTGATGGCTGATCTGGAGGACATGGGCTTCATTGCCAGCCCGCACACCTCTGCCGGCCGCATCCCGACGCCGCGCGGCTACCGCTTTTTTGTCGACACACTACTCACCGTCAAGCCGCTGGACCGCATCGAGATCAACCAGCTCGAGGGCCAACTGCAAGTCAACAACACGCAGAAGCTGGTGGCATCCGCTTCGCATGTACTTTCGGACCTGACGCGTTTTGCCGGCGTTGTTGTCACGCCGCGCCGTAGCAGCGGTTTCCGTCACATCGAATTCCTCAAGCTGGCGGAAAAACGCATCCTGCTGATCCTGGTCACCGCGGAAGGCGACGTGCAGAACCGGATCATCCAGACTGACAAAACCTATACGCCGTCGGAACTTGTGGAGGCCGGGAATATCCTCAACCAGAACTACGCCGGCTGCAGCTTCGATGAAATCCGCCGCCGCGTGCATGCCGAACTGAAACAGGTCCAGGAACATATGTCGCAGCTGATGGCTGCCGCGCTCGCCGCCGGCGACCAGGCTGTCAGTGAATCCGCCGAGGACGTGGTGATCTCGGGCGAAGTCAACCTGCTCGGCATCGACGACCTGTCTTCGAACATGACCAAGCTGCGCGACCTGTTCAACCTGTTCGAACACCGCACCACGCTTCTGCAGTTGCTCGACCACTCCAGCCGCGCCCAAGGCGTGCAGATTTTTATTGGCGGCGAAGCCGGCCTGCAGCCACTGGACGAATGCAGCGTCGTCACCGCGCCCTATGAAGTGGACGGCAAGATCGTCGGCACCGTCGGCGTCATTGGCCCCACGCGAATGGCCTATGAGCGGGTGATCCCGATCGTCGACATCACAGCAAAGCTGCTGAGCAGTGCACTGACCCAGCGCTGACCGGCCGGCCTGGCCCATCATCTCCGTTTCCGCCAACCTTTAAAGTTATTGTCATGGGTTTCCCCAAAGAACCGCCCTACGCGCACGGCAGCACCCCGAAAATCGGCGTGCTGATCATCAACCTCGGCTCGCCGGAAGCGGCAACCCCCGCCGCGGTACGCACCTATCTGCGTGAATTCCTGTCCGATCCGTATGTCGTCGAAATCCCGCGCCCGGTCTGGTGGCTGATCCTCAACCTGTTCATCCTGACCACGCGCCCCAAGGCTTCAGCAGAACGTTACGCGCAGGTCTGGACCAAGGACGGCTCACCGCTGAAAGTGCATACCGAACGCCAGGCCACGATGCTTCGCGGCTATCTCGGAGAACGCCTGAAACAGCCCCATATCGTCGACTACGCGATGCGCTACGGCAATCCTTCCATTCGTTCGAAAATGGAAGCTCTGAAAGCGCAAGGCTGCGACCGCATCCTGTTGCTGCCGCTGTATCCGCAGTATTCGGCCAGCACCACCGCCACGGTATTCCAGGAAGCGTTTGCCGCCATCGGCGCGATGCGCAACCAGCCGGCGCTGCGCACCGTCAAACATTTCCACGACGATGAAGGCTATATCAAAGCATCGGCACAGGCGATCAACGACTACTGGTTCAAACACGGCCGCGGCGACCATCTGGTGTTGAGCTTCCACGGCGTACCGCGGCGCACGCTGGACCTCGGCGATCCCTATCACTGCGAATGCCTGAAGACCGGCCGGCTGATCGCCGAACAGATTGGCCTCAAGCCCGACTTCTATTCCGTCACCTTCCAGTCCCGCTTCGGCCGCGCCGAATGGCTGAAGCCCTACACCTCGGAAGTGATCAAAGACCTCGCCAAAAAGAAAACCGGCCGCGTCGACGTCGCTTGCCCGGGTTTTGTCAGCGACTGCCTGGAAACACTGGAAGAAATCGCCATTGAAGCCAAAGGCGACTTCCTCACCCACGGCGGCAAGGAACTCCACTACATTCCCTGCCTCAACGAACGCGACGACTGGCTGCACGCACTGACCGACATCTCGCTGAAAAACCTGCTGGGCTGGAACAGCAGCGCAACTCCGGAAAGCCTGAATGCCGCCAAAGACCGTGCCCTCCAGCTCGGCGCGAAGTCATAAGACCCACAACACCGCCCTGCCCGGGCATCACCGGCGTAAGTCCGATCCGTCATCTTAAAAATAATAATAAAAACAAATACTTATAAATTTCCCGCAATACCCTTGAAATCCCCAAGGACAGCCCAACATGGTGTGAGCTTACTCATAACCACACTGCAAACACGCCATGACGCAGGAATCACCGGACCAGAACACAGAAAACACCGCCGCCGACGCCAAGCCGGCGCCGGAAACCATGCCCTCACCCGAGGAGTTGCTGCGCAAGGCTGAACTCGATGCTCAGGAGCACCACGATGCCTGGCTGCGCGCCAAGGCCGAGACCGAAAATATCCGCAAGCGCGCGGCTAGCGATGTCGCCAACGCGCACAAATACGCTGTTGAAAATTTTGCAGCGGAACTGCTTGCAGTCAAGGACAGCCTCGAAGCCGCTTTGGCCGTTGAAACTGCCAATGTCGAAACCCTGAAAAGTGGCGCCGAACTGACGCTGAAGCAGCTCTCTTCGGCCTTCGAAAAACACAAGGTCGTCGAGGTCAATCCGGTCGGTGAAAAATTCGATCCGCACCGCCATCAGGCGATCAGCATGGTTCCGTCGGACGCCGCCCCAAACACCGTGATCAGCGTTTTGCAGAAGGGTTATGTGCTGCATGACCGGATCATCCGTCCGGCGATGGTCGTCGTCGCCAAAGCCCCGGAAGCTTGAAAACCACGGTAACGACCCCAGATTACAAAACAAGACAGCCGGCACAGTGATCGATCAATTGTTCAGCAGCATCAATAATTTACCGACCACCCGGCGCAACAAAATTTACAGCTAAGAGGTAATAGACATGGGCAAGATCATTGGTATCGACCTGGGCACCACCAACTCCTGCGTGGCCGTGATGGAAAACGGCCAGCCGAAGGTTATTGAAAACTCCGAGGGCGCGCGCACCACGCCGTCGATCGTCGCCTATATGGATGATGGCGAGATCCTCACCGGCGCACCGGGCAAACGCCAGGCGGTGACCAATCCGAAAAACACCCTCTACGCCGTCAAACGCCTGATCGGCCGGCGCTTCGAAGAAAAAGAAGTGCAGAAGGACATCGACCTGATGCCCTACAAGATCGTCAAGGCCGACAACGGCGACGCCTGGGTGGAAGTGCGCGGCAAAAAAATCGCCTCGCAGGAAGTCTCCGCACAGGTCTTGATCAAGATGAAAAAGACCGCCGAGGATTATCTCGGTGAGCCCGTCACCGAAGCGGTGATCACGGTGCCCGCGTACTTCAACGATTCGCAGCGCCAGGCCACCAAGGATGCGGGCCGCATCGCGGGCCTCGACGTCAAGCGCATCATCAACGAGCCGACCGCGGCCGCGCTCGCCTTTGGCATGGACAAGGCCGCCGGCAAGGACCGGAAAATCGCCGTGTACGAC
>CAMAYE010000022.1 GCA_945862135.1 Bordetella parapertussis
TTTTGGCAACGTAAGCGGTCGCAAGAACCTGGTTTCCACCCGCCTTGTTCACGACCACAACCGGGGTCGTCACCAACTTCTTCTGCTCGAGAATTCTCTGGATGGAACGCGCCACTCGATCGTTTTCACCCCCTGCACCTGTCGGCACCACGATTTCGACAGAACTTTGCGGTTGCCATCCTCCTTCAGCAGCCATCGCCTGGCTCACGGCGAGTACCCCGGCCACAACTAATAACGAAATGGTTTGGAAATAACCAAATTTGAATTTCATCTTATTCTCCTCAAGGTCGAACAATAGAAAATTTATTTTTATTCTTGCTGCAATTCATCAGCACACTTTGAGCACTGGCACACCCGTTTGGGCAACACTTACTGCACGCCGGCCAATACCTTTACAGGATCACGCAAGCTTGCCACCTCGGGCGCCATGACGGTACTGGGCCGGCAAGAAAGCCTTTCGTAATAATGTGCGGCAAGCGCAAGATCCTGCAGCGCCATGCCAACCGACTTGAAGACAACTAGCCCCGCGGGTGGTATGGGCTTGGAGCCCGTAACAATCTCAGCGAGCGTCGCGCACTTTGTCGCGGGAAGCGCGCCGACTGCAGTAGCCTGCCGCAATTCACCTGCCTCTTCCAAAGCGTGTGCAGAATCGACGATAACGATACCTGCTTTGCGAAAGCAGTCCACGTCCACTTCGGCAAACTGGCGCCGCGTATTACCGACCGCGCAAAGCAGCCGGCAGTCCTTGAGCCATTCGGCACGCACCACCGGTTCAGCGTCCCGCGCCTTGCTCGCCGTTGCCACCACCTGCCTTCCCCTGACAGCGTCCTCTGCCGAGCCCATGGGAGTGATCGGGAAACCCAATTTCAGCGACATCTCGGCAGCAAAAGCCTCACGATTTTCGGCCGTCGGGCTGTATACCGCCGCCGAAGCGATGTCGTAGACCGCTGCAAGACTTTCAAGTTGCGTACGCGCCTGATTGCCCGAACCGACGAGCCCCACGGTCACCTTTCCCGGCAACGGCACGTGGCGCGCTGCGACCCCGCTCGCCGCACCCGTCCGCAAATCGGTAATCAGCCGCCCATCGAGCATGGCCAACAATTCGCCGCTTTTCAGGCTGTACAGCAGAACGACGTAGCGCGCACCGATTCCGTTGATGTTGTGATAAGCCTTTAACGCACAGTACCCGGCATCGCTGTCGGCGGCGAAAAGCGCGCGCATCGCGCCGCCATCGAACTCGGATATGAATTTGGGAGAAACCGATGTATTGCCGCTCGCTTCGTGAACCATCGTCTTTTCAAGTAGATCGATTGCGTCCGACATCGAAATGAGGCCGTCCATCGAAGCGAAATCAAGTATTGCAGTCATGGTCACAACCCCGATGTCCGGTGATCCGCGGTGAACGAGACACCGGCAGGCGTGTGCATGGCAGCCATCACCGGCCTTCCCATGCCCACGTAGCAGTTACGCTTACCAGCCACGGGGTTCGGCGCTCAGATAAGAGCACGCGGCAACCCGAGCAGCAAGCTGACTCATCACGGGCTCGCCCAGACTCAGTCCGGGCAACCTCGGATCACCACATTCGCGCCCCATGGCACGCATGGCGGTCTTTAAGCCGGCGCGTCCGCCCTGCTTCACAAGATGGTGCAGTTCGGCCATGTCCTCTTGTAAAGCCCGCGCCTGAACGAGCTGTTGTTTCGTACATAGCTCATAGAGCTGCCGCGCAAGTTTCGGTGCGACACTGGACAACGGCGAAAAAGCGCCCGTGCCGCCCACCGCCGCATTGGGAACCATGAAATCTGTCCCCGACAACAACTGAAAATCCGGACGGACTTCGCGGCCGAGGGAAATTGTTTCCGCCATAAAGACGAAGCGCATGCTGCTGTCAACCAACCCGGCGATATTGTCTAGGCGCTTGATGACATCCATTACGATTTCGCCGGTGAGGTGCGTGCCTGCATCTTCCACGAGCGGCGTACAGATGAAAAATGGCAAGTGTGTTGCGGAACCGATTTGCACCAGATGCTCGACGACCATGGAAGGCTTCGGGTGCCAGAAATAAGGGGGGTGAGACGCAATAGCGGATGCACCTGCTTTTTCTGCAAAACGCGCCCGCTCCACAGCAATACCGGTGCCCGGATCACTGACGTGCGCGATAACAGGCACTCGTCCTTTGACCTGCTTGATCGCGAAGTCGATGATCTGGCGTAATTCAGTTTCTCTGAGGCTGACGTCTTCCGCCTGTTGCATCGGCACGGCCAGAGAATCTGCGCCGTTTTTCAGATGAAATTCGATAACTTTGGCGTACAAGTCGTAATCGATGCTCTGGTCGGCCTTGAACGGCGTTACCGGAACATGGACCAGGCCGGGCTTGAATGTGCTCATGGCGGAATCCTTTTATTTAAAATTACCAGCCATGCGGCTCGGTATTGATGACATCCAGCTCTTCCAGCTGGCGGCACAGGAATTCGACACGTTCCTTCGATGCGGTCGGCAGCGGCAGCCTGATCGGGCCCGCGTTGCGCCCCATCGAAATCATGGCGCCCTTCAGCGACGAGGGATACTGGTCCTTGAACAGACGGTAGAGCTTGGTGATCTTGTACTGGCAGGTACGGGCAGTATCCCAGTCATTTGCCTCAAGAGCGGCAAAAAAACGGTTACACAGATTGGGGGCGATAGCGCCGCACGAAGAAAACGATCCACAGGCCCCAAGCGGATAAGACGCAAGAAGATGCTCAAGACCCATGATGATCGAAAATCCGGGCCGCATGCGCAGCGCGACGCGGGATATTTCAGTAAATTTCTCGCTGTGGAAGCTGGCATCCTTCATTCCGGCGTAGTTCGGCAGCCGTTCGATCAGCCGCGCAACGAGTTCGCTGGTGAAGTCCACCCCCTCACCATTGCGCCAGGGTGAGTTGTAGGTGAGTACTGGCAGTTCCGTATACTCGCCGATCCGCACGATCGACTGGAAGATCTCCTCCTGCGTTGGCCGGCGGCAGTATGGCGAGATGGTAAGCAGCATGTCAGCACCTGCCTTCTCGGCATGGCGCGTGAGATCCAGTGAGTCTTCTTCAGACAGGCTACCGACAAAAATAGAGACCGGCACGCGGCGCGCGACGGTTTTAATCAACACTTCAGCGCCTTTCTTGCGCTCCTCCATCGTGAGATTCGGCGACTCCGCCTTGTGATGCGGCCATGCGATGGCCGGCGCTCCATTGACCACATGGAAATTGACCATTTTCTCCAGACCATCGTAATCCACGCTGAAGTCTTCATGCAGCGGGGTCACGGGGGCTTGCATCACCCCCTTCAGCACGAAGGGCTGCTTTTTTGACGCCGACCTTGCGGCAGGGGCTTCGGTAAGCACCGTAGACATGAGTTGGGTTCCTTTTCCGGTTGGAGATGGGGTGCGGCAATAACCGATCCTCCGCACGCACTTTTTTTGTAGGTTGATTCTAGAAACAAGCTGCTGGCGGCATAAGGCGGCAGGCCCTACAATCACTGTTAAGATCAACCTTAACAGTGAGACCTGCATGGACCGGCTGCACGGCATCCTCGTCTTCCTGCGCGTGGTCGAACATGGCACCCTGAGCGGCGCTGCGCGGGCGCTGGGCGTCAGCACCGCAGCGGTGAGCAGCACGATCAGTCGCCTGGAAAAACAGCTCTCCGGACGCCTGCTGATTCGCACCACGCGCGGGCTCAGTACGACGCCAGAAGGCGCAGAGTTCTATGCCCGCTGCAAGCAAATCACCGCTGAACTCGCTGAGGCAGAAGTATTGGTTAGCCGCGCCGCGCGAGCGGTGGTTGGGCGTTTGCGCGTAAGGCTGCCGCTTACACTGGGCCGCATGTGGATTGTGCCCAGCCTTCCCCGTTTCATGCGTGATAACCCGGGGCTCGCGATCGAAGTCGTGTGCATGGATTACGTCTCGCATTCCATCGAAGACGGACTAGACGTTTCGGTTCAGACTGGCGAGTTGCAGGATTCCAGCCTTGCCGTACGGCAACTTGCAACCACGCGCTACACAATCTGCGCAGCGCCGGACTATTTCGCCGCGAATGGAGAGCCCCAATCGCCTGAGGAACTTCGCAACCACACCTGCATCGCATACCGTCGCCCGCGCACGGGCCGTGTGCGCGAATGGCGCGTGATGAACGGACAAACCGTGCGTCAAATGACAATCAACAGCACGATGGTCGTCAACCGCATTGGAATGTTGATTGAGGCTTCACGGGCCGGCTACGGCCTGATCCAGGTACCCGAATGCTATGCGCAGCCCTATCTTGAGCGTGGTGAACTTGTAGAAACCCTGAAAGACTACAAGGCAGGCGGATATACGATTTCTGTCGTTTACCGCCAACAACAGCGGCTCGCGCCCAAGCTACGCGTTTTCATGGATTTTTTGGCTGGCCTGTTTGATCCGCCGCCGTGGACTCTTCCGCAAGCTGACCAATCGTTGGAACTGCCTCCACGGCATCGAAAAAAAAATAAACGCTGATGATGCATCAGTAAATCCGTTGTGCGCACCAATTTCCGTTTTGGACACAGACAACTGTGCTGCCTCAGCCTTCGCGCTCTCGCAAGATACGGCAGCACAAAATTGGGTCAATCCCCTTCAAGCTTCGATTCGATCACCACTTTGGTCCATTTTGCGATTTCGCTTTTCACATGCGCGGCGAACTGCTCGGGCGAGGCTTGCTCCACCGTAACACCCTGGTCTTCCAACCGCTTTTTCAGCGGACCCGCCAGCACTTTTGCACCATCAGCATGCAGCTTGGCCAATATCGGCTGCGGCACTTTCGACTGTGTGCACAGGCCATACCATCCGGTAACGTCATAGCCGGAAACGCCGGATTCAGCAAACGTCGGCACGTCGGGCAATTGCGCACTGCGGACTGCCGAAGTCACACCCAGCGCGCGCACCCGTCCCGCCTTGACTGCCGCCAGCGGCGCACCGGCAAGATTTCCCACAGAAGATTCCATGTGACCGCTCATCGCATCGGCCAGCGCCAGTGCAGCGCCCTTGTACGCCACGTGCACGATATCGATCTTGGTCATCGATTTCAGCAATTCAATCGACAGATGCGGCGATGCACCCACACCCGAAGAGCCGTAATTGAGCTTGCCCGGATTCTTGCGTGCGTAGTCGATGTACTGTTGCAACGACTTGATCGGCAGGGACGGGTGCACCATGAAGATGTTAGGCACGCCGCCGATCTTGACCGGAAACGCGAAATCACCTATCGGGTCGTAAGTCAAACGTTTGGCAAAACGCGCAGGCGTGATGGAATGAGAACCGATGTTGCACAACACCATCGTGTAACCGTCGGGAGGCGCTTTCGCGGTTGCCTCCGTTGCAATGTTGCCCGCAGCACCGGGGCGGTTTTCCACCAATACGTTGCCGCCCCACAGCTCACCCAGCGCCTGTGCCATCATCCGCGCAGTAGTATCGACGCCGCCGCCCGGCGCGTAGCCGACAAGTATGCGCACCGGCCGGTTACCCGGATAGTTCTGGGCCTGGACTACCCCGGCCACGAGCAACACAGCCGTCATGATGATGCGTGCAGCGTTTTTCATGTCGTTCTCCTCTTCAGAATGCCCTTGTGATCAGGGCTTGATGTTGTTGTTGCCACGAATCACCTTACCGGATCAATCAGTCGATCTTTGCGCCGGCCCTGCGGATCACTTCCGCCCATTTCGCTGAATCGCTGCGCACCAGCGCCCAGAACGCCTCCGGCGTACCGGTCAGCGGTTCGGAGCCCAGCGCCAGAATGCGCTCGGTCGCCGCCCTGGAATTCACCGCCCGGTTGAGATTGGCATTGAGCGTGGTAACAATGGCGCGAGGCGTGCCCGCCGGCACCACCACGCCATGCCATGTGGTGGCTTCGTAACCGGCGACACCGGATTCAATCAGGGTCGGGACATCAGGAAATACCGGCGAACGTTTGGCGCCGGTAACCGCAAGGCCACGCACGCGGCCGGCCTTGACGTGGCCGCTCGCAGAATTGAGCCCTTCCATCATCAATTGCACCTGTCCGGACATCAGATCAGCGATCGCCGCCGGACCGCCCTTGTAAGGCACATGCACGATCTGCACGCCGGTCATGTTTTTCAGCAATTCGAATCCGATATGCCCGGGCGAACCGTTACTGGAGGACGCATTGAACAGCTTGCCGGGATTCTGTTTCGCATAATCGATCACTTCGCGCATGTTGCGGAACGGCGACTTCGTGCTCGCCAGCACCATCATGTGTCCGGTGATCGTCTGGCCCACCGGCGCCAGTTCGCGCTGCGCATCAACCGTGCGCTTCGACACGAGGTGGGGGCCGATCGCCAGCGCGCCGATTGGCGCATAACCGATGGTGTAACCGTCAGGCGTGGATTTCGCCGTCAGTTCCATGCCGAGCTGCAGCGCCCCGCCCGGCCGGTTGTCGACAACCACCTGCTGGCCCAGTTCGCGCGCCAGTTCGGTGGCGACAATACGCGCAACGTTGTCCGTCGACGCTCCGACCGCCTGCGGCACGATCATGCGTACCGGACGATCGGGATACGCGGCCTGCACGGACGCCGAAAGCAGCAGAGACGCTGCCAGCAGCACGCCTTGGTACATCGGAAACACAGCCTTGAAGCGCATGGTCAGCCCTCCCCACTGCTTGTTGGTACTGCTGATCGTTGGTAGTGATTGCCTATTGACCGCTGGTGATGCCGGCAGCCTTGACCGTCTTGCTCCATTTCGCCAGCTCGGCGTGTATGAACTTGCGCGCTTCCGTCGAGCTGTTGCCCACCGGCACGGCCCCCAGACGGGCAATTCGTTCCTTGACATCGGCCTGGCCCAGCAGGCGCACCGATTCCGCATTCAGCTTCTCGACGACGGGCGCCGGAATTTTCGCCGGCCCCATCATCACCACCCATGACGTCGATTCATAACCGGGCACGGAGTCAGCAATCGGCGCCACATCCGGCAGTTCCGCCGAACGCGTCTTTGAGGTGATGCCGAGAACCTTCAGGCGACCGCCCTTGATGTGCGGCAGTGTCGCAATCAGCGTATCGAACATGACATTGACCCGGCCGGCAAACAGGTCGGGGTGCGCCGCTGTGCTGCCTTTGTACGGGACATGCAGCATCTTCACGCCCGTCATCAGCTTGAACAACTCGGCACTCATATGCGGGGACGTGCCAGTGCCGCTGGACGCAAAACTCACGCCATCGGGCTTGGCCTTGGCCATATCGATCAGTTCCTTCACTGACTTTGCCTGGAACTGGGGATTGCTGACCAGCACCAGCGGGTTCGATGCGGCGATAGTCACGAAGGTGAAATCGCGGTCCGAATCGTATGGCAGCTTGTGAATCGACGGATTGATTGCAAAGCTCAGCGCAACCATGCCCAGCGTGTAACCATCGCCCGTGGCCTTGGCCACGATATCAGTGCCGATGATGCCGGAGGCGCCGGTACGATTGTCGACTACGGCTGTGACGCCCCAGCTTTGCGCGAATTTATCGGCAAACATGCGGGCGATGACATCCGAAGCTCCACCGGGTGGGAACGGCACGATGATGCGGATCGGCCGCTCGGGATATGCAGCAAAAGCAGGCGCGGCAAACGAAATGAACGAAACCGCGGCAAGCACAAACGATGCAGCAGCAGCGCGCAGGCAATAGGCCGGCGCGGTCGAGCGCGATACCAGGGACATGTCATCTCCTCCAGATGAAGGGGGCATTGTGGCTCAAGCGGAGGCTATCGGGGAAGCCTTGTGCAGTACCGTCCGCATGTTGCGACACCCCAACTTTTATGCAAATAAATTACTTTATTATCAAATAGTTATTATTTCCCCACCAAAGAATCCCGACACATCCTGCTGGATCATCGGGATGTCATAGCGCCCAATTTGGCCGTGCGCCAGAATAACGGCCTCGCGTATGTCGCGAATATTCAAAAATTTCCAGGCAATCCATTGGGGGAGTACATGAACGCAGGCCAGAACACCAAAGACAAAGCTGCCATCCTTGCATCGTTGCCGATGGGCTCGGGCGAGGATCCGTTTGTCGTCGCCATCGGCGGTTTCTACCGCCGCTGGTTCAATCTGATCGACGACATGCAACTGCTGATCAATACCGTCGCCAAAATCAAAAGCACTGAAGACGAAGACTGGGTGCCGGTATGGAGCGCAGTCGGCGCCGAATACGAAAAGAAAGGCGACGCCCTGCTTTCGCGCAAGGACAAGGCCGGTGCGCGCACCGCCTATATTCAGGCGAAAACCTATTACAGCCTCGCGCGCTTCCCTTCGCCATACTGGTCCGGCTCGTCGATCTGCCCGCCAACCATGAGCCCGATCAAGGCGCAGTCCTACGAGGACTACCTGCGCTGCTACAACAAATCGGCTGCGCTGCTGCCCGATCCGCCGGAAACCGTTGTCGTCACCAAAAACGGCATGAAGGCCACCGGCTTCCTGCGCCTGCCCAAGGGCGCATCAAAAACCAGCAAGGTGCCTGCGGTGCTGGTGATGTGCGGCGCCGACATGTACAAGGAAGACCGCGAGAAATACGCGGAAGGCGCGCTGGCACAGGGCATGGCGGCACTGGTCGTTGATGCCCCCGGCACCGGTGAAACCACTTTCCCCCATGCGCCGGAATCGATTGTCGCGTGGCAGGCCGCGCTGGACGAACTGCAGAAACACCCCGCCATCGACGGCAACCGCCTCGGTGCTTTTGGCGTCAGCCGCGGCGGGTTGTGGGTGATCCGCCTCGCCGCGCACGATGCACGCATCAAGGGTGTGATTTCCTGCGCCCCCGGCGGCGTCGGCTATTGGGGTACGCCGGAAGAACGTGCCGAATGGCGCGAGGCCGCTTATGAACGCGCCAAGACCAACTGGTTCGGCCCGCGCGGCACGAGGCCACCGTTGAAAGAAATCACCGAGGAAGAACAACGCAAGGAATTCCTGCGTTGGTCACTGAAAGACCAGGATCTGCTGAAGAATCTGACCATGCCGATGTATCTGGTCAACGGCAAAATCGACCACCTGACACCCATCGGCAACCTCTATATGTTATTGGAGTCGGGCCCGGCCGACGGCCGCGTCGCCCGCGTCTATGCGGATGACGGCCATATCGCAGCGAAAAATGAACGCGTATGGGCACCGGCCGCATGGGGCTGGCTACGCGGCGTGCTGACCAAAGGCATGGCGCCGGCCAAACCACAACGCGTCATCACATTCACCATTGGCAAGCTGGAGAAACAGAAAGTCGCAGCAAAGAAGAAGGTGGCAGTGAAGAAGAAAGTCGCCGTCAAAAAGACGGCCGTGAAAAAAGCAGTGAAAAAGAAGTAACGGTTCTTTCAAACAAAAAAACGGCGCATCGGAAACGGTGCGCCGATTTTTTATTTGCGTAAATCCGCGCAGAGCCGGTAGCGCCGCTTTTCGGCTTGCACGCCCTGCGTGGCTACTGCCTCGCCACAAGATCCCCGACGGCACGCCACGAGTCGCACTCACTGGCCCCGCGCGAACGGTTGTCCCTGACAATTTTCTCCGCTCGATCCGTCACGTCGCGCGCACCCTGCCTGTCCCGCTCCGTCCGCATCGGTGCCGATTTCATCGACTGCAGCATGCCATTCACCATTTCGCGGCATTGCGCTTCGGTCGGCGTTTTTTGCTGCGCCGTCGCAGACATCGCTGCAAGCAGTAACCCGCAAAGAGACATTGCACTGAGTGTATTCATGTAATTACCCTCATTAACCTGGGCCATCCACTCCGCAGATCCGCGGCAACACCTCCCCGATCGGCATCCTGACCACCGCATCCGCTACCTCATCAAATTGCGTCGGCGCCGCATTGACAATCACCAGCCGCGCGCCGGCATCGAGGGATTTGGGTACTGCGGCTGCGACCGGATAAACCTGCAGTGTGCTGCCGATAGCGATGAACAGGTCGCCTTCGCCGGCAACCGTCATCGCGCGTTCGATCACTTGCGGGATCAACTGCTGGCCGAAAGAGATGGTGTCGCTTTTAAGCAGGCCGCTACATTCCAGGCATTGCGGGTCTTCTTCGCCGGCGCGCACGCGGTCCAGCGTCTGCTGCATCGGGCCGCGCCAGCCGCAGGACAGGCACATCGCCCGGTGCAGTGTGCCGTGTACTTCAATCACTTTCTCTGCGGACATGCCGGCGCGCTGGTGCAGGCCGTCAATGTTCTGGGTGATCAGCGCATGCAGTTGTCCTCGTTGCTCCAGCGCGACTAGCGCGCGATGGCCGGCGTTGGGCTCGGCAGTCCACGCCGGATGTGCGAGGCGTGACTGCCACGACAGGCGGCGCACTTCGGGATCGGTCGTGTAATAACGGATGTCCGACATACGCTCGGCCTTGGGGTTGAGCGTCCACACGCCTTGCGGCCCGCGGAAATCCGGAATGCCGGAATCAGTGGAAATGCCCGCGCCGGTGAGTACGACGATGCGCTGCGCGGCTTCGATCCAGCCGCGGATGGTGTCGAGTTCGGGATAACCGTTCATGCACCGCATGATGCCGCAGCCCGGGAAACGGCACTACATCCTGGCATTGCCGGGCCTCTTTGCGCGCAAAGACCTCGACGATGCACGGATTTCGCCCAAAAACACCGCATTGATGCAGAACACGCAAATTTTCTGATGCTGCGGTTGAAAAATTAACAGTTATTGCGTCGCAACATTGAAACAAATGGATGCTCTAATAGTTATCGCATCATATTGATTTATATAACATTATAGGTCGTGATGCTTTTACTGCGAAGCACTATAAAGGAGTCTGCCATGAAAACCACAAGCAATGAAGTCCCCTGTAGTCCCAGCAGCACCGAACTGCTGGCCCGCGTCCATCTGAGCGCCGCTGATCGCATACGCGCCGAAGCTGCGCTACTGCGCGGTGAAGCGCTGGCCGACCTGATGCTCGGCGCCGCACGGACCATGAAGGGCTGGGTTGTGCATCACCAGCAGCACGCGACCGATCCACGGCACCTGAAATCCGCGAACTGATTCCAAAAAGCGGACGCGCTGCGCAATAAAGCAGCGCTACAGCAACACCGGCGTCCGGTTGCGCGGATTGCGCGACCGGTGCGGGGCAAGGCTGCGCCTGCGGCCGTTATAATCGGGCGGAAACATGCCGCTCGCCCTGCTCCTCGTCCTCATCAGCATTGCCTTCATCACGATGAAGGGCAGCCGCATCCTGATGACGCTGTATGCCGTAGATCTCGGCGCAGGCCCGTTTGAAACCGGCATCCTGTTTGCCCTTTACGGAATCTTCCCCTTCCTGCTGGCGATCGCCGCCGGCCGTCTTGCTGACCGCTTTGACAACCGACTACTGATCTACTGGGGGCTGGGCACTTACACCGTCAGTCTGGCGATTCCGTATTTTTTCCCGTCACTGACCACGCTGTACCTGGTTGCACCGCTGTGGGGCTTCACCAGCATGTTGTGGGTTGTAGCGACGCAGAATCTGGTCGGCGTGCTGTCTACGGCGGAAACACGCACCAGGAGTTTCAGTTATTACAGTCTCGGTGAATCGGTCGGATCGGTGATCGGGCCGATTGCCGTCGGGCTCGCCATCGACTCGGTGACGCACCTGCCGACCTTCCTGCTGATCGCAATCATTCCGGCGTTCTGCGGTCTGACCGTGGCCTTCAAGCGCAACCTGTTTCCATCCACTGTCGTGGCCAGCAGCGGCACACAGGCGCCACGCAACATGAAAGACCTGCTCGCGCTGCCCGCGATGCGCAATGCGCTGCTGTCGAATGCCGCAGTGATGACCGGCCTTGATCTGTTCAACCTCTATATGCCGATCTACGGCCACAGCCTGCAATTCTCGGCGACAACCATCGGCCTGATCATGGGTGCATTTGGCGCCGCGGCCTTTGTCACGCGGCTGTTCATACCGCCGATCACCAAACGTTACGGCGAACGCGCGATGCTCGCCGGCGCCTTCATCATCTCAGGTGTGGCGTTCATGGCCTTCCCGCTGACGACCAGTGCGCCGCTCCTTGCAGCCAGCGCGTTTGTGCTGGGCCTCGGGCTCGGTTGCGGCCAGCCGCTGTCGATGATTCTGTCCTTCAACGCCGGGCCACCCGGCCGTTCGGCAGAAGCGATTTCGATGCGCCTCGCCGTCAGTTACGGCGCGCACGTGTTCGTGCCACCGGCGTTCGGCATCGTCGGCGCAGCCGTGGGCGGCGTCGCCACTATTTTCTGGACCTGCGCCGCGATCATGGGCTGCGGATCATGGATCAACCGCAGCACAGCCGTCGCTGCGGACAACGAGGAGAAACCCTGATGGCCAGTTATCCCGAATTGAAAGGCCGCGTCGCACTGATTACCGGCGCAGCGCAAGGCATCGGCGCGGAAACCGCGCGGCGATTTGCTCAGCAGGGCTGCAAAGTCGCGATTGTCGACATTGATGCGGACAACGGCAAAAAAGTCGCGGATGCTATCGGCCAGGGCGGCGGTACCGCACAGTTGTTCAAAACCGACATCACCGATGCCGCGTCGGTTGAACAGTGCATTGCCGGCATCATGCAGGCGTTCGACGGCATCGACATTGTCATCAACTGCGCCGGCGGTTACGGCCGGCTGGCCACCGTGGAAGACATGCCCATCGACGAATGGGACCGTACGGTGACACTGAACCTGCGCAGCGTGTTCCTGATCTGCAAGATGGCGATTCCGCACCTGAAAAAATCCAAAGCGGGACGCATCATCAATGTGTCGTCGATTTCGGGGCGCACGGTGCACGCAGCTTCTTCACCGGCCTATGGCGCCGCCAAGGCCGGCGTGACGCAGTTGACGCGTTTCCTCGCGTTTCAGCTGGGCCCGGACAACATCACGGCAAATGCTGTTGCACCGATCACCACGCTGACGCCTCGCGTCGCAGCGTTGCGCACCGAAGCCGACATCGAACGCATCGCGTCACAGGTGCCGCTGCGCCGGCTGGCGGTGCCCGAGGATCACGCGCAGGCGATGCTGTTTCTCGCCTCGGATGCCGCCGCCTACATCAACGGCGTGGTGCTGGATGTCAATGGCGGCAGGGTGATGATGTAAGGATGCAAATTGATATCAGGCGCAGCTTGCTACAGACCGAACAGGCCCTTCAGCGCCTTCACGCCTTCCTTCACACCTTCCTGCACGGGATCAACCGGAGCCTGACCGCGGCTTTGCGATGTGCTGCCGCCGGACTGCACGCTATCACCTTCAGCAGCACGGCTGCCGCGTGACCGCGATCCGCCGCCCATGCCTTCTTCTCCGAGCATTGCAGACACGGTGGACTTCAGGCGCACCTTGGCCGCCCACTCCTGCTTCCATTCCACCTTGGGATCCTGCGGCCGCGGCGGATGCACGAAGTTGGCTTCCTCACCGTAGGCAATAAAGCGCACGAAAGCTGCAGGCGCCGCTGCAACAAACTGCGCCGGCACCACGCATTCGGTGGTTGATGCAGGCAACACCACACGTTCCTTGACCAGCCGCGCCACTTCGCGCGGCGGCAGCCAGGTCATCAGTTGATCACCGAACTCGCGGCTGTTGCTGGAACTCCAGAACACCACATCTTCGGTGCCCTCCTTGCCGCCCATTGCTGACGCGAAATAACCGTGCGCGTTGGCAACACTGTTCCATGACATCCTGACGCCGCCGCCGGACCTCGCCTGCGACAGGTTTACAGCTTCCATGAATTCGTACTTGTCGGCGAGTGTGAATTTGATATCGGGCGAATAGTTGCCCCTGACCTGGTGATCACCGAGCAGGCTGGCATCACCCGGTACGCGCTGGCTGTCGCGCGGGTTCGGCCAGTCGCCATAAGTGCGGCTGCGCGAAACGGACGGACCGCGCTGCACATTGACGCGGCGGCTGATCAGCCCCTGCGGCATTTCGCCCTGCGCCATGCGCGCAAAATCAATGACGTACGGCTGCCCCGGCCCCGCCTGTTCACCGCAGCCCCAGAAAATCAGCATGCGACCGCGCGGTTTTTCAAAGTTCTCGGGCACCCCGTCTTCACGCGGCTCCGGACGTCGCGCCTGCTGCGGTGTTTCCAGCAGCAGCTGCGCTCCCATTTTCAGACCGGCAGGAATCTCATGCGCCGCCGCCGGTGACCCGCTGGCGCTGCGCTGCGAACCCAGTTCCAGCAGCATCGTTCGATTGGGTCCGCCGTCCATGCCGCCGCCTAGCATCATGCGGCCCATGTCCATTGCCGACATGCCGCCACCACCCATGCCGCCCATCGGCAGGCCGCTGCTGGTATCAATACTCATCCAGTAAACAGCGACCGGCGGCGTGACTTTCTGCTGCTGCGCAAATGAAACGGCGGGACAAACAGCCAATGCCAGAATGGCATAGCCCATGGATTTCTTCATGCCTGACTCCTTCAGATGCAATGCGGGGTGATTGTTATTCAGCACATACTGGCGCATTAAAAACCCTGGACTGCACTTGCGCTTTGATCCTGATCATAGATGACGCCCGCGGATCGCGTGCAAAAATTCTTTACCGCATGCTAGTCTGCACAACAAATTAATCTCTGGAGGAGATATGAACTTGTTGCGTGCCGGAGTAACGCTCGCCTTGGGCTTGTGCTGTTCAAACATGGCTGTGGCGCAGAATTTCCCGAACCGCGCAGTACGCATGCTGATCCCGTTTACGGTCGGCAGTGCGGCGGACGTGATCGCCCGCGCGATGGAGCCGGCGCTGCGCGAACGCCTCGGCCAGCCGCTGGTGATCGATAACCGCGCCGGCGCCGGGGGCAACATCGCGGCCGAACTGACGGCAAAAAGCCCGCCCGACGGTTACACGATTTTCATGGGCACCATCGGCACGCAGGCCATCAACTACAGCCTGTATTCAAAACTGAATTACCACCCGCTGAACAGCTTCACGCTGATCGCACGCGTCGGCGACAGTCCAAACGTGCTGGTGCTGAATCCGACCGTGCCGGCTAAATCAGTGAAGGAACTGATCGCATTGGCAAAATCCAAACCGGGCATGCTGAACTACAGCACCTCCGGCGCAGGCACTTCGGTGCATCTGTCGGCGGAGCTGTTCAACAGCATGGCCGGCGTAAAAACCATACACGTGGCTTACAAGGGCGCGGCAGAGGCGCTGACTGCGCTGATCTCGGGCCAGACCGACCTCCAGTTCGCCAGCGTTTCATCGGCCATACCGTACATGAAGGCCGGGCGCCTGCGCGGACTGGGCGTGACATCGCCCGCGCGCATTCCGTCGATGCCGGATGTACCGACCATCTCGGAGGCAGGCCTGCCGGGGTACGCCGCGGTGGCGTGGTACGGCATCGTCGGTCCTGCAGGCATTCCTGCGCCGATTGCGGCAACGTTGAGCAAGGCCGCGCTGGATTCGCTGGCGCAGCAGGATGTGAAAAGCCGGCTTGCTGCCTCCGGCGTCGACACCAACCCCGGAACGCCCGAGGAATTCCGCAAGCTGATTGAAACGGAAATTCCCAAATGGGCGGCCGTCGTGAAAGCCTCGGGCGCCAAGGCAAACTAAGGTCGTACGCCGCAACAAAAAACCCGTTCACACCGGCACTCACCGGGTATGAACGGGTTTTAGTTGGTATTACTCGCGGGTAATGTTGTCGCGCTGCCGCAGCAGACCTACTGTCAGCCGATCTTCACCGCAATCTTGCCCACCATCGCGCTGGCATCCATGCGCGCCTTCGCAGCGGGCAGTTCGTCGAAACTGTAAATGCTGTCGATCAGCGGCTTGATGCGTCCATCCATGATCGCCGGCAGCACGTCGTGTTTGAAGCCACGGGCAGCCTCGGCCTTGCCCGCCGCCGAAAGATGCGCATTGGAAACCCCGAATACTTCCAGGCGCCATGCATGCACGGCATTGAGGTCGATTTCCGCCTTGAAGACGTTGTCGACATAACCAACCGTGGCAAGACGGCCGCGGAAGCCCAGCGTGCGCATGCATTCGGCAAATACCGAACCGCCAACACCGTTGATCACCAGATCAATGCCTTTGCCGCCATTGAGCTCCTTGACCTTGTCGGCAAAGTCCGGCTTGCGCGTGACAATGCCAAAATCAAGACCGGTGGTTTTGAGCTTGTCGATCTTCTCCTGCGAACCGGAGGTGCCGATGGAACGTGCACCGATCAGTTTCGCCAACTGGATGCTCGCCATACCCGCACCCGAAGACACACCCATAATTAAAACGGTTTCCCCCTTCTGCAGCTTGCCGAACTGGTAAATCATTTCCCAAGCAGTGATGAAACTGATCGGGATTGCTGCAGCCTCCTCCCACGACAGATGCGCCGGCTTGGGCATCATCTGCGCAATATCCATCACGGCATATTCTGCAAAACCGCCGCGTACGCGACCGAACACCGCATCACCGACCTTGACGCCAGTCACGCCTTCACCGATGGCATGCACGACACCGGACGCTTCGCCGCCGCCGAGTTTCTCGGGGCCGCCATGCACGACACCACCGACAAACAGTTCGCCCCGGTTGAGCGCTGTCGCATGCACCTTGATGACGATCTCGCCGGCCTTGGGCTGCGGCTGCGGCACATCGCGGAATTCGAGGACGTTCTTGTGATCCTTGGTGACGATCCAGCAGGATTTCATAAATTATCCAATATAATCAATAAGTTAAATGAACTCGGCTTGCCCGGGTCAATTTCCGGACCAATCAAATTACTCGGCACTGGTCTCTCGCACGATCGGCGCCCAGCGCTTCAACTCTTTCTGGATGAACTGCGTCGCACGTTCCGGCGATGAAGTGGTCACCGCTTCGGCGCCGGCCTTGCGCAGGAATTCCTGCATGTCGGATGATGCGAGCACTTTCTGATTGGCCTGCGCCAGGGTATCAACGACCGGACGCGGCGTATTCGGCGGCAGGAAAATCGCGTTGAACGCCTGCACCACCAGTTCCGGCATACCCGCCTGCGTTGCGGTCGGCACATCGGGCACGGCCGTCAGCCGCTCTTCGGAACAGATCGCCAGCATGCGGATGCGCCCCTGCTTGTGATATTCAAGCGGTGCCGAACTGATCGTCGGTGTGTACATCGGAATGTGGCCGGCGACGAGATCCGTCAGCCCGGGACCGGCGCCCTTGTAGGGCACATGCACGATCTTCAGATCGCCATTGATCTTCTTGAACAGTTCGCCGGTCAAGTGCGTGATGCTACCGGTGCCTGCGGATCCGAAGGACAGCTTGGAGGGATTCTTCTTCGCAAATGCGGCAAGCTCCTTCAGCGTCCGCGTCGGCATCGAAGGATGCACCGCAACGCCGGTCGGCACCAGCGTGATGATGCCCAATGCGCTGAAATCCTTGAGCGGGTCATAGCCGAGTTTCGGATTGCCCAGAGGACTCAGCACATGTGTGGTGGTGTTGGCAATCAGCATCGTGTAGCCGTCGGGTTTCGCACGCGCGACTTCCTGGGAACCGATGGCGCCCGATGCGCCGGCACGGTTCTCGACAATGATGCTCTGCCCCAGCAGGCGCGACATGTCCTGCGCCCAGCGCCGGCCGATGATGTCATTGACGCCACCTGGCGCAAAAGGCACGACCAGACGCAAGGTGCGCTCGGGAAACTTGCTCTGTGCCTGGGCAGTAGCGGGTGCAAGCTGCAGCGACACCGCCGCCAGCAGCACCAAGCCTCCTGATAAAAATATCCTGTTGATCATCATCATGCTCCTCGAATTATTTTTGGGAATTTCACTGCAGATAGTGCAGGGGAGGTTGATGCTAATTGTTATCCACTGCTGCCGCAACCGCCGGCATTTCAATGCGCTTCGTAACCCCATTCGCGCCAGCCGCCGAGCAGCGGAAAATAAAGCCCCAGACGGATGCGCAGCTCGCTGCGAAGCAAGTCCCCTTGGGGGGCACAGCCGGCCTGCATCAGCCGCGCATAACGTTCCAGCTGGCTGCGATAACGTTCACGCTCGTTATCGATAAAAGCAGCGATATCGCCACCCTCATGCCTGCTGGTCTTGTAATCGATAATCCAGCGCACGCCTTCTTCATCAACAAAGGTGCGGTCAATCACGACATTGATTTGCCGGCCCTCGACAATACCGGTAAGCCGCAATTCGGACCGGGCCTGTTCATGCGCCGTCATCACCCAGCGTCCGCGTTCGTCGCTGACACAGTGGACCAAAGCCTGCGTTGCACGTGCGGCAGCATCCGCAAGCGCCTGCTCGCCAACCCCCTGCGCCGTCAGTGCATGCCTGATCGCCGGTCCAAGCGCATGAATGCGTGCAGCATCCCATCCGACGCCGCCTTCGTCGGCAATACGCTGCAGCCAGCGATGCACGACGTTGCCGATGTGGCGCGCCGTTTCTCCAGCCCAGGAAAACTCCAGTTCATCCTGGGCACGGGCCGGATCGGGTGGTGCCGCCCACACAACAGCCGGCGGCGCATCGGGGAGTACCCACCCTGCAGGCAAGCGGCGCAACGTCTGGTCGATCACAGTCGCTTGTACAGCAGTGCGCCCAACATTCAGCGGCAAGGCCTGCAACGCATTGTCGTAGTGCGGTGTAATCACCGGCCACAGTTTGCCGAGCAATGAACGCGACGACGGCGCTTTCACAGCTCTGCCGCCGCCATCATCGTCGACCACACGCACACCGCCGAGCAGATGCAACTGCCGCTTGGCCCGTGTAGCGGCGACATACAACAGGCGTCCGTCCTCCAGCGCCTGTTTCTCGGCATGAAACCGTGCAATCCACTGATAAATGGCATCGCCATCGTCACCCGTGGCATTGATTGGTGCCAGCAGCAATTCGGTCGCATCATGCACATCGGGTTGCTCGGTCCACAGGAACAGCTTCTTGTCGTCGTTGCGCGGCGGCCGATCGAGTCCCGGCACAATCACAACGTCGAACTCCAGCCCCTTGGCCTTGTGGATGGTCATGATCTGCAGCGAGTCGTCAGCTTCGACGTCGGCCAACGCATAGAGTTGACCGAGTCCTGCTTCAAACGCGGCGCGATCCGGCAGTTCGCGGGCTTCTTCATGCTGATCGAGATAGCGAAAAAAAACCTCAGCATCTTCCAGATCGGTTTCATACTCGATACAGGCCGGACCACCCAGTGCAAACCACGCCCCCGCCACCTGTTCGCGCAGCGGCGCACGCCGGCGCTGCAGCAGCCCCGGCGCCAGGGCTGCGCACACGCGCGAGGCGCGCGCCCGACCGTCCTGTGAAAGCCGCGCGATGCACTGATCGTCTAGCAACGCATCCCATAATGTCCGTTCGGCCTTGTCCCCGGCCAGAGCATGCAGGTCAGCCAGCGTCAGTCCGCACCACGGCGCGCGCAGTACCGCAAACCAGGCCAGCCGGTCACCCGGATGCGCCAGCGCACGGGTCAGCGCCAGCAGATCCTGGACGACAGGACGCTGGCCCAATGGTTCGATATCAATTGCACGGAAGCGCAGGCCTGCCGCTTTGAGTGCGGGAACGATTTCACGCAGATGCCCCCGGGTACGCGTGAGGATGGCCACCCTGTTCTCGGGATCTGCCGCGCGTGCAGCGAGAACAATGTCCGTGACTTGCCGCGCTTCAGCCAAACCATCGTCATCAAACAAGGGATGTACATGGACTGCGGTGCCGGCCAATGCAGTCCGGGTCGGGACGGATGCGGTGTACGGGACTGCGCCGGATACCATGTTCTCCGTCGCCGGCAGGATGCGCGCAAATGCGGCATTGACCCATTCGACGATACCCGATTGCGATCTGAAATTGGATGTCAGTGCGATCGGATGCAGTTCGACCCCGGCAATGCCTTCGGCTCGTGCACGTAAAAACAGGCCGACCTCGGCTTCTCGAAAACGATAAATCGATTGCATCGGATCACCGACCACAAACACTGTGCGTCCGTCATCGGGCAGCCAGCCGGCGGTCAGCCGTTCCACCAGTTCGTACTGACTGATCGAGGTATCCTGAAACTCGTCGATCAGCAGATGATGGATGCGGTAATCGAGCGCCAGCATCAGATCAGTGGGTGCATCGTCAGTCCCCAGCGCCAGCAGCGCACGTTGCGCAACTTCGGTGAAATCCACCTGCCGGCGCGACTGGAACACCAACTTCAGCTGCCCGACCGCCTGCTGCAGCAGGCGCAGGATGGCGTCCAGCACCTGCCACTGGCTATCGTTGTACTGTGCCGGCGGCACACGCCGCATTTCTTGCAGCGCGTCACGGGCGTCGGCATGGACATCAAGTGCGGGAAAAAGAGCCAGCGCGCGTTCCTTCCACGGCTGCGCTTCCTTGCCTGCGGGAAACCCTTCGTTTTTGGTCAGCCGTTTACGCCACGAGCCGTCAGCCGTGAGAAATGCACCGGCCAGCGCGGCCCAGGCTTCGACATCATCAGCAAAACTGCCCAGCCCCAGATTGCCGAATAGATAATCCGCCAATGCGCGCATTTCGGGTGCCAGCGGTTGCGGTATTGCTTCACGCATTCGCTCCAGCGCTGACGCTCGCGCATGCTCCAGTGCCGACTCGAGTTTGCTGCGTTCGTGGCCATGAAGTATCAGGCGCAGCCAATGATCACGGCGCGCCAGCATGTCGACCAGCAGATCCTCCGCCCGCGCAATATCATTGTCGAGATGAGCCAATAGGTTCTCGACATGGGCCGCGACTGTTCCGGACTCATTGACCAGCGCAATTGTCGCCTGCGCCGCCTGCCGATACAGTAATTCAGCGTCTTCAGTGCTGTCCGGCTGGGCGCCGAACTGTGACAGCACCGGCATCTGTCGTGTCAACCCCGCACACAGGGCGTCGATGGTCTGGATGCGCAGCTGCGCCGGATTGTCGATGAGGTGCCATCCGGATTCTTGATCGCGCTGCAATGCGGCCGCGGCAAGCTTCAGCGTCAATTCTTCATGCGGGCTTTCGGGCCTTTTGCCCGCCTGCGCATCCGCAAGCGCCTGCAGCACGCGCTCGCGCATTTCACCTGCGGCCTTTTTGGTGAAAGTAACCGCGATGATTTCTTCAGCATGATTCACGCGCGCGAGCAGCAACAGATAACGCTGGATCAGCAGTTCGGTTTTACCTGAACCTGCCGGCGCCTGGACAATGAATGAGCGCTGCGGATCCAGCGCCTCGCGGCGCTGTGCGAGATCGGGTATGACTGCTGTCATTCGCCGCCCTCCTCGTCAGTGACGGGTTCGCCCATGCGTTCGCGGATGCGGCAGAACGGCTGCTGGTCGCAGAACTGGCAGGTCTGCGGATACCGTTTGGGATCCACAGTCGAAACGCCTTCGGCAAACTGTAAAGCAATGCGCTCCAGATCCTTGCGCCAGGCAGCAACCAGATCCGCCCACGCCGGATACTGCTCGCTGTGTTTGGTCTCGACATGCGCCTTGACGCCTGGCAACAAGTCGCCGTCGCGAGCCAGCCCGACATAAGCCGTCCTGCCGGTGCGCACCCGCGCAAATGCCACCGCGGCAGCATCGGGCTCCGCAGTCAGCAGATACAAAGGCAACTGCGGTTCTTCAGGCCGTTCGCCGAGCATTTCCGCGGCACTTGCATTTCCGGTTTTGTAGTCGATGACAATACGGCGACCATCGGCGGTTTCGTCGACACGGTCAAGCCGCACATTGAGTTGGAGTCCGCCGATGGCCATGCCGCGCTTGTCCTCGACGGCAATGACGGTGAATGCATCGCGTTTGCGGTCTTCATCCAGCCAGGCGCGCGCCAGACCTATCAGACGCCGCTTTTCGATCTCTGCGAAACGACCCGACAGGGCTGTCGGCCGATCGCGCTGAATGCGTTCCATAGCGATGTCCGCGGCTTTGCCCAGCAATACTTCCAGTGAATCAGCGTTGATCGTGCGTAGCGCATCGCTGCTGCGCAATTCGTCCCAGACCCTGGCCAGAACGTTATGCACCAGATTGCCGCGTTCCAGTGCATTGAGGCCGGTGTGCGGCACTTCAGGCGCGTCGGCATGCAGGCGGTGCTTGGCGCCCGCGCGGAAAGGACAGGCGGCCTGATCCTTGAGCAACCCTGTGCCGCCACCGGTGACCTGGCCTTCGACCAGCGACGGCAACCGATCATCGACCAAACGCTCAACGCATTTAAGTTCGTGGACTGCACTGCGGAAATCCGGATAAGAAGTGATCTCCGGAGCCGCTTCCGTGATTCGCGCAATCAATGCGCTGGGCCGCAATTCTCGATCATCTTCCTGCAGCGGATAGCTCAACACCACCTCTTCAGCCGCGGCGGACCAGCGTTCGGTAATGCCGCGTGCCGCCGCAAGCGCATCGGCTGGAGAACATTGCGGCAAACCCGCGGCGCGCTGAACGGGGAGCGGCAAAAACGGGTTCGGGCGTTGCGGCGGGGGCCAGTGTTCATCGTCGAGTCCCATGACCCACAGACAGTCGAAAGTCAGTCCTGACGTTTCGAGCACACCGAGTATCTGGACCGGCACATCCGGTGTTTCCGGCTGGAACAGTGTTTCAACCGCCATCCGCCGCAAACGCGACAGCGCTTCCGCATAAGCCATGCGCGGCACCACGCAATCCAGAGCCGCAAATCCGGCCAACACTTCGTGCCAGCGTTTCAGGGTCTGATATTCAGGAGAATCCAGCGCGCGTTCACCGGGGAATCCGGCAACCCCCAGCGCCTCCGAAAACGCCCTCGCCCATTGCGATGGCGCCTGCGTGCCGAAGAGACGGTTTCTGCGAAATTCGGCGAACTCTGTCAGTAGCCGCGCGAGTTGCGGACAAACCACATCCTGCCTTGCGGCCAGATTCTGCAGTTGTTCCAGCGTCAGCGACGGGTCTGCACGGCGACGCAACTCGATGTCCAATAAGGCGCGGCCTGATCGTTCGGTTTCCGCACCGGTGATAAACGGCGAGCGCAGTACGCGGCTGGCGCGCTCAAACTCGATCTCTCTGCCCGCAAGTTCGAGCAGCAACATCGCGGTGTTGACCAGAGGATAGTTCGCAAGCGGAACGCCCAGCGACAGATTGAAAGGCAGCACGCGCCCCGGCACATCAGGCAAAGCGTAATCCGGAGCCATGGCAGCACTGAACAGACGCACGACTGCGGCACGGCGCGCGGCCAGATCAGGCACTACGATGCCGATGCGCGTATGTCCCGCCTCCAGCCGTGAACGGGCCCATGCCGCGGCACGACGAATTTCCTGCTCGCCATCAGCACAGGGCATGCGCAAAACGTGCCCAGCGCGTTTTGACGGGGCGGCGAGCAATATCTCGCTGCCTGACTCCTGCAATCCGCCGAGAAAGTCTGCCTGCTGCGGCGTAAAACTGTCGAATCCGTAAGCCAGCAATGTCTGCGGCTTGCGGATTCGGCCTTCTTTCATCAGCGGCAGGATGCGATCTGCCAGTTGCACAGCATCCATCAGGCCACTGCGATGCAATCTGCGCTCGTAGCGTGGCGCCCAGTCCTGGAATGCCTTGCCGTCTTCATTCAGCGCAGCATCACGCAGAAGCGGTTCCAACCGCCAGATGCGCGAAAGCTGCCAGGCCTCATGCGCGAGACGTGCAGCATCGGCAACCGCCAGTAGCGCTTCGCCAGTCGGTGACGCACGCATCAGGTTTTCCCACAAGGCTTGCGACTGCGCCGCAGTCAGCACGAGGGGCAATGGAGCGATATCGGAATAACGCACATCTTCGCTGGCACGCTCGAGAAACGCGCTCCACGGCAGTATGTCAGCCGACTCCCAAAGTAATTCACCGCGCATCGCCTGGCATTCGCCGAACTCGCGCTGCAGTGAGAGGGAAAGGCGGTGATTGGGCGTGACGACGCAAACGCGTCCTGCCGGCGACTGCGTCAGCCGGACAAAGACGTCAGCGTGGGAAATTCTTGGAAATTCTGCAGCGGCTGGCATGGGCAGGAATGATAAACCTGCCGCAACAAAGGCGCTGGGCGCGCCGTTACTTCTCGATCAGATGCTTCTTCTCTTTGACCTTGGCCCACTCATCGGCATCGGCCGGCGCATCTTTTTTCTCGATGATCGGCTTCCACACCTTGGCCAGTTCGGCATTCAAGGCAGTGAATTCACGCTGATCATCGGGCACGTCATCTTCAGCAAAAATCGCCTCAACCGGACATTCGGCGACGCACAAGGTGCAGTCGATACACTCATCGGGATCGATGACCAGCATATTCGGCCCTTCGCGAAAACAGTCCACGGGGCAGACATCGACACAATCGGAATATTTGCACTTGATGCAGGACTCAGTAACAACGTAAGTCATGGAATTTCCTGAATAACCGGTCTTGAAATGGATGCGTGAGGCCCCATTTTACCAGATGATGAAGGGCGGCAAGCACAACGCCCCAAAGCGGTGCGCGGCTTCCCAAATGCGGGGTTTTTGGATAGCATGGGTTCTCCATTCCTTGCTGCGGCCCCGCAGCTGAATTCTTTCCATATCCGACAAGGCAGGACCAACATGAGTGAGCATATTCATCACGTAACCGATGATTCCTTTGATCCCGAGGTACTGCAATCTGCGACCCCGGTGCTGGTGGACTATTGGGCAGAGTGGTGCGGCCCCTGCAAGATGATTGCCCCGATACTCGATGAAGTCGCCCGTGAATACTCCGGCCGCCTGAAAGTCGCAAAACTGAACATCGACGACAACCAGGCCACACCGCCGAAATACGGCATTCGCGGCATCCCGACCCTGATGCTGTTCAAGAACGGCTCTGTCGAAGCGACCAAGGTCGGCGCATTATCCAAATCACAGTTGACCGCGTTTATTGACAGCCATATCTGAACGCTATACCCTTCGCCAACGCCTGTTACACCGCCCGTCGCAGAATCAGCGGGTCGAATACCAAAAGATAATTCAGGCGTTGGCACAGATTCACGCAGCACTGCCCTTCCCTTCTTAAATTTCCCTGTTTCTTTCCTAGTTTCTTCCGCGATCAGCGCCCGAAGTCCATGCATTTATCCGATCTAAAAAATCTCCACGTCGGCGAACTCGTCGATATGGCCGTCAAGAACGAGATCGACGGCGCCAACCGACTGCGCAAGCAGGAACTGATCTTTGCGCTGCTTAAAAACCAGGCAAAGAAAGGGGAATCCATCTTCGGAGGCGGCACACTTGAAGTGCTGCCCGATGGTTTCGGCTTCCTGCGCTCCCCGGATACCTCGTATCTGGCCGGCACCGACGACATTTATGTCTCGCCCTCGCAGATCCGCCGCTTCAATCTGCACACCGGCGACACCATTGAAGGCGAAATCCGCACGCCGAAGGAAGGCGAACGTTATTTTGCACTCGTGAAAGTCGACAAGGTCAACGACGACTCTCCCGAGAATTCCAAGCACAAGATCCTGTTCGAGAATCTGACGCCGTATCACCCGACCGAACACCTCAAGCTCGAACGCGACATCAAGGCCGAGGAAAACTTCACCGGCCGCATCATCGACATCATCGCCCCCATCGGCAAAGGCCAGCGCGGCCTGATCGTGTCACCGCCAAAGGCCGGCAAAACTGTGCTGATGCAGCATATTGCCCACGCCATCACCTCCAATCATCCTGAAGTTGTGTTGATCGTTCTGCTGATCGACGAACGGCCGGAAGAAGTTACGGAAATGCAGCGTTCGGTGAAGGGCGAAGTCCTGTCATCGACTTTTGACGAACCCGCCAGCCGCCACGTACAGGTCGCCGAAATGGTGATTGAAAAAGCCAAGCGCCTGGTTGAGCACAAAAAAGACGTGGTGATCCTGCTCGATTCGATCACCCGCCTCGCCCGCGCCTACAACACCGTGGTGCCGGCATCCGGCAAGGTGCTGACTGGCGGCGTCGACGCCAACGCACTGCAACGCCCGAAGCGTTTCTTCGGCGCTGCACGCAATGTCGAGGAAGGCGGCAGCCTGACCATTCTCGCCACCGCGCTGATCGACACCGGTTCGCGCATGGACGACGTGATCTACGAAGAATTCAAGGGCACCGGCAATATGGAAATCCATCTTGACCGGCGCATGTATGAAAAGCGCATTTTCCCTGCGATCAACGTCAACCGCTCCGGCACGCGTCGCGAAGAGTTGCTGGTACCGAAAGACGTGCTGCAGAAAATCTGGGTGCTGCGAAAACTGCTGTATCCGATGGACGAACTGGAAGCAACCGAATTCCTGCTCGACAAGGTTCGCGCGACCAAGAACAACGCGGATTTCTTTGATTCGATGCGACGCGGCTAATCCGTGTCATAGAGCCACGCCGGCGCAAGCTGGCTTGAGCATCTGAAGTCGCGTAGCGGCCTGAATCTGCAGTACTTTCATGCTCTGCTGAGATAAAATTCCGAACGCTTGTCGCAATGATGTGACGGAATGACCAGCCAAGCCCACCTGTTAGCCTTTTGCTGCCATCACTGAAGGGCAGCTTGCACATTCCCGGTGTAGGCTAGACACGGGAGCGTTCCATTCAACAATTTGCTTGGAGCCACGCCATGAACAGACTTCTTCTGATTGCATTCATCACCCTGTTGTCCGCTGGCTGCGCACAACTGCCCCCTCCTCCTGAAGACGCAGCCGCGAAGCGCTTTGAGGCAATTCCCGGCAAAGCGGTTATTTACCTCGCACGTCATGCCCTTGATCCCGGCTACATTGCCCCGGTTGCGCTGGATGACATGATGATCGGCTCAACCTACCGCGGTACTTATATGCGCATTGAAGTTCACGCCGGAAAGCACCGCCTGCACGGGATGGCCGGGGACAGCGGCGCCATCAATCTCATCACTGAACCCGGAAAAGTGTATTTCATCCAGCACAGCGCCCACGGCTACCGCAGTTTCGTCAGCTCGACTTTCGATCAGGTTGATGCGGCTTACGGCAAATCCCTGGTCCTGGGCGGAGAAATAACGGCGTTGGTTGCGCAATAAACCCCGGACACCCCCTATCAGCAACTTTTACCGGTTATTCCTGGTAAAAAAACTTCGCGCATAAGGGCCTTGCCGTAACAACCGAATTTCGCCATAATCGCCGGTTTCCCGCATTCTCGCGGGCACCACGCTCAGGATATCGCCATGAAAGCCGATGTACACCCGGAATATATTGAAATATCAGTGGCTTGCAGCTGCGGAAACAAATGGCAGACGCGCTCGACGATGGCCAAAGACCTGCATGTTGAGGTCTGCTCAGCCTGCCACCCGTTCTATACCGGCAAACAGAAAATCCTCGACACCGCCGGTCGCGTCGAGAAATTCAACCAGAAATACGGCAAACGCACCCCAGCCAAGGCCAAAGAAGCCGCAGCCTGATGCTTTTTGCGTAGCAAATAAGAGGGCAGCCCATCGGGCTGCCCTTTGTTTTGGTGGCGACCACAGGCAAAACAGCGGCGCCCCGCCCACTTGGAGGAGCTCGGCAAATGAAAAGGTTCCGCATCGCTGTAATTCCCGGTGACGGCATCGGCAAGGAAGTCATGCCGGAAGGCCTGCGCGTACTGGAAGCTGTCGGCCGCAAGTTCGACATCCAGTTCAAGTTCGACGAACTCGAC
>CAMAYE010000023.1 GCA_945862135.1 Bordetella parapertussis
GCGGCTGTGTTTTGCGAACCTGAGCCACGAGGAAATCAATCAGGGCGTTGCGGCGCTGGCAGAGGTCTGCCATCGGGAGTTTGGCGCGCCGGCCTGATTGCAGCGCCGGGCGCAGCTGGATGCTTCGGCAATCCGTAGGGATTAGCTGCGCTTTTCAGGAACCAATGCTCGCGGCTATCGGGACTTTGCTGTCGCTGCCGAATACATGATCCCAGAACGAACTGGTCACGCCGTAATAACCGGGGCGATCAGCGGCGTGATGATGCAGGGCATGCCAGCGCTTGCGCTGCTTCAGCCAGGGATGGCTGGCGCGCCAGTGATGCGTGGCGTGATGGGTGATGCCATAGAACAGGTAACCGGTGAGCACACCCAGTGTCAGGCCACCGGCGCGCCACGGGTTCCCCAACAGCAACGCCGGCAGGAAGACCAGTAACGCGATCAGGGTCGCGCTGAGGATCGTGGGCGTGCAGATCAGCGCCATCGGGCGCGCATGATGCTCGGCGTGCCAGCGTTTGAAGGGCTGCAGGCCGTGCAGAATGAAGCGGTGGAAAGCATATTCGATTGCCGTCCAGCTGCAGAGCCCGAACAGTGCGGATATCGCGACCGCAAGCCGCTGCGTGAGTGGTGTACCCAGCAGCAGAACGGCAGCCAGCAGCGCCACGGCAACGCCATACAACACAAAATCCGCGCGATAGGCGAGACGGCTGTGTTCCAGCTTGAGCATTCCGATCATCGCAACAACACCTGAAACCGCTCCACGGTCATGGCTTGTTGCTGCGCCGCTGATTGCTGCGTTCCGCGGGGCGTTCTGATTGCCGCGGCACCTGGGTGCGGTGGATTTCCTGTCGAACCTGTTTGCGGCTGGCGGTTGATTCGCGCTCCGGGGTCATCGGGCTGGATGGGTTGGGCAGGTCAGCCGGTTTGCTTTTGTTTTTGGATGGGGCTGTTGATGTTGCCTGGGCGGAACGCACGGTTTTTTTCATTACGGATGCACCTTGGATGGATTGATCCGGTTTGACGAACACCGGTCTTACTGAAACATCACCCCGGCCCATTCAGCGCAAACCGGCTTCACCCGAAAGAGCGATGTCGAGAACGGACTGGCCAACGCTGCAAACCATGCGACTGTTGCTGTTGATCTTCCGGATGAACAGGGCTTGCAGTCCGGATGTGCATTGGCAGCCGCTGCAGGGCACAACAACGCGACACCCTAACCTTCACCGTCTTGCTGTTCTGTACGCCATGGCACATTCAGCGAGGTGGCCGGGTTCTTCTGGCGCCTGGATGTAGTTGAGGGCATCGCAGCTTGGCTCAAAACAGGCATGTGAGTGATCGCTCATTCACATTAATTATTCAATAATTTCAATTGGTTAATTAATATTTAAGCGTAATCTTGCCAGCAGTACTGGCTTGCCTCTGTCCCAGCCTTGCCATAACATGAATGCGTAACATGTTACGGAGGCGCCATGAAAGTCAACGAACGCATGAAAAAGTATCGTGTGCGGCAGCGTGCCTCGGGCCTGCGGCTGGTGCAGCTCTGGGTGCCTGACACGCGTTCGCCGGTTTTCGCGGCGGAGTGCCGCCGCCAATCGGCGTTGCTGCAAAGTGACCCGGCTGAAAGCGAAACCCTGGAGTTCATCGACGAGGTCGCAGCATGGAAAGACGATGCGGCGCGGTGACTTCGTGACCGTCGCGGCACCCGGCGATTACGGCAAACCGCGCCCCGCGCTGATCATTCAATCGGACCTTTTCGATGAGTTGCCCAGTGTCGCGTTGTGTCTGGTCACCAGCGATCTGCGTAACGCACCCATCTTCCGCATCACGGTGGACCCGGGCCCGGACAACGGGCTGCAAAGCATCTCGCAAATCCAGATCGACAAGATCGTGACGGTTCCGCGCGAACGGGTCGGCGGCGTGATCGGCCACATCGATGATGCCACAATGCTGAAGGTCAATCGCTCGCTCGCGGTGTTTGCCGGTATCGCATAATCCGGGATATGCACCTGTAATAAAAAATAAAAGGTCTTGCCATGAACGAATCCTCCCGCCCCAAGCTGATTCCTTCCGCCATCGCCATCAGCATCGGCCTGCTGATCTGGTTTGTGATCCCAGCGCCGGCGACGGTCAAGCCGGAAGCCTGGCATCTGCTCGCCTTGTTTGTCGCGACCATCGCCGCGATCATCGGCAAGGCGATGCCGATTGGGGCGCTGTCGATCATTGCCATCGCGCTGGTCGCGATCACTGAAGTCACCAACCCGGGCAAGCCGTCCGCGGCCATCGCCGATGCACTGAGCGGATTCGCCAACCCGCTGATCTGGCTGATCGCCGTCGCGATCATGATCTCGGTGGCGTTGACCAAGACAGGGCTGGGCACCCGCATCGGTTTTTATTTCATTTCGCTGTTCGGCAAGAGTTCGCTGGGCGTCGGCTACAGCCTGGTCGTCTCCGAACTCGTCATCGCGCCGGTGACGCCAAGCAATACGGCGCGCGGCGGCGCCATCATTCATCCGATCATGCGTTCGATCGCGGATGCCTTCGGTTCCAGCCCGGAACAGGGCACGTCGAAAAAAATCGGCCGTTATCTCGCGCTGGTGAACTACAACACCAACCCCATCACTTCGGCGATGTTCATCACGGCGACGGCGCCGAACCCGCTGATAGTTGACCTCGTCGCGAAGGCCACCAATCTGGAGATCAAGATTACCTGGGCGCAATGGGCGACGGCGGCTTTGCTGCCCGGACTCGTGATGCTGCTGGTGATGCCGCTGGTGATCTTCTTCCTTTATCCACCCGAGATCCGCAAAACACCCAATGCAGGAGATCTGGCGCGCTCAGAGCTGGCGAAAATGGGCTCCATGGCGTTTGGTGAAAAAATGACGCTGGCCGTGCTTGGCCTGATGCTGCTGATGTGGGCCGGGGTGCCCGCCATGCTGTTCGGCCCCGCGTTGAATCTCGATGCCACCACCACGGCCTGGATCGGTCTTTCGCTGCTGCTGCTCACCGGCGTGCTGGAGTGGGAGGATGTTCTGAAGGCAAAAAGCGCCTGGGATACGCTGGTGTGGTTCGCCGCGCTGGTGATGATGGCGACTTTTCTCGGCAAACTCGGATTGATCACCTGGTTCTCGCTGACGATCAAGGAAGCGATCGGCGGGCTTGGCCTGGGGTGGATCGGCGCCTGCGCCATTCTGGTGGCGGTGTATTTCTACGCGCACTACTTTTTTGCCAGCACCACGGCGCACATCACCGCGATGTTCGCGGCGTTTTTCACCGCCGGCGTGGCGCTGGGCGCGCCGCCCATGCTGTTCGCGCTGATCCTGGCCTTCTCGTCGTCACTGATGATGTCGCTGACGCACTACGCGACCGGCACCTCGCCGATCATCTTCGGATCGGGCTACACCACGCTGAACGAATGGTGGATCACCGGCTTCGTGATGAGCGTGATCAATCTCATTCTGCTGGTGGTGGTGGGCAGTCTGTGGTGGGGGATGCTCGGGTATTTCTGAGCAGCGCCACGGACGGTGAGCGGATTGATGTGAAGGTCGGCGTCATTGAAGCAAAAAACAGGGACAGATTGAACTGCCCCTGTTTGCTTTCCAGCCACCGGTCAACGCTTGCGGCGGCTGGCCAGGCAAGAGCCGCGGTTGTGCGGGTCTCCCCCTTCTGAGTGGCCACCCGTCACTCGGTCTTGATACCCGCCTTCTCGATGATCTTCGCATACGACGCCGTATCGTTACGGATGAACTCGGCAAGGCCTTCGGGTGAGGTCGGCGCAGGCAGGCCGCCGTCATTGGCGAGACGTTTGATCACATTGGGATCGGTCAAAGCATTTCGGACTGCGGTGTTGAGGGTCGCAATGATGCCCGCCGGTGTGCCTGCGGGCGCAACCATCGCATACCACTGGGTGAGCTCGAATTTCGGGTAGCCAGCCTCCGCCATCGTCGGGATTTCGGGATAAATGTCGAGACGCTTTGCGGAGGTTACGGCAAGAGCTTTTAAACGCCCGGAATTCGTAAACGGTTGCGTCGTCAGCGGGCTTGCGAAACCGTAATCAACCTGTCCCGCAACAAGGTCGACGGCAAACAGCGCTGTGCCGCGGTAGGGAATGTGTACGACGTCGATGCCGGTGGTTACCTTGAAGAGTTCGCCGGCAAGATGAGGGGCGCCGCCGGTTCCCGCTGAGGCGAAATTGAGCTTGCCCGGGTGTTTTTTTGCGAGCGCGACCAGTGCTTTGACATTGTCTGCCGGCACAGACGGGTGAACAACCAGCACCCACGATACTTTTGCGCCGAGGCTGATGGGCGCGAAATCTCGTTGGGGGTCATAGGGCAGTTTTTTCTTCAGCGCCGGCATGATCGCAAGTCCGGACGAGGTACCCCACAGGAGCGTATAACCGTCCGGCGCTGCGCGGGCGACGTAGTTGGTGCCGATGACGCCGGCGGCGCCGTCCCGATTGACCACCACGACCTGCTGCTTGAGATCCTGCGTCATCCGTTGCGCGATGAGGCGACCGAAGGCATCGGTCGAAGCCCCCGGCGGGAAAGGAATCACCAGCGTGACCGGCCGTTCAGGGTATTTCTGCGCATGGGAAGCCGTGATTACGCATGCCATGGCGAGCAGCATGGCAAACTGTTGCAAGCGTTTCATCATGTTCTCCTTTGCTTTCTTCAGTTGCCGTTGCGCGGCACACGCTCCTCGAAGTCGCGTTCGAATACGCGATTCTTACCTTCGTATGCTTGGATCCGTGCACGAATGACGAAATCCTTTTTCGTGCACGACACGTGCGTCCGGGTTTCGGTGCGGATGTTCCAGTCACCGCGTTCGAATTCCCAGGACCAGGTCACTTCAGCCGTTGCAGACAGCGGCTCGTTGTCAACGACGCTGTAGCGTTCGGTCGATCGCGCCTCGGCGATGAGATCGATTTCGTCATAACGGTTGCGTCCGCTGCTGTCCGTCACTTCGACAACGGTTTCACCCTTGCCGAGATCAGTGTGGATCGAGCGGTTGCGCCCGCCCGGGGTCAGTGACGTCCGGGGAAAAGCGGGGGCGGATTCCGGCGGTTTGAATTTCGGCGGCGTGTTGTCGCGACTGCTGCGCGGACGCACCGGCAACCACAACGCGCTTTTGCCGGCGACGAGGGTCAGCGTGACGGGTTCCGGCGACGGCCAGATGAGCGGCCAGTAGGTCGTAGAAACGGCAACGCGGATGCGGTGGCCTTTGGCAAACGAGTAAGCGCTGTCGATGAGCGGGAAGCTCACCTTGTATTCGACACCGGGCTGCAGCTTTTTTGACTTTGCAGCGCCATCGCGGTGCGTCAGATTGAATACACCGTAGGTGGCGCGCGTGGATGCGCCGTCGGGCGCAACATCACACACGCGCACGCATATGAAGGCTGTCGGTCGATCCACGGAGAGCGTGAATTCGGCCTTCGTTGTGCCGAGTATTTCCAGGTCCTGCTTCAGCGGCGGGCTGACAAAACACAGCGATTGGCCGTCATCCATGCGCTGGTCGCCGGGTAGTTCGGGACTGGGGCCATGCTGGAACCATGGCATCAGTTCGCCGCAGGACAAGCCGAGGGTTTGAGGCGACTTCCAGGTGAGTTTCGTCGCCCGCCCGCCCTTGTCGGCAAGCGCGCCATCGGCATCGAGGAAGAAGCGGCGCGGCTTGATGCGCGGCGAAGGCCACTGATCTTCGGCAACCCAGCGACCCGGCGACTCGGCGTAAAACGCCTTCGCCGGGACTGAACGCGGCATCCATGCGATCAACTTCGGCTCGCGCATGATGCCGGTGTCCTTGCCCCGCATCCAGTGATCGTACCAGCGCAACGATTCCTGCAGCAGGCCGATGGCCGGCCCCGGCATGCCGAGGTGGCCGTAACGATGCCCCCAGGGTCCGATAATGCCTTTAGCGGGTGACGACAGGTTGTCGAGCGTCTCGCCCACCGCGCCGACATAAGAGCCATCCGCCCAACCGCTCAGGGCATAGAAGGGCGCCTTGATGTTGCTGAAATCGACACCGCGATCGCTCCAGTACCGGTCGAAGGCCTGGTGTTTGAGTGCTGCGACGATCTGTGGCGTGTCGTGTTCGAGGCGCGCCATCCACATATCCCGCCACTTCTCGCCGACAAGCAATGGATCAGGCGGTCGCGATTTGTAACCAAAAAGCTGACTGGACCAGCGGATGGACCGCAACAACACGCAGCCCCCACGATAAACCTGGCTGTAGCGATACCGGTCGGGCGCGAAGGACTGGGCGATTACGGCTTTCAGTTGCTCGGGTGCGCGGTTCGCCGTCTGAATGCCCTGGAAGCCGCCCCACGAAATGCCGAACATGCCCACTTGGCCGTCGCTCCACGGCTGTTGCGCGATCCACTTCAGCACGTCCACCGTATCGTCTGCCTCGCCCCCGATCGAGAATACGCCCTGGATGCCGTCTGAATCGCCTGATCCGCGCATGTCTATGCGCATGGATGCGTAACCGTGTCCCGCAAAATAGCGGTGATGCATGGCGTCGCGGGGCGCGTAGATATCGCGTTTGCGATAGGGAATGACTTCAATGATCGTCGGGACGCCCTTCTTCTGCGCAATGTCGGGCAGCCACAGCTTGGCGGCGAGTTTCACCCCATCCGGCATGGGGATCCAGCAGTCTTCAGTCTCGGTGTACTGATGCGGGAAACGGGTGATGGTCTTCAATGCGGCTTCCCTTTACTTGAGTTGGCAGCGATGCACTGGTTGCAGGATTCGTGCAGCGCCTGGCGCGTGGATCAAGAAGAAAACAAGTAACAAACAACATTAGGAGTGTTACATCCAGGCTCTATCTGAAGATCCGCTCAGGATCTGCCCCGAGTGGAATTCCAGCTGCCTGCATTACATGCCGCATCGACAAACTACGTTGTCATCATGCTGACTGATCATTCTAGAATTGCGTCGAGACGCGTCAAGGAACTGACCGTATGATGGACGGAATGGACTTCGTCATGCTAAGGCACAGCACTTATTCATGAAGCAGCACCCTGCTGCTCCATCAGCAGATAGGATTCAGCGTCTTCTTCGTCAATACCTGCCTTCCCCAACCTCAAGCGCATCAATACAAACAACATTCTCTTGAACGCCGGTGCTCCTGGACCATTGCTGACTGCTTAAATGTTCGCTTGTCGAGCGAGCCATTCCTCTTCACGCCCGAACGCGTCGGGCTGCCCCGGTCTGCCGTAGTAATAGGGGATCAATGGTTTGTGCACTTCGTAGATGCGACGCAGTTCAGCAACGGGTTCGCTGTGTTCATCCACGCGCAGGTCAACATAGGCATAGACCTCGCGGTCGTAGGAATGCAGTCCCGCCGAATGCTGGCCGCCGTTCTGGCCGCCGGCATCGCGACCCGCTTCGAGGGCGGTCAACAGGCGCGCTTCCAGTTGCTGTCCTTTTGCTGCATGCCAGGCGTCACGCATGTCGGCAGCGGTTTTTTCGCTGGTCAGGTTGTTGCCCATCGCGACCATACCTTTTTCGACAAAGGCGCCGGACCACACGCGGTGGTTCCTGCCGGTGCGCGCAGCAGCATTGCCATCGCGGTCAATCACGCAGACTTGGCGATGTTCGATGCCGGGGTCGCTGGCGGCTATTTCGTCGAGCACCTTCTGTGCTGAATAGCCGAGTTTCAGCAGGTTGAGTCCCAGCGGGCCCAGTCGCGGATCGGTGCGCTGCATGGTGACCACCAACCCGAGGCCGGGGGCGATGAACGGACAGCGTGAGCTGACGGCCACCGCACGTGTAGAAATGGCGACGCCGAGGCGCCCGGTTTCCGCGCAGCGCGCGGCAATGGCGAATGTCATTCAGGATTCTCCGTGAGGCAGTTACTGCGGCGGAATTTTTGCAGCCTGGACGATTTTCGCGTATTTCGCGATATCCTTTTTGATGAATTCACCGAACTGCTCCGGGCTGCCGCCAGCGACATCAAGACCCAGGTCGAAGAGTTTGACCTTGAGGTCGCCGCCGAACATTTTCTGCACTTCGCCATTGAGGCGACTGATCACCGCAGGCGGCGTACCGGCCGGGCCCATCAGTCCGATCCAGCCCAACAGTTCAAACCCCTTGAGACCGGACTCATCCATTGTCGGCAGGTCAGGCAACACGCCGGAACGTTTGAGGCTGGTGACGGCAATGCCGCGCACACGTCCCGATTTGATTTGCGCGATGGAGTTCGGCGCCGGCGTGAACATGAAGTCGATCTGTCCGGTCATCAGGTCGGTCATCGCCGGTGCACCGCCGCGATACGGCACATGCACGATCCTGGTGCCGGTCATCATCGCAAACAGTTCCGAAGTCATGTGCTGGGTTGCGCCAATGCCTGATGAGCCGTAGTTGAATTTACCGGGATTGGCTTTGGCCAGTGCGATGAACTCCTTGAGGTTGCGCGAGGGCACCGAGGGGTGCAGCAACAGGACGTTCGGCTGGTTGGCCACCAGCACGATCGGTGCTAGGTCGCGCAGCGGATCGTAGGGCAGCTTGGCGTACATGCTGGGCGCGGAAGACACGGCTGCCGCGCTGGCCATCAGCAGCGAGTAGCCGTCGGGTGCCGCACGCACCACGTTCTCGGTGCCGATGATGCCTGCGGCACCGGAGCGGTTTTCCACCGGGAACTGCTGGCCCAGCGCCTGGATGAAGCGCTGCGAAGTCAGGCGCGCAACGGTGTCGATGCTGCCACCTGCGGGATAAGCCACCACTACGCGCACGGCCCGCGTGGGATAGGTTTGTGCAATAACGCTGGAGCTGGAGGCGGCAACGCCACATGCAATGAGTAAAGTTGCGAGTCGGGTCATGGCAGCTCCTTGCGGTTCGGGAGAACCTTTTTACGCAATAAGCATGCCCGGCATATGGCAATACAAGGCGACCCTGAATCCCCGGAGTTGATGCGTCGCTACTATTCTGCGGCGTTCAAGCCCGGATCAGGTCGATCGGCGCGTGGCGGCCGCGCAGGATTCCGGCGGCATCCATCCCCCACCAGCGTTCCAGCACCGTGGCGTACAGCGCACGGAAGTCGATCGCATGCTGCACGTTGCCGGTGCTGTCGAGGCGGCTGAAGTCGGGCGGCGTGCCGTGGAGTCCGCCGCGCACACGTCCGCCCGCGAGCAGGTGCACACTGGCGGTGCCGTGATCGGTGCCGCCGCTCTGGTTCTGCTGCGGCCGGCGACCGAATTCGGCGTAGGTCATCACCAGCGTCGAATCCCACAAGCCCAGTTCGGTCAACGCGCTTTTGAGGGCAACGATTCCCTCGGCCAGATCCTTCAACAGGCGTGCCTGGCGCGCGAGCTGGCCGACATGGGTGTCGAAGCCGTTCAACTCGAGCTTGATCACCGGTACGCCGGCATTCGCCGCTGCGACCTGCGCCGCGGTGCGCACGGCGTTGCCGAAATTGCCGCTCGGAAACACGGTGCTGAAACTGCGGTCGGCGCGCAGCCGTGACGCCGCGCCGCTCACCGCCTGCTCCACGCGCAGCACATGCGCCAGCGCGGGGTTGGCCGCAGTACCGGCGGCCGGAGCGGCGAACCGCGACTGGCGCAGGAACTGTTCGGGGTTGACCAGCGTCACCGCGCGGCTCGCCACGCCGCTGAGCGGACCGAGTTCGGCGCCGCCCACCACCACACCGTCGGCGGCGCTGCCAGCCGGCAGCGGCGATGCGGTGAAGCTGCGGGTGAGCCAGCCGGCGTCGAGGTATTCGCTGCTGCCCGAGGCGGTATCCCAGATTTCAATCGAGCGGAAATGCGACAGGTTGGGCTTCGGATAACCCACGTTCTGCACCAGCGCGAGTTCGCCCGCCTGCCACAGCGCGAGCAGCGGCCGCAGTTCGGGATGAAGCCCGGCGCGCCTGTCGAGCGGCAGCACCTGCTCGCGCGGGATCGCGATGCCGGGGCGCAGCCGGTAATACTCGGCATCTTCGTAGGGGATGACAGTATTGAAGCCGTCGTTGCCGCCTTTCAGTTCGATCAGCACCAGCAGGCGGCGTTCGCCGCGTGCAGCCGCTGCACCGGCCGGCCACGGCAGCCAGCTCACTGCTGCTGCCGCGCCCGCGACCCTGATGAAATTGCGCCTGTCCATCATCCGCCTCCGTTCGCCTACTTGACCTGGTACGCCGGGTCGAGGACCAGCGCGCGCAATTCTTCCATGCCGCTGCCGCCAGCCGCGTGCACCGGCGCCACGGCAAGCACCGCGCGCGCCGGCGGCAGGCCGTTCAGGCGCTTGAGCCAGGCCTCGCCATCAAACCGCAGTTGGCCCATCGCCGCGCGAGCCCGCGCCCGCCGCGCCGCAGCCGGCGTCGCCGGCGCTGCCGCCGCGGCGGCCATCATGCCCATGCCGGCAGCCCCTGCCGCGAGGCGATCCTGGAACAGGGTGTCGAGCAGTTGCTTGCGCCGCAGCAGCGTGGTGGCGTTGATCCAGAGTTCACCGCCGGGCCAGCCCTTGACGTTGGGCGGGGCAAAAAGGACCTGGCCGGACTGGCCCATGGCGAACACGAAGGGCAGCACATCGGGCACTTCGAATTCGAACTGCCGCAGCGTGCCCACCACCAGGTCGGCGGGCGACTTGACCAGCACGCCGCGATGCGCGGGCGCATAAAACGCGTCGGAGTTGAACAGCACGCGCAGGGCGGCGCGGATGTCGTAGCCGCTGCCGCGCAGTGCACCGGCAATGCGTGCAACCTCGGCCGGCGCGGGCTGCGGCGAGACGAATTCGCGCCACAGCTTGCCCGCGATCAGTGTCGCGGTTTCCGGGCGGCCGAGCAGGATATCGAGCACTTCGTCGCCGCCGAAATTGCCCCGGCGGCCGAGCACCGTCTTCGGCCCGTCATCATGCTGCGCGGGTCGGAACACGAACTGGCCGGTCTGCGGATTGAGGCTCCAGCCGGTGAAGGCGCGCGCCACCTCCTTCACGTCCTGCTCGGTGTAATGTCCCTCGCCCAGGGTAAACAGCTCCATCAGTTCGCGCGCGAAATTCTCGTTGGGACGGCCCTTGCGGTTGAAGGCGCTGTCGAGGTAGCGCAGCATCGCCGGGTCGCGCGCTACTGCATGCAGCAGCATGCCGAAGTTGCCCAGAGCATGCTCGCGCAACAGCACGTTCTGCCGGTACATCAGCTGCGGGGACTGCACCTTCTGCATTCCGGACACAAAATGGTTGTGCCAGAACAGCGTCATGCGCTCGCGCAACGGGTCGGGCGTGACCAGCATCTGCCGCAACCACCATTCGCGCAGGCCGATGCTGCGTTCGATGCGCTCGGCCTGCATGCGGGTGCGCGTCTCGGCGTCCAGCGTGCGGAAGCGGCCCGGCGGGAAATAGGGCTCGTCCACCCAGCCTGGTGCCGACACAACGCCGCCGCGGACTGCAAGCAGGCGCTCGGTGGCCTGCGTGCGCGTGAACCGGGCATAGACCTCAACCTCGGCAAGGCTCGCACCCAGTCCGGCGCGGTTAAGCAGGTGGCGGGCATCGTCATGCCCTAGCGGGGCAGCCTCCGCTGCCACGGCACCCCAGCCCGACATGAGCAAAACGGCCAGCAGCCGCGGCAGCACAAAGCAATGACGCATGCCAGTGACACGCCATCGCACCATCATCATCACCACGATCAGAAATTTCATTCCACCACTCCACACGACCGGCACGGCAGTGATACTAGCGCCATCGGCTCACAGCCCGCTGCTGCGAAGGCCCGATTTTTTGTAACTGTTTGTTACCCGGCGCTAACGGAACCATAAAAAAAGGGGCAAGTACTCAGTGAATACACCATACTGAGCACGCCCCTTTTGCTTTCCGGCAGATCGCGCCTGGCGCGACCTGCGCCCGCAGACTTACTGCGGTTTCAACCCCGCAGCTGCCGCCACTTTTTTCCACTTGGCGATTTCGGACTTGATCTGCGCTGCGTGTTCCGCTGGCGAGTTGCCGACGGGCAGTGCGCCGCGATCGATCAGTGTCTTGTTGTTTTGCGGGTCGGTCAGTGAAGCGCGCAGCGCGTCGTTGAGCCTCTTCGCGACCGGCTGCGGAATGCCCGCGGGGCCAAGGTAGCTAAAGGGGCTGGTGACAACGAAGTCCTTCACGCCCGATTCAACCATGGTGGGGATGTCGGGGAAGGACACAAAGCGTTTCTCGCCGCACTGCGCGATCATGCGCAGCCGCCCGCCCTGCAACTGGCCGGTGATCGCCGGGATGCTGACGAATGAATACTGCACATGGCCGGCGACAAGGTCGACGATCGACGGGCCTGCGCCCTTGTAGGGGATGTGCACGGTCTGGATGCCGGTCGAGGCGCTGAGCAGCGCGCCCGAGAGATGACCCAGCGCGCCACGGCCGGAGCTGGAGAAGTTGATCTCGCCCGGGCGTTTCTTGGCCAGCGAGACGAGATCCTGCACGGTCTTCACCGGCAGCGAGGGGTGCACGACTAGACCCGCCGGGATGTCGACGATGATGCCGAGCGGGGTGAAATCCTTCTCCACGTCGAAGGGCAGGGCCTTCAGCATCGCCGGATTGATGAGGATGCTCGCCGCCGCAATCAGCGTGGTGTAGCCGTCGGGTGCAGCGCGCGCCACCATCTCCGCACCGATATTGCCGCCGGCTCCGGGCCGGTAGTCGATGACGAGCTGGTGGCCGAGCACTTCACCCATCTTGGGCGCGAGCAACCGGAACAGCACGTCGCTGTTGCCGCCGGGCGCGTTGGGATTGACGACGCGCAGGATTTTGTTGGGGAACTGCTGAGCCGCGACAGGAGCTGCGGCAGCTGCAGAAAGGACGGCGACACACGTGAACGTCGCGCGCAAAAAGGCTCTCGACATAATCTCCTCCGATGTACGGTTTTTTTAGGGTGCTGCAGGAACATCATAGCCCACATGCGCGGAACGGTAGAAATCGGAACCTGTTGCGCGCCAACAGCCGTCTACCCCCACAGCGGATCGAACCGGCGCAGGTCCTGAACAGAATGCGCCGCATCAATTCCGACGGTATGCCGGATTTTGAGTAACCGTTTCACACTGAAACTGCGGCTGCAATCAACATCCCGGCCTGCTGTGCTTTGCGGCGAATTACATTGCACTGCAATGCAGCGCCATTCAATGCGAGACGGATTCAGGATCACCAATGCATTCATCAACCCGGGGCTTGCATCAGTCGCTGCCGCGGCTGTCTCATGCAATTGACCGCCCGCGCTTCACGGGCTAGAGTGAAGTCCGGCCATTGACCGGCGCAAGACCGGCAAGACCATCCAGGCGACGCAGATCGTCCGGAGAGCTGCACAGTACTTCAGCTCATCATAAATACCGAAGCGAGGAGAAATACATGGGTCAGCATTTTTCGTTGAAGCACATCGTTGCGTTGGGCGTTGTGGCCTGCGCGGCCCTGTTGCCGGCTGCACAGGCCACAGCACAGAAAGTCGATTTTTCGGGCAAGCGCATTCTGGTAACCGTCCCTTTTGCGCCGGGCGGGGGTTCGGATGTCTACATTCGGGCGCTGCAGCCCTTCCTTGAGAAACACCTGCCGGGCCATCCGACCATCATCGTGCTCAATGTCCCGGGCTCACGTTCGATTCCCGGCGCCAACCGATTCCAGGAACGCGCGGTTGCCGATGGCACCCATGCCATCGTGATATCGGCCACGACGGTCGGCAGCTTTGTGTTCGAGCGCTCCAAGGTCAAGTTCGATCTGGACAAGTGGATCCCGGTGCTGCTGTCGCCGCAAGGCGCGGTGGTGTATTCCACGCCCGCACTCGGCGTGAAAGGGCCGCAGGACATCGCCAGTCTCAAGGGCAAGCCGCTGGTTTTCGGCGGACAGAATGCGAGCTCCGGCGAGGCGCGCACCGCGATCAGCTTCGAACTGCTCGGCCTCAAGCCGAAATATGTATGGGGCATGAACCGGGGGCCGGTGCGGCTCGCATTCGAGCGCAACGAGTTGAACATCAACTATGACTCGATGCCCGGCTATCTCGGTGCCGCGTCGAAGCTGGTCAAGGCCGGCAAGGCGGTACCGCTGTATTCGATGGGCATCACCGACAGCAAGGGCACGCTGGTGCGCGATCCGAACGCGCCCAACCTGCCCCACGTCGGCGAAGCCTATGAGCTGATGTTCGGCAAAAAACCTGCAGGGCCCGCCTTTGATGCCTGGCAGTCGGTCAACAAGATGATGACCATGCTGAACAAGGGCATCTTCCTGCCCGCAGGGACTCCGAAACCGATCGTCGAGGCCTGGCGCACGGCCTTGGCCAATACACTGAAGGATCCGGCCTTCGAGAAGGAAGCAGGCAAGATCATCGAGGGCTACCCGCAGTTCATCGGCGAGGCGGCGATGCCCATTATCAAGGACGCCACCTCCTTCAAGCCCGAAGCCTGGGCCTGGCTGAAGAACTACTTCAAGTCCGAGCACAACGTCACGATCCAATAACCGTATCGTGACCGCGTAAATGCAAGCCGATCTCCTGCAGGCGCTGTCCACGCTCGCCAGTGTGCAGCACATGCTGTTTCTGGTGGGCGGCGTGCTGCTCGGGCTGGTGGTGGGCATACTTCCAGGCCTGGGCGGCATCGCCGCGCTGTCGCTATTGCTGCCCTTCGTCTATGGCGGGGACCCGACGCTGGTGCTGCCGATGTTGATCGGCCTTCTCGCCGTTACCAACACTTCAGACACATTCCCCGCAGTGCTGGTGGGCATACCCGGCAGTTCAAGCGCGCAGGCGACCATCATGGACGGTCATCCGCTCGCCCGCCGCGGCGAGGCTGCGCGCGCCTTGGGGGCGGCCTTCTCGGCGTCACTGATCGGCGGCCTGTTCGGCGCGCTGATGCTGACGTTGGCGATCCAGTTCGCGCGCCCGCTGATACTGGCCATAGGTTTCGGCGAGCAGTTGATGCTGGTCCTGCTGGCGCTGACGATGATCGGCATGCTGACGGCCACCAACCCGGTGAAAGGCCTGATCATGTGCGGCATGGGCCTCCTGTTCGGCAGCATCGGCGCCGCACCCGCCACCGCGGAAGAGCGCCTGACCTTCGACACGATCTATCTCAGCGAGGGCCTGCCGCTGGTGATCGTCGGCCTCGCCATGTTCGCGATCCCCGAGATCGTCGAAGTGCTGCGCAAGCGCACCACCATTTCCTCCATGCCTGATCTGGGCGCCGGCGTGCTGAAGGGCTTCGCGGAAACGCTCCAGCATATATGGCTGGTGCTGCGCTGCTCGGCGCTCGGTGTGTTCCTCGGCGCGCTGCCGGGGCTGGGCGGCCCGGTCACCAACTGGATGACCTACGGCCACACCATCCAGTCGGCGAAAGACCGATCGCAGTTCGGCAAGGGCGACATCCGCGGCGTGATCGGACCGGAGGCATCGAACAATGCCGACAACGGCGGCGCGCTGATCCCGACGTTGATGTTCGGCATTCCGGGGTCAGGCAGCATGGCGCTGTTCCTCGGCGCCCTCGTGCTGATCGGGATCGAGCCGGGGATCGGCATGATGGAGCGCCATCTCGACCTCACCTTCATCATCATCTGGTCGCTCGCCATCGCCAACGTCATCGGCGCGGGCATTTGCCTGTTTCTGGCGCGGCCGATCGCGCGCTTGACGCTGGTGCCCTTCATGCGGGTGGCGCCGTTCATGATCGTCCTCATCTTTTTTGCGGCCTTCCAGGCCACGCGCGCATGGGAAGACCTGATCGTGCTGTTCGTGCTCGGCGTTTTTGCCGTATACATGAAACGCTTCGGCTGGTCGCGGCCCGCCTTCCTGATCGGCTTCGTGCTGTCGATGCGCCTTGATGCCGCCGTCTACCAATCAATCCAGGTCTACGGCGCCAGCTTCCTGCAACGCGGCGGCGTGCAGTTGATTCTGGCGCTGACCGCGGGCTCGATTTATCTGGCACTGCGCACGCGGGCGCAGCGCGAGCCGCTGACCGCGACGGGGCCGCACGCGCCGGAGAACAAAACCCCGCAGGCCGTCTTCCTCGGAATGATGATCGCGATCTGCGGATACGCGATCTACGACATCTGGCACCTCGATTTCCTGGGCATGGTGTTTCCTGCGACAGTGACGCTGATAACGCTGGCGTTGCTGGTCACGGTGGCGCTGCTGTTCCGCCGCGAACGGCCTGACTATGTGTTCTTTGACAACGAGCGTGAGTGGAATGAAGAAGACCGGCCGGTCCATGGCGACCTGTATGTCCAGGCCTGGATCCTGGCACTGCTGGCGGCGATCGGCCTGTTCGGGTTCATCCTCGGCATCTGCGTGTACATTACCGCATTCCTGCGCCTTAAAGCCGGCGTGAGCTGGCTGTGGGCGATCACGGGGGCACTGGGTGCGGTCGCGGTGATGAGTATTTTCGGACGCATCTTCGTGCTGGAATACCCGGCAGGTTTGCTGCAACATCTCATCGAGATGCCTTGGCCCCTCAACTGAACAGCGGAGTCAGCACACGGTTGCAGGGTCTGCAAAACGCCTGATGATCAAAAGTCTTCCGCCCGAATCAAGCGGAACATGGCGTTTGCCGGGTTGAATTCCATCGAAGCCGTGGATCCCGGCAGTTTGATCAACGCGGCCACCTTGTCATTGCCGTATTCAAATGAGCCGTTGCCGACCACCGGCTTTTTGGGGACTGCTCCGGCACCTGACGGTGCGCTGTAGAAAGAGGTTTTACCCGGCAGGCTGAAGCTGCGGCTTTGCGCGGCCTTGCGTTCGTCATCCACCAGCCGGTACTGCAGTCGATAGGAACGGCCAGCCAGCGCATTAAGCGTGATCGACGATCCAGCCGGGATGAACATTGTGCGGATCACGATGCAAGCCGGGGCGTCGCTGTCGCACAGTCTGGCGTAAACACCGACATTGCCCTCCTTGTTCTCGATTTCGAGGGCGTATTGGCCCGCATACCCGGCAGCAGGCGCCGCCGTGACCGTGAACTCCGTGGCTACCTTGGGCCAGGGCCGGCCGTCGGACAGTGCAAATGGGGTCACCGGCTTCGCCGGTTCAGGTTTGGGCACTGGCGTAAACACCTGCCCCAGCTTGCTGATTGAAAACCGCTTGTTGCGGAGATGCTCCGGCTTGAGTGTGACACTCGCCACCATGGCGACGATGACCATGATGCCGGCCAGCGCGGTGATGCCCCAGGGATGCAGGATGTAACCTTGCAGTCCGCCGCGCGATCCTGCCCCGTCAATGAAACGCGCGCCCCATCCCGTTTTGATGATCAGTGCGCGAATAATCCACGACAACGCAGCGAACCCGACCATCAACGGCCACAAGTTGTAACAAAACTGTGCAATCTCGATGGGCAGGCCAAAGAGGATGACGTTTCCCATCAGTGGAAACAGGTCAGCCCAGGTCGCCTCTGCTGCCGCGATGGATGGCAGCCACAAAGCGCCGGTGAAGGTCAGTGTTGCAGTGTGTTTGGGCATTGGAAACGTTTAGCGTTGCATGAATTTAAAAAGCCGGGCTTCAGCCTATGCCGGGCATTTTGTTTTTGCATTTTAGTCCGCCCCAAGCCCAAGCCTGCGACCAGTTGCAGGCAGCCTTACAAAACTGAAATGAGATAACCCTGAAAGAAAAAATGTGCGGGGTTCGTTTTCGTTGCGAATACCCGCGAGCGTTAACCCGTGACCATTAATCCGGCTCCACACGTTCGCAAGCTTTTTTAAACATGAACTCCGCCGGCGTCTTCGGCTTCACCGGTGTGGGCGCCAATCTTCCGGTCTTCCACACAATGCGCCCCTCCCCCATCGCTTCACGGGTATAGACGCCGAGGATCACGGCCAATGTCTGTTTTTCGCAATCGGCTTCATTCAACGCTTCGAACGAGCGGTAGTGTTCTCCAGCTTGCCGATGCATGCGGTCTGCGGCATGGTTGACCAGGCCCCAGATCACCGGCTTGCCGCCGGCCGGCGGCTCGGCGGCGCTGCGCGTGAACACGGTCAGCGCGTTGTCGCCAACAGCGCGAATCCAGGGGCCGCTGGCAGTGGCCCTCAGCGTGGCGATCTCCTGCAGCGCGCGGGCTTCGATGGCGTCCTGGATCGCGGAACTGACCCGCGTCTGCTGCGCATTGGCAATCGAGAGCTCATTCAGCACTTCGGGCGACAGAAAAGCCATCGTGCGGCAGTCGGTGGCGGCAATCAATTCAATGAAGCGGTCGATGGCCGGCGCCGGCATGGCCTGTTCAGCGATGCGGCGCAACCGGCGGTCTTCGTCTTCGGTCAGCGCGGGGGTGCAAACGCCTTTGCGCGTGTGCTGATGCACACCGAAGCGGGCCTTGTCATCAATGAAGCGCCGGCTGCCGCCAAGGAAGGCATAGGCGCAGGCCGAAGAGCACAGGCCCTGCTTCGCCACTTCGGTATCAAAGCCGTTCTTGCGAATCAGTTCGGCATAACTGTAGGCAAGGTTCGGGGTGCCGCCCGCCGAGTTGAAGACGACAATCCGCTCCACGCATTCCGAGGGCCGCAACAGGCGGAAGGCGTTCGACACCGATTTGGCCGAACCCCTGTCGAGCAGACCTTCAACGACAATCACGCATTGCGCGGTATCGGAATAAACATCAACCTTGCCGCCGGGATACGGCAGGTGGACGTGGCGCACTGCTGCCTGCGCATGGATGCACAGCAGCAGGGTGGTAATGAGCAGAACCTGCGCAAGCAGGCGAGTGTGATGGGCGATCAAGGTATGTTCCGTCAGCAGGCAGTATTATCCCGTAGATTGGACGGCTACCCGCCGGCCGGGCGCGGAAATCGCGGTCAGATGGTCAACGACATATCCTGGCAAAAGGACTAGCATTTACCGGCACCAAAAAGATTCAAAAACAATTAATTGCGAGGAGAAATGCCATGCAACAAAAATACTTTGCAGGACGCATCACGCTGTCGATCATGCTGGCGCTGGGTTTCACCGGGACGGCAATCGCGGCTTATCCCGAAAAACCGGTCCGCCTGATCGTGCCCTTCGCCACCGGCGGCGGCACCGATCTGCAGGGCCGGCTGATCGCCGAGCGCATGCGCCAGAGCCTGGGCCAGCCGGTGCTGGTCGATAACCGCCCCGGCGCGGGCGGACTGATCGGCGCGGAGCTGGCGGCGAAATCGCCGCCCGACGGCTACACCGTGCTGATGACGACGGCATCGATCGCGCTCAATGTCACGCTTCAGAAGAAGGCGATGCGCTTTGACCTGCTCAAGGACTTCGATCCGGTGACCTGGGTCGCGAGTTCGCCGCTGGTGCTGGCGGTGCATCCGAGCGTACCGGCGCGTTCGGTGAAGGAGCTGCTGGCGATCGTGAAGTCGTCGAAGGCCGGCCTCAACATCGGCGCTAACGGCACCGGCACTACCAGCCACATCTCGGCCGAGATGTTCAAGCAGTACACCAAGAGCAAAAGCGAGATCATCCAGTACAAGGGCGGCGGCCCCAACGCGGTCGGGCTCGCCACCGGCGAGGTCGACATGGCAATCAACACACCCACTTCGTTCATGCCTCACATCAAGGCCAACCGCCTGCGCCCGCTGGCGGTGACCACCGAGAAACCCTCGTCGTGGAATCCCGACCTGCCACCGATGAACAACTTCTTTCCCGGTTTTGTCACCGATCAGTGGTACATCATGCTGGTACCGGCAAAGACGCCGGCCGTCGTGGTCAGCACGCTCAACACCCAGGTCAAGAAGGCGCTGGAGGCGAAGGAGGTGATCGACTTCTATCGCCGCGAGGTGCTTGACCCGGTGGCGAGCACGCCGGAGGAATTGACCGCCTTGCTCAAGCGCGAGGTGGCCAAGTACGCCGATGTCATCACCAAGGCCGGCATCAAGACGCAGTAAACAAGGCGGCACTCCGCATAGAAAAAAACGGCGCCTGCGGGCGCCGTTTCTGCAGGCGAGTGCCGGAGCAGCCTGAACATGGCGTTTGCAGGATTGAATTTCATCGACACCATGGAAACCGGCAAACTTGGCTCTGCTCAAATGCAAAATTAAAGGGGTGCCCCTTTAAAATAGGGCGCGTGGGAAATTGTTCCCGCCGCCTATTGCGCCTTGATCCCGCCCTGTTTGATCACCCGCCGCCACTGCTCGCTCTCGGCCTTGATATGTGCAGTGAATTGCGCCGGTGTTGAACCCACGCCTTCGGAGCCGTCAGCGATCAGGTGTTTTTCCATCGCCGGCACCTTCACGGCTTTCGCGGTTTCTGCAGCAATCTTGTTGATGATGGCCTGGGGCACAGCCTTCGGAGCGATCAGGCCGTACCAGTTGACCACCACCACGCCGGGGATGCCGGCCTCGGCCATGGTCGGGGTTTCAGGCATTGCCGGCGCGCGTTTGCCCATGGAAACGCCGAGTGCGCGCAGACGTCCGGCCTTGATGTGTTGCTGTCCCGAAATAATGGTGGCAAAGGACAGGCTGATGCGTCCGCCGACGAGGTCGGCGTAAGCAGCGCCCATGCCTTTATAGGGCACGTGGATCATTCTTGTTCCGGTTGCGATCTGGAACAGTTCGGTGGTCATGTGGATCGGGCTGCCGATGCCGGATGAGCTGTAGGTGAGCTTGTCGGGATTGGCCTTGGCGTATTGCACGAGCTCCAGCGCCGATTTCGCCGGTAACGACGGATGTACCACCAGCACATAACCCTGCGCCGTCACCTGCGACACCGGCGAAAAATCGCGCACCGCATCAAGAGGGGATTTATAGAGCAGCGGGTAGATCACCGTGGTGGCGCTGATCATCATCACGGTGTGGCCGTCGGGTGCAGCGTCGGCCAGCGTGCCGAGCGCGACCAGACTGCCTGCGCCGGGGCGATTGTCAACGACGACGCTCTGTCCGAATGCCTCCGCAAAACTGGCCGAGATGCTGCGCGAGACGCTGTCCATGCCGCCGCCCGCGGCAAGCGGCACCAGCACGCGCATCGGCCGTGTCGGGAAGTTTTGTGCGTGAGCCACTGTGGTGAACAGCGCGATGAACAGCGACAGCAGGGTGATGCCGATTCTGTGGTTCATGATGCTTTTTCTCCTCCGGGCAATTGTTATGGATGTCAGATCATTGGTGCCGCGGTACCAACGCAAACATAACGTACCGATTGCATTAATAACGCTGAAGACTGGCCTTCGATTGGCCTCGAACAAAAAATTTGAGGCGGAATAATAGTTGAAATGCTATTTATCCAGTTGATTATATTGTATTTTTTTAGCTTTTGGCTGTAAAGGGAACGCAGCCGCCGTAAGGAAGCCGTCAGTACTTCGACCCACAGTCACAATGAAACTGAAACGTCTGCCCTTGTTTGCCTTGAGCATGCTGCTGTCGATGCCTGCCATCTCAGCCGCCGCACAATGCACCGCCGTCAGTGGTGAGCGCCGCGTACCACTGCTCGAGTTGTACACCTCCGAAGGTTGCGACAGTTGCCCGCCGGCCGACCGCTGGCTAAGCGGATTGCCAGCGCGTGGTTACGGCAATGATCGCGTGATCGCGCTGGCGTTTCATGTCGATTACTGGAATTACCTCGGCTGGGTCGATCCGTTTGCACAAAAGCGTTTCACTGAACGCCAGCGCCACATCGCTTCACGCAGTCAGTCGCGGGTGGTATACACGCCGCAGTTCACGCTCAATGGGCGTGATTATCGCCGTGGCGTTGTTCGCGACGATTTCGGAGAACGCATCTCGGAACTCCAGCGGGAAAAACCACGGGCCTCATTGCAGTTGGCATTGAATATGGCGCCGGAAGGCGTGTCAGTAAACGGCAGTGCAACGATTGATGCGGGCGAACAACCTCTGGCACAGACCTGGCTTGCACTCTACGAGCACAGGCTCACCACCGCCGTCAAAGCCGGCGAAAACCGCGGCAAGCTGCTGGCACATGATTTTGTGGTGCGCGACATTGCCGGTCCGCTACCCGTCAATTCACAGGGCAAGGCGTCGCTGACTCACCACTTCGCCGTGGATGCACGTTGGAAACTGCGCGATCTGGCGGTGGCGGCATTCGTGCAGAACGCCAGGACAGGCGATGTTCTGCAGGCGCTGGCCCTCGGATGCGCGCCGCCTTCGTAAGTTCCCCTAGGCGGTGGGTCAGAGCATCGCCCCGGGATTACCCAGCGCCTCCTCGGTGAGATGGCGCATCAGCCACTCGCAGGCGTCGTCTACCGAATCGGTACGGTGCACCAGTTCGACATCCTTGGCATCGATGGTGCCGTGGCGCACCAGTGCATCGAAATTGATGACTTCGCGCCAGTAGTCATTACCAAACAGCACAATCGGCATCGGCTTGTGCATGCGGCGGGTCTGTTTCAGCGTGAGCATTTCGAACAGTTCGTCGAGCGTGCCGAAACCACCGGGGAATACGAGGATGGCCTTCGCCATGTAGGCGAGCCAGAACTTGCGCATGAAAAAATAATGAAAATGAAAAGACAGCTCGCGCGTGATGTAGGGGTTGGCGGCTTCTTCGTGCGGCAGCGAAATGGTCAAGCCGAGGTTGCGGCCGCGCGCTTCCGACGCGCCGCGGTTGGCAGCTTCCATGATGCCCGGCCCGCCACCGGTGCAGACGACGAAGCGGCGCTGATCATCGGTGCTGAGGCTTTTTGACCACTGGGTCATGCGGAAGGCGATCTGTCGCGCAGCCTCGTAATAAGGCGAACCTTCCTTCAGCCGCGCCGATCCGAAAAACACCAGCGTGTCTTGAATGCCGTGCTTGGCAAGGCGGCGCTCGGGTTCGAGATATTCGGCGAGTATGCGCAATGGCCGCGCTTCGTCGCTGTTCATGAAGGCCGGGTTGCGGTAGGACTTGATCGGTTTCAATGCTGTGCTCCTCGGATACAGTTAATGCCGCCGGTTACGGTAACCCGGACCGGAGGAAAATTCAGCCGTTACAATACCCCATGCCATGTCGCTAAATTCATTTCGCTAATACCCTCATGGTGGAAACAATCACGGAAAAGTCCGGATGTTGCCTCACAATTTTCCACGGACTGGCGTCACCTCATCGGGGGTGCGTTAACATGATTCATGGCCCATCAAAAAAATAAAAGGTCTTGCAGATCATTCGACACCCGGAGGAATTTGATGAGCCGTAATGCCATCCAATGTCAGGTTTTTTTACTGTTCGCTGGTTTGTCGCCAGCCTTTGCGCAACTCGCATGGTCGCAACCCTATCCCGCCAAACCGGTCAGGGTGATCGTGCCTTTTGCACCCGGCGGCGGCAGCGATCTGACAGCGCGACAGTTTTCGTCAAAGCTTGGCGCAATGCTCGGCCAGCAATTCATCGTCGACAACCGCGGCGGTGCCGGCGGCATCATCGGGATGGAAGCCGTTGCCAAAGCAGCACCTGACGGTTACACCATCATGATGATGTCGGGCAGCTTTTCCGCAAGCGCCGCCACACACAAGCCGGCCTTCGATCCGATGAATTCGATCCAGCCGGTTGCAGAATTCGGCATCTCGCCGTTCCTTGTCACCGTGCATCCTTCTTTGCCGGCGCGGAACATGAAGGAACTGATTGCTCTGGCGCGCGCCAAACCCGCCAGCCTGACTTATGCCTCCAGTGGCGTCGGCGGATTGACGCACCTGACCACTGAACTCATCAATCTGACTGCGAAGATCTACATGGTGCATGCGCCCTACAAGAGTAACGGCGCGGCCATTACCGATCTGCTGTCAGGGCAGGTTTCGCTGATCGTCGCCAGCTTGCCGGTAGTACCTTATTTCGCCTCGGGCCGTCTGCGTCCGCTGGCGGTGACCACAGCAAAACGCTGGCCTTCGCTTCCGGACATTCCTACCGTGGCTGAAACGCTGCCGGGTTACGAAGTCGAATTGTGGTTCGGCACGATGACCCCGCGCGGCACACCAGAAGCGGTGATCAATCGCCTCAATGCGGCCATCAACAAGGCGCTCGATGACCCGGAGATGAAAAAGAGCCTTGATGCACAGGGCATCGTGCCTACAGGCGGTACAGTGCAGAAATTCCGTGAACGCATTCAGCGCGATTACCGCAACTGGTCAAACGTCGTCGATGCGGCCCGCATCAAGATCGAATGATACCGGCCGGTCACTGACAATGCTGCACTGGCCAGCAGCAGCGCAAGGCTATTTTCCGTATTCCTCAAACTTGGGCAGTTCCGGAGTTTCGACATACCAGCCGGCCTTCGAAGCCCAGAAGATATTGCTGTCGGGCTGGAGATCCGGCGTGTCGTCGAGCGTACCTGCGGGCACCAGCATGTTTTCGGTGCCGGTGACCTTGTGCGGCATGCGTGTGCCGCATTGGGTGCAGAAATCCACTGCAAAGCGCTTGGCGCCTGGCAGATCAAAATGACGCAGCAGCGATTGGCCAGCCAGCCATTTGAACTGACCCGCCGGCAGGAACAGGTTCGCCGCATGTGCAGTGCCTGTGGTTTTGCGGCAGCGGGTGCAATGGCAGTACTTGAACATCAGCGAGGGTGGGCTGATTTCGAAACGGACGGCGCCGCATAGGCAACTGCCGGTGATGGTCTGGGAGTGCGACGGTTGTAACTTCGACATGAAAGCTCCTTTGAGAGTAGTGGGGCACTGCGGGAACAATAGGGGCAAATGCAACCTGGCGCAAAATGTGACGCTTACTACACGAGGAAAATTCGACCCATCAAGCAGGAAATCAATAAGCAACTGTTTTTATTGATTAATTTTTATGGCCCGCGGCGTTGGCTACCGCGTTATATTGTGCGGGCTGCACGCAGCAATATCTGCAAGCACAAGCAGTAAACAAAAGCATTGCCCCATAAAAAAGTCTGTCACAACCGACTGAGGGAGGAGAACCACGATGTCCGCTGTCAAAGCATCGCTTTGCCTGGCCATGCTGGTGTTCGCTTGCGCGCCGCAGGCCTCGGCGCAGAAATATCCCGAGAAGAATGTGCGCCTGATCGTCGCCTTCCCCACCGGCGCGTCGCAGATTCTCGGCATCCTCGTTTCGGAAAAACTCGGCGCGGCTCTGGGTCAGCCGGTCCCCGCCGATTTCCGGCCGGGCGCGGGCGGCAATCTCGCCGCCGAACTGGCGGCAAAATCCCCTCCCGACGGCCACACACTGCTACTGACCAGCCCGTCGCTGGTGATCAGCCCCAGTCTCTACAAGAAGTTGAACTACGACACGCTGCGCGACTTCGCACCGGTTTCGATGCTGTCGACAGTGCCCAATGTGTTCGTGATCCATCCTTCGGTACCGGCGCGTAACATCAATGAGCTGGTGAAACTGGCGAAGGCGCACCCGGGCAAGCTGAGTTTCGGTTCAGGCGGCGTCGGTTCATCGAATCATCTCGCGGGGGAACTGTTCAAGTCACTGGCCAAGGTGGACATCCTTCATGTGCCTTACAAGGGTGCAAGCATTGCGCTGACCCACATCCTCGGTGGCGAAGCGGAGATGGTGATGGTGACAGTGCCCGCAACCATCCCCTTCATCAACAGCGGCCGACTGCGCGGGCTGGCGGTGCTGGTGCCGCAACGCGTGCCGACGCTGCCCAATGTGCCGACCACCACGGAGGCTGGCATGCCGGAACTGGTGATCAACACCTGGTACGGCCTGTTCACGCAATCCGGCGTACGCCCCGAGATCATTCAGCGCATCAACACCGAGGTGGTGAAGTTCATGCACGCCCCTGAGGTGCACAAGCAGCTCGCTGCGAGCGGACTGGTGCCGACCACCAATACGCCGGCGGAGTTCAGCGCCTTCCTGCGCGCGGACCTGGAAAAGTGGTCAAGGGTGATCCGCGAGGCGAATATCACGGTGCAGTAACAACAACATGCCTAGAAAAAAAACGGACCGCGAAGGTCCGTTTTTATTGCTGCAGCTAAAGCTCAGTTCACTTTTCCGCCCGATGGCAAGACGCTGCGATACTCCGCAGGGCTGAACCCCGAGTCAAACGCTGACCGGCGCGTGCCGCGAAGTCAGCCAGTGGGCGGCGCACGCCAGGGCCACCAGACAGATCAGACCGAAGCCCCACACGCCCCAGATCATCGGTACCAGCCAGCCCATCAGCATGCTCATATAAGGCATGGCGTCGCGCAAAGCCTCAAGAGACAGCAGCGCATATTGCTGCAGGGTCTGGATCACCATCGGGTCCAGCCACAGAGGCAGGCCCTGTGGCAGCGGCCACTCGGCGACGCCGCGGCTCAGCGGATCAATGCTGCCGTTGGCCAGCAGGGTCGTGCCCCATTGCGTGAGCTTCACTGTGATGAATGTGCCAGCTGTCCACAACAGCGTCACGATACTGAAGATTACCCACACTGCGATTTTCATGATGCGTTGTATTCCTCTTTCGGTTTGCCTATTAACAAGCGGCATGATCTGCATGCCGAACAGGAATGCCTGCACCACAGGATGCCTGTCAGCGGTAAATGCTGAAGTCCCGGTGCCAGCAATTGACCGGCGCAGCGGCGATTTGTTCCTCGCAAATAAAAAAGGCGCCCAAAGGCGCCGTTATCGAAACCGTCTCCCGCAGCGGTTTTTTTATTTGTCGCCGCCCTGGATGCGAATATAGGTGTTGTAGGCATTGCGCCGGTTGGCTTCGTTGAAAGCCGGCAGATGCGAGAAGCGCGACCAGTCGGTCTTTTTGTAGGCCACTTCAAAATCTTCGAGATCATCTGCGGCAGCACCCATTTTCTGGCGCAGGTAGACGAGGTAATCGCGGGTGAGTTGGAGGTCGGCGGAGGCATTGGTCGATACGCCGCCGTGGCCGCCCACCATGATTTTAGGATTGAACTTGATGATGCGGTCAATCGCGGAAATCCACGATTTGCTGTCGGCGTCACCGACAAAGGGCAGGCGGCCGGCGAACATCAGGTCGCCGACGAACAGCACATTTTCCTCTTCCACCACCATGGCCAGATCTTCCGGGGTATGGGCAGGCCCGACGGGAAATACGCGGAAACTGTGCCCGCCAAGCTTGAACGATGTGTCCTTGTCGATCCAGCGGTCGGCAGGGATCAGCCGCATGTTCTTGTCCACCCAGGGCGCAAGGCTGGACTGGCGCTCGGCCCGCCGCTGTCGCGAGGCTTCGGAGTTCAGATAAGTGCCGGCGGCGGGGTGGGCCCAGATTTCCGCGCCGATATCCTTGAACGGCGGCAGCCCGTAAAAATGATCCGCGTGGTAGTGGCTGATGATGACGCGGCGGATCGGCTGCTTCGTCACCTTGCGGATGGCGTCGATGAATTCCTTGCCAAGCACGGGCGTGCCCAGCGCATCAAACACCACGACGCCGTCGGTGGTGACGACAAACCCGGCATTGGAGGTATGGCCGCGATTGACCGGCGAAGGCACGCCGGTCTCGCCGCGGATGTAATAGACGCTGGGTGTGATGCGGATGGCTTCCAGCGCACCCGCCGGCAGGGCTGCGAGCAAAAACATGCAGCCCAGTGCGGCGAGCCAGCGCCTTTTCATGCCAGCCCTTGGTTGCCGCTCATGCCGATGATACGCGGCAGGTTCGGCGCGCGC
>CAMAYE010000024.1 GCA_945862135.1 Bordetella parapertussis
TTAAGCCGATCAACAATCGGCCGCGGCGTACCGGCCGGCACCAGAATACCGTTCCAGGAACTGGCGTCGTACTGCGGCAACCCGGATTCCACAAAAGTCATCACATCCGGCAACGCAACCGACCGTTTCGGACCGGTAATCGCGACCGCGCGGATCTTGCCATTGCGCACGACGGGGACTGCGGCCAGCATGGTGCCGAACATCGACTGCACCTGCCCCGCGACCAGATCCTGCAGCGCCGGCGGCGCGCCTTTGTACGGAATGTGCACAACGCCGGCCTGGGTGATGTAGTTGAACAGTTCACCGCCGAGATGCCCGGAACCGGCAGGTCCGGAAGTCGCGTAATTGATCTGGCCTTTGTTCTTTTTCGCCAGCGCAATGTATTCCTTGACGTTTTTCACCGGCAGTGATGGATGCACCATCAACAGCAAGGGCTGCAGGGTCGCCTGCGTCACCGTCTGAAAATCCTTCAGCGGATCGAAGGGCAGGTTCTTGTGAATGAAGGGGCCGGTCGCCAGTGTGGTGATGCCGCCAAGGAACATCGTGTAACCGTCGGGCGGCGACTTCGCAGCAACGCTGCCGCCGATCGCGCCACCACCGCCCGGCCGGTTGTCGACCAGCACGTTCTGCCCCAGCGATTCGGTCAACCGTTGTGCGAGCAGGCGGCCGAGGATGTCGGTCGGGCCGCCCGGCGGGAAGGGCATCACCATGCGCAGCGGACGGTTCGGATAGTTAGCGGTTTGCGCCTGAGTTTGCGCACTGACTGGCTGCACCAGCGCACTGCCCAGCATGACCCCGCACAACAGGTCAACGCCTCGAATCACCTTCTTCATTGTTATGGTCTCCTCCAACAATTCATGAATCCCGCACCAGCGGAACGCCGCGCACCCAGCGCGTTTTTTTAGTATCAGGCCGCGCCTTTGACCGTATCCGTTGTCCGCGGCGGACGCTGCGAAAAACGCCGCTCGAAAATGATTTCCGCGAGCCGGTTTTTCATCATCTCGATCGAACCGCCGGCGAGCATCCAGCCGCGGCTGCGGCGCAGGCAATATTCCACCAGAGTCTCCTGCGTGTAACCCAGCCCGCCCATCACCTGCATCGATTCATTGGCGACTTCGAATCCGGTCTGGTTGCACATCAGCTTGGCCACTGTGGTTTCATCCGGTGCCGGAAAACCGCGATCCGCATTGACCGCCGCGCGATACAGCAGCAGCTGCGCCGCATCGAGCTTCATTTTCATTTCAGCGAATTTCCATTGCAGCCCCTGGAATTCACACAGCGGACGACCGAACTGCTTGCGCGTCATCGCGTACTCACGCGCCACGGTAAAGCAGTAACGCCCATAAGCCAGAGAACGCGAGGCATTGCCGATACGTTCGGCGTTAAAACCGGCAATCTGCTTTTTGAAGCCACCGGGGCCGAGCAGCACATCCTCGGGCGGCACATAGACATTGTCGAAATACAGCGTCGCCCAGTCGTTGCCGGACATGAATTTCGCCGGCTTGCCGGTGCTGAAGCCCGGCGCTGTCCGCCGCAACATCACCGAACCGATGCCGCCGACGCCCGGACCGTAACGCACATAAACCAGGTACTGGTCGGCATGCGGATTCGGAAACACCTTGCGGCCGTTGATGCGGTAGCCGTCGCCGTCCGGCGTCGCGCTGGTCACCAGATCGGTGGTCGCAGACCCAGCCTCCGGCTCCGTCATCGCCACTGCAATCACTTCCTCGCCTTTCAGCAGCGGCGCGAGGTAGCGTTTTTTCTGGTCGTCATTGGCAAAATGCGCGAGCACGCGGATCGCGCCGAAATTGCCTTCCTGGATCACATCGGCGCTGCGCGGGCAGACGGTGGCAATCGTTTCAATCGCGATCACCGCATCCATCAGCGTCCCGCCGCTGCCGCCGTCCTTTTCCGGGATGGTGATGCCGAGCAGCCCGGCATCTGCCATTTTTTTTGCCACGTCATTCGGAAACTGTGCGCTGTGCGCGCGCTCCAGCGCGCCGTCCGCCAGTTCCTTGCGTGCAAACGCCAGAACCGAATCCCGGAACATTTCCTGCTGCTCGGTGAACCTGAAATCCATCGTCAACCCTTTCGCGATCCGGCAAACGGGCTTGCGCGCGGCGTCCGGATGATTTACGGTAATTGCACATTTGTTCGTTATACGAACAATAATTCGGTAAACGAAATAATCATGGCCACACTGCTCGGCGAAGTCAACGCAAAGTCCACAAAGAAGACCGCCCCGGAAGGCGTCGCACCGCGGCGTTCGGACGCCTATGTCGAGTCCTTCGCCAAGGGCCTCGCGGTGATCCGCAGTTTCGGCCCGGAAAGCCGGCGCATGACCCTCAGCGAAGTGGCCGAACGCAGCGCACTGACCCGCGCTGCCGCACGGCGCATCCTCCTGACGCTGCTGGAACTGGGCTATGTATCGCAGGACGGCCGCAGCTTCGCACTGACGCCGCGCATCCTCGATCTCGGTTACTCCTACCTGTCATCAATGCCGCTGGCCAATCTGGCGCAACCGGTGATGGTCGAGCTCGGCAGCCGCTTCAACCACTCGGTCTCGGTCGCCGCACTCGACGGCACTGAAGTGGTTTACCTGCTGCGCGTCCCCAAACGCAACCTGCTCAACACGCCCGGCATCTCGCTTGCCGGCATGCGCCTGCCCGCCTATGTGTCGTCAATGGGCCGCTTACTGCTCGCCGCGCTGCCCGCCGAAGAACTCAAACATGTGCTCGACGCCAGCGACCTGCGCGCGCTGACACCGAAAACAATCTGGCAACGTGCCGCACTGGAAGAGGAAATCCGCAAATGCGGACGCCAGGGCTATTCGCTGATCGTGGATGAAATGGAAGAAGGACTGTCGGCCGTGGCCGCGCCGATCATCGACGCCGGCGGCCGCACTATCGCGGCGATGAACATCGCCTTCAACACCGGCGTGGTGAAACGTCAGGAACTGCTGGGAAGCATCCTGCCGGAACTGCGTCAGGCCGTGGCACGACTCAACAGCATTCTTTCGCTTAATGCGGGGTGAACAGGAAAACATGCAAATACTTTTTATTTATCTCATTTCAGCCGTCTGACTTTACTTAAAAACGACCATATCCGTCACGGGAGGACCAATGAACCCTATCAACTTACGGCGCGGCGTTCTGCTGTCATCCATTCTGGCCGCCAGCCTGCTGACCCAACAGGCACTGGCGCAGAATGAGTTTCCGGTGCGGCCGATCCGGCTGATCGTGCCTGTTTCGGCCGGCGGCGGACTGGACACCACCACCCGGGCCATTGCGCAGAAGCTGACGCAAGCCTGGGGACAGCAAGTCATCGTGGACAACCGGCCTGGCGCATCCGGCGTACTTGCCTTCGATATCGCGATCAAGGCCAATCCCGACGGCTACACGTTGCTGATGATGTCAGCGGATCACGTGATCAACTCGGTGCCGTCGGTCAAGCGGCCCTACGACATCAGCCGCGACGTCACCGCCTTGAGCCAGGCGACCGCGCTTTCCTATCTCGTTTACACGAATCCCTCGGCACAGATTGCGTCTTTGAAGGACCTACTCTTCCGCGGCCGCACGCAGCCCGGCAAACTAAACTTCGGCACCCCGGGTAACGGCAGCCTTCAGCACCTGGGATGGGAAGTGCTCAGCCAGATGAGCGGCGCGAAGTTCAACCATGTCCCCTACAAGGGGGGCGCGCCGGCCATCGTCGCCACCATCGCCGGCGAAGTGCAGGTCGGCTTCATCACCCTGACCAGCGCACGGCCTCACCTGCAAGCAGGCCGGGCGCGCGCATTGGCGGTCACGTCGCGCGAACGCATGCGCGCAATGCCCGATCTGCCCACGGTGTCGGAAGCGGGTCTGCCCGGTTACGAACTCAACCAGTACTACGGCGCGATGATCACCGCCAAGGCGCCGCCGGGAATCATTCGAAAACTGAGCGGCGGCATTTCCGCAGCCATCAAAGCACCGGACATCACACAGCGTTTCGAAGCCGATGGCTGGCAATTGGTCGGTTCGAACCCGGAGGAGTTCCGCGCCGTCATCCAGGCCGATCTCGACAAGTGGACCAAAGTCATCAAGGACATCGGTCTCGTACTCAATTAGCACCCTGTTTCAAACACCCAATCAAGGACAACAAGGAAAACAGCATGGCCAGAACCCCGGATTATTTCAAAGGCAAGACCATCGCCATCACCGGCGCCGGCAGCGGCATCGGCCGCGCCACTGCGGTGATCTTCGCCCGCGAAGGTGCACGCATCGTCTGCAGCGACATCAACGTGGCCGGCGGCGAAGAAACCGTCCGCATGGTTTCCGCCATCGGTGGCGAAGCCATCTTCGTGCCGACCGATGTCACCAAGCGGGAGGATGTGCGCCGCTTCATCCGCGCAGGACGCGAGCGCTTCGGCAAAATCGATTTCCTGCTCAACTCGGCCGGCGGCGCACTAAAGCGATCGACCTTCCTCGAAATTGATGACGCACTCTGGGATCTGAGTTTCGACCTCAATGTGAAAGGCACCTTCTACGGCATGCAGGAAGTGCTGCCGCACATGCTGGAAAACGGCGCCGGAACCATCGTCAACATCGCCAGCATGGCGCACAAGCGCGGTGGTCCCGGCACCTCCGTGCACTACGCATCGGCCAAGGGCGCCGTTCACACCATGACCCTCGGTGTCGCCCGCGAATTCGCCGACCGCGGCATCCGCTGCCTGTCGATTTCACCGGCCTCCGTTGACACCGCCTTTCAGACCGCCTCGGGCACTCCGAAGGAGCAGGCCGCGCGTGCACTGAACAGCATTCCAATGAAACGCATCGCCGATGCCGACGAGATCGGCGAACTGGTGCTGTTCATGTGTTCGGATGCCTGCCATTTCATGACCGCTGATACGGTGTATGTCAGCGGCGGTGGTGGATTCCGCTGACGCTTGCAGGCAATCAGGGCAGATCAGAGACCGGAGGGCGCTTCGCTTTTCCGGGCTACAGCACGACTCAACACGATGTTGCCCGGTTGCGTCAGGCTGTGGCGCGCTTGAGCAGCATTCTTTGGCTCAATGCTGAGTGAGCAGGGAAATTACGTAAATTATTGTTTTTATTGTATATTTTTATATGCCGCGCCTACAAACCAAGTCAAGCTCATCGGGTGCCAGCCAGTCATATTTGTAGGGTGCAATAAGCACAGCGCATTGCACCGATCTTCAACGCATACGGCGCAATGCCCGCTGGTTATTGCGCCCTACTACGCTGCAGCTTCCTCGATGTCTCGCTCAGCGCCCGCCTCAATTTCCCGTTCCCGCTTGTCAGCGAGTTCATCCCAGGCCGATTCCTCGCCGCGCAGCACCCGCACCGAACCAATCACCCACAGACAGCGCAATAACCTTTGGTTATCGCGCTACTGCACTGGCGGCAGCGTTGTACTGATAGTTGCCCTCAAACTGGTCGAGAACGATGGAGTTGGGCGGATTGGAATCGGCGGTTGAGGTCAGAGTCATGTCCTTGTCCAACTTGCGTGCCCTGAAATTCCATCCCTTCGGCAAGGTCAGGCGCTTGCCAAGAGTGGGCAGGTTTTCAATGGTGTTCTTGGGGTCGGCCTTCAAGGACAGACTGAACATGGTGTATACGGCGCCCTCGGGGGTGATCAGCTCATATACCGTTTCGCCTGCATTGAAGCGGAAGGAATTGCTGCGCCTGGAGACCAGCACCCGGTAAGAAGGCAGCGATCCGGAAACGGCCTTGCTGAGGTCAGGGGTCTCGAAGATGCCGAGCACACGATAGCGGACCGTGTCGATCACTCGCTCCTTGCAGCCATCCCAGGCCGTCCCGGTGATGCCGTTCGCCACGAGACGGCGCGGACCATTGAAGAGGATGCCATCGCTCCCGTATTGCTTTTTCAAGGCATCAGCACTCAGAGCGCGGAAGCGGCCGTCCATCACGTCGTTGGGCGCCTCAAGGTCGTTGCCGAGAGAATTGTAGTAGTAGCCTACCCCGCTGCCGTTGGCCTGGCGGTTCATGAACAGAATTTCGTAGAAGGCCTTGCCGCGCCAGTTATCAATCTTGATCGGGCAAGGATCATTCAGGCCGACTTTCTGTTGCGCCAGGGCCGGCGCCATGCCACCCAGCAGCGCAAGCACCAGTGCAGTTGCTTTCACGGTCAGGATTGTCATTGTTTTCATGCTCATCTCCCTGTGTTTACCGCCTTGTGGCGGTTGATTGTGTAATAGTCGTCCCGGTTGCGATCATCGCCAATTACTTGGCCGGCTGTGCCTTGGGAAAGCTCCATTTGCCGCTGATAATATCCTGTTTCGGCTGATACATCCGCACGGTGTAGTTCCATCCGGCAGTGATCGGCAGATTGTTGATCGCGCCGGGGCCGCCGCCGAAATTGATCGTGATGCTGCCGTCCGCGTTCTTGCCGGCGGTCACATTGTTGTACGAATAGCTGTTCTGGTCGTTCTTCTCCATGAAGCCCGCCTTGTTGTAGACGGTAATGGACCAGAAACCTTCGACCGGTACGTCCTTCACGGTTATACGGTACGGTGTTTTGCCGTCATTCTTTTCCGGCACAACGCTGTCATACATGGCAGCTTCTTCGGGGTTTCCGCCCCAACCCATGGCAGTGCCCAGCAGATGGCTGATCGGGTTGAGTTTGGCTTTGTCTCCGAACATGCCCTTGGAACTGGTTCGGGTCGCCGCCAGAACGTTGATCGCATCACGGACCTTTTTCAGCGACGCCTCATCCCAATCCGGAGTTTCGAACGTTCCCGCACTCTTCTGCCGCAGAGAGATTTTGTCCTGCATCGCGTTGGCGGACTTGATGTCCTGTGGATCATTGGCATTGACGAATGTGCGGAAGATGACAATCGCGTAGCGCGTCCCGACTTTTTCCCTGGTCAAGGTGAACTCGCCGGCACCATGCTCGACGGGGAGCATCGAGTGATCCTGACTGATGACCATCATCGACTGGAAGCGACCAGCGGCATCCGGCTTGATGATGGTGACCGGATTGCTAAGGTCGAACACCCCGGCCGAGTAGAGCGTATCGCGGTTCATGCGGATGACGTCCTGCTTTTCGATCGGCGTGGGCTGGCGAATGTGCAGGAACTTGCCGAGTGCCCCCCGCTTGACGTAGACACTGAATGTCCTGTCGGTCTCCGCGCGGACGAAGTTGTCGACCGTGACGGGTTCCGCAGCTTAGCCTGCCGAATGAACGAGCAGAGCACCCACTACGAGCAATTGTTTGAGATTGAACTTCATGATCTAACTCCGTCATCGTGTCATGGGGAAATTTCCGAACAACTGGCGAGTAACAACACCTCACTTGGGTAACCACTCTTCACAGCACACCGTAGGGTGCAATAAGCTAAGTGCATTGCACCGACCCATTGCACCAATTCATTTATGCATAAGCCGCAATGCCCGTTGGTTATTGTGCCCTACTTCGCTGTGCCGCGACCGCTGCGCTGCTGCATCAACGGCCCGCAGGGCTACCCGCCATGGCCGCGGTCATCCGGAACATCGCGTCGTGTGCGCAGCTGTCGTTGACCTGTCCGCGATGGCCACCGAACGCGACCAGCAGCGGCGTGATGTCGGGCGAGATATTGGCCGTACGCGCTCCGGGATCAAGCCGGTAGATCGTCTTGCCTTCCTTCACCGTTTCGGTGACCTTGATTTCGGCGATCTTGGTGGGTTCAACCGCGGTGGGATCCTTGGACAGGATCGCGAAGTCTGCCAGTTTGCCGCGCTCCAGGCTGCCTTTGGTCTTGTCCTCGAAATGATGGTACGCGGGCCAGATCGTCATCGCTTTCAGCGCGGTGATCACGTCAACGCGTTGCGCGGGGCCAACGATGCGGCCGGAGCCGCGGGCACGGCGGGTGACGGTCGCATCCAGCACGCGCATGGAGTCCGGAAAAGCGACAGGCGCATCATGGTGACTGGAAAAAATCATACCGCGCTTGCGTACCCAGCCGGTGGGGGAGATGTTCATCCCCGCTTGCGGGCCGACGGTGTGATCGAGATGCCAATCACCCCAGTAGAAGGTGTGCATGGGGAACAGCGAAGGAATCACCCCCAGCGCCTTGTAGCTGTCGACTTGGTCTTCCCGCATGAACTGGCCGTGAATCAGCACATGGCGCAGCTTCCTGCCTTCCGGAAAGCGGGCCTGCGCCGCACGGTGGGCGGAAATCAGCATGTCGGACGCGCGCTCGCCGTTGGCATGGGTAATCACCTGAATGCCGTTCTCGTAAGCCCACTGCACACCATCCATCACCTGCTCCGCGGTCGCCGCTGCATAACCGGAATAACCCGGCGGGTAGTTGCCCACCGGCTTGAAATACGGCCGGTCGCGCCATGCGGTGAAGCCCTGCGGGCTGCCGTCGATGGTCAGCTTGGCACCTGCGAGCCGGAAGCGGTTGGTGTAGGTGCCACTCTGGTTTTTCTTGATGTAGGCGCGATCGATGAGTACGTCCGTATACGTCGTGACATCGTTTTCGAAGCCGCCTTCGGACGCCACCTGCTTGAGGATGTCGGCCACCTGCGGCGTCGAACGGCCTTCCTGGGCGGTGGTATAGCCGAAGCTGGCCCACAGCTTGGCGCCCTCGCGCGCAAAGATCCTCAGCCCTTCCGGACCGACGCGGCTCATGACCACCGGCGCACCGGCGAAAAAAGCGGTTTCCTCCAGCGTGCCGTTGGGCTCGGTCGTTCCCGGCTTGCGTTGGATGACGCCACCGGCCGGATCCTTGCTGTTGGCGTCGTAGCCCATCTCCTTGAGCATGGCCGAGTTGACGCTCGCCAGATGACTGGACTGGTGGATGATGATGATCGGAACGTCTTTGGAGACCGCGTCCAGTTCTTCTTTGGTCGGGTGACGCAGTTCCTTCAACTGGGAGTTGTCGTAACCGAAACCGACAATGATCTTGGTCTTCGCGACGATGGCGGCATTCTTTTGCGCCCAGTCACGCAGCGTCTGCTGAAGCGATGCGATGTCGGTCACCTTGCCATCGGGCGCGGCCAGCAGATTCGCCGAGATTGCCTGCAGCCCGCCGACCACGACATGCCCGTGGGCATCGACGAAGCCGGGGACCAGGGTCCTGCCCTTCAGATCCACGAGTTGCGTCGCCGGCCCCTTCAGTTTCATGACCTCGCTGCGGCGACCCACGGCGATGATCCTGCCATTGGCCACGGCCACCGCCTCGGCGCGCATGGCCTTGTCGTTCATCGTCAGGATGGGGCCACCCGACCAGATGCTGTCAGCCGTTTGCTGGGCCGACACCGGCGCAGCGGCAACCATGCACAGCAGCAGCGCGGCCACGCCGCTCGGCGCGCGGCGTTGAAGGCTTTTAATCATCGTTTCTCCCTTGGTGTTTTGTCACGGTCAGACTGTGTAAGTCTTGAGAATGTTGTTCTGACCACATTTCATATTTATTGCATACGGCGCAATGCTCGTTGGTTATTACGCCCTACTGCGCTTTATTCCCTTCGCGTACGCTCCAGCGAAGTGTTAGACATTGCCTGATTAGAATGGCCAGTTAGCCTTGAACCAACCAATCAACTCTGAGAGCCAAGCCGTTCGCCCGATAGCGGCGCCCAACAGAAGAATCCCCACCCCAAAACCGATTGTCTTTGCCCAGAATGAAACTGAAACGTGCTTCACGAGCCAGGCGAGGGTCACGCGTTCTGGAACCGCAGGAGATTTGGCCTCCGCTGGAGCCTTCACAAGCTGGGTTCGCATCGGCTCGCCGTATTTTTCAAAATTTTCGACAATAAAGCGAAGCTCGATAAGGGAGTCTCCCAGATCCTTTTGAAAGGCGCTGAAATTGTCCGCCGCAGAAGCCCCACTCCACATCGCCATGTAGCTGCGAGTGTGCGACTTGAATTTTCCCGGTACGCGATAATTAAGATGTTGCGCTTCGTCGACAAGGCTTTGCACTTGATGCCGCCAAGCACGGAACTCCGTATCTTGGTGAGATGCGTGGCGCTGAGACAGCGCATCCCCTGCAGCAATCGCAGATCGAAGTTCACCTATAAAGTCTTGGTAACGCATTCAGTGATGCCTCCCGAAAGGTACCGGAGTCGATTTCATTTCACTTAGGCTGCGCCTTGGCCAATCGGTCCGCCATGCGCGTCTGCCAGCCCGGTCCTGTCGCACGCCAGCGCTCAATGACGCTCTCGGGCAAACGAATCGAGATGAGCTTTCTTGGATTTTCAGAGCGGGGACGACCGCCCTTGTTGACCCTGCCCCGGGCGAGCATATCGTCCGTCAGTTCCGGCAGTTCGTCATACTCCTGCTTCTGGATGACATGGGCATCCACGCGCTTCAGGTCAGAGCCCAAGGAGCCTCGCGATACGCGCTTTTTCGCGGTCATTTGCTTTCCTCATGCTGAAAACGTGGCGATCCGCGCCACGCGGTGTATAGCCGACAACAACAATCCGTCCACGCAGCACACCGAAGCAGATGATGCGGGTTTCGCCGTAATTCCTGCGTTGGTCCTCGACTTCAAAAGTCGTGCCGGCGAACACCAGTGTGGCATCCTTGAAATCGAGACCACGTTCAGCAAAGGTAGCCGCGCGCTTCTTGGGATCGAAGGTGACTGCCATAAGTTATTGTAGATACAAAAACAAGCTGTCGCAATGGGACTGTCTGGACTACGAATAACAGCTATAGGCTGCCCATGCCGGCCTATGGGACTCACTCAGGGGAACAAAAGCAATTACGGCGAATAACTAATAAGTATTTGATTTAATTAAATAATTTAGAACCCGTCGCGAAACCGCAGCACCGCATCCTCAATCCGCCTTACCGCAATCACCTTGATCCCCGACACCGGCTGCCGCGGCTGGTTGGCATGCGGGATCAGCGCATGGGTGAAGCCGAGTTTGGCGGCTTCCTTCAATCGCTCCTGACCGCGCTGCACCGGTCGCACTTCGCCGGCCAGCCCGACCTCACCGAAGACCACCAGCTTTTTCGGCAGCGGCTTGTTTTTCAGTGAGCTCACCACCGCCATCAGCACCGCGAGGTCGGCTGCGGGTTCGGTGATCCGTACGCCGCCCACCGCGTTGACGAAAACATCCTGATCAAAACAGGCGATGCCGGAATGGCGGTGCAGTACCGCCAGCAACAGCGCGAGACGGTTCTGTTCGAGGCCGACGCTCAAGCGCCGCGGATTTGGCGCATGCGCCTCATCAACCAGCGCCTGCACTTCGACCAGCAGTGGGCGTGTGCCCTCCTGCGTCACCAGCACGCAGGAACCGGCGACTTCGGTGTCGTGCTGTGACAGGAACAGCGCCGAGGGATTAGCGACGCCCTTCAGGCCCTTATCGGTCATTGCAAAAACGCCGAGTTCGTTAACCGCGCCGTAACGGTTCTTGAAGGCGCGGATCAGACGGAAACTGGAATGCGTGTCGCCTTCGAAATAAAGCACGGTATCGACCATGTGCTCGAGCACGCGCGGGCCGGCCAGCGTGCCTTCCTTGGTGACATGGCCGACAAAAATGATGGTCGTACCGCCGGCCTTGGCCAGACGCGTCAGCTGCGCCGCGCATTCGCGTACCTGCGCCACCGAACCCGGCGCCGAGGTCAGCGCATCGGAATACAAAGTCTGGATCGAATCGATGACGGCGATTTCGGGCTTTTCGTCCTGGATCACCGCCTGGATTTTGCCGAGGCTTGTTTCGGGCAGGACCTGCACATTTTGTCCGTCAACATTCAGCCGCTTTGCGCGCAGCGCGATCTGCTGCGGCGATTCCTCGCCCGACACATAGACCACCTTGCGCGTCGCGCCGATGGTCGCCAGCGACTGCAGCAGCAAGGTTGATTTGCCGATGCCTGGGTCGCCGCCGATCAGCACCACGGCTCCGCGCACGAGGCCACCGCCGAGCACGCGATCAAATTCATCGATACCGCTGGGGATGCGCGCCTCTTCGCGCGCTTCGACTTCGGACAGACGTTGCAGCTTGCCGGTTTCGGCGATCAGCGAGAAACGGTTGGCCGACTGCGGCGCGGTTTCGGCCACCGACTCCACCAGCGTATTCCAGCCCTGGCAGTGCGGGCACTGGCCCTGCCATTTGACCGACTGGCCACCGCACTCGGTGCAGGAATAAACAGTACGCGCCTTGGCCATGTTGTGAGTTCCGCCTCAGCCCAGTGCATTGAGGTCGCGGATCATCGCGACGTTGATCGGATGTGCGGGGTCGGCCTGCATCGGGATCGTGCTGAAGTGGCCCTCATGCGGCACCACGATGAACTCGACCTTGCAGCCCGCCTTTTTGCACACCTCGGCATATTCCTCGGTCTGCGCGACCCAGCCCGGCGCTTCTTCAGCACCCGCCGCCAGCACCAGCGGCACCGGCTCGCGCGGCGGATGGAACTGTGGGCTCAGCGCATTGACACGGTCCGGCGTCAGTTTGATCAGGTCATTGACGCTGATATGCAGCACCGGTTCGACATCGTAAATGCCGGACACCATGGTCGAGCCGCAGATCAGGTCGGCGGGCAGACCGTGCTTGGTCCAGTCTTCCGCGAGGCCCATCGCCGCGAGATGCGCGCCGGCGGAATGGCCATAGAGATAAATGCGCCGGCCATCGCCGCCGACGCGTTTTGCATTTTTCGCGGTCCACACCACGCCGCGGATCACCTGCTCGACGATGGTGTCGAGGGTCACCGCCGGGCAGAGGTCGGTGCCGAGCATCACCACCGGGAAACCCGACTGCACCAGCGGTTCGGCGAGGATCGCCTGCTTTTCTTTTTCACCGACGCGCCAGTAGCCGCCGTGCAGATAAACGACGATGGGCGCAGTACCGTTGCCTGCGTGGTAAATGTCCAGCGCCTGCCGCGGCGTATCGCCATAAGCCACATCAAACTCGCCCTTCAGCCGCTCACGCGCTTCTTTGGACAATTTGCCGCGCAGCGCATGCTGGGCTTCGACATCGGTCGCCCATGCCCGCGGGTTGAATTGTCTTTCGATATCGTCCTGCCAGTCACGCCACGGCATGGCTGCCCTCCCCTTGCTTTGTTGTTTTAACGCCGCTTCAATCCTGTTCGATGACCGGCACTCTTGCCGTCAATGCACACATCAACTCGTAGCTGACCGTGCCCGCCGCTTGCGCGACATCGTCCACCGGATTGCCCTCACCCCACAACACGGCGCGCGTGCCCACATTCGCTTCCGGCAGGTCGGTGATATCCACGCAAAGCATGTCCATCGACACCCGGCCCACAGTGCCGGTGAGTCTATCACCCACCCTGACCGGGGTACCGTTGGGCGCATGGCGCGGATAACCATCGGCATAACCGCAGGCCACCACACCGATGCGCATCGGTTTGTCAGCGCGGAACATTCCGCCGTATCCGACGGTGTCGCCGGCCTGCAGATCGCACACGCTGATGATTTCCGAGGCCAGCGTCATCACCGGCTGCAGTCCCAGCGCCGCAGCGCTCTGCTCGGCAAAAGGCGATGAACCATAAAGCATGATGCCGGGGCGCACCCAGTCAAAATGCGTCGCCGGATAACGCAGCGTCGCTGCCGAGTTTGCGAGACTGCGCGGTGCGGCAATGCCTGCCACTGCACTTTCGAACGTCGCCAGCTGCCAGTCGACGCCACGAGCACCGTCGGCATCCGCGAAATGGGTCATCAGCGTCACCTTGCCGACAGCGGGATGGTCCTGCAACCGCGCATGCACCGCAGCGACGGCATCGGGCACGAATCCGAGCCGGTTCATGCCGCTGTTCACCTTGAGCAACACGTCCAGTCGCGCGCCCGCCGGCAGACCATCGAGCAGGCGCAATTGCTCTTCGCAGTGCACGACCGTCGACAGGCGACGGGCGGCGCCTTCGGCGAGTTCACGACGATCAAAAAATCCTTCCAATAAAACAATACGTTGCGCGTAGCCTGCGGCGCGCAACTGCAGCGCCGCTTCAAATTCGACGACTGCAAAACCATCGGCGGCACGCAATGCGCCCGCAGCGCGCAGCAGGCCGTGGCCATAGGCATTGGCCTTGATCACCGCAAACACCTTGGCGTGCGGCGCATGTGCGCGCGCGACACCGAGGTTATGCGCCAGCGCGGCAAGATTGATGGTGGCGGTTATCGGTCGCGGCATGTCATCCAGTCGTGATCATCAGGATTCATGCCTGAGCTTATCTTCATGCCTGACATTATCGTGATAGTGGCGCGCGAACAGCAGCTCCAGTTCTTCAATCACCTCAGCCACGGCGCGGCCCTGCAAAGCGTGCTCCGCCATCAACTGCGAGGTGTGCCCCATCAGCTTGCGGCGATCGAGCATCGGATAGGTTCGCGTCAGCCGCCGGATGGCCATCACCACCGATTCGCCATCGGGCCGCGACTTCGGTTGCGGCTTGGCATTGGCCGCAGCGACCCCGTCGGCTCCATTGCGCACTGATAGAAACTCGGCATAAACCTGCAGCGCATGCCGGTCGGATGCCGCCAGCGCCCGGAACACCGCCAGCAGGCGCATTTCATCGTGATCGGTGGTTGGCATGTCTGTGTTCAGCACATCGCGGCAGCCCGCGTCATCGCGCGGCCGCCATTTCCTTCATGCGCAGCATCGCGAACTCGACAAACGTGGTCAGCAGGCGTGAACGGAATTTGCCATGCGGCGTCACCACCGACAGCGCACGGATCAACGGCGGATCCAGGGGCACCGCGACGAGTACCCCGAGCTTCAGTTCCTTCGAAACCGTGGCGCGGGACAGTATGGATACGCCAAGTCCGGTCTCGACCACACCCTTGATCGATTCCGGACTGCCAAGTTCCATGACCACATTGATCGCGTCAGGCGAAATTTTGTTCTGGAGGAAGTACTGGTCTACCACTTCACGGGTGCCTGAACCGGATTCGCGGCTGACAAAGGGCTCGCCGGCGACATCGGCCGCGGACACACTGGATGCTTTTGCGAGTTTGTGTTTCGGGCTGCAGATCAGCACCAGCACATCCTCGCAGATGACTTCGGTATTGACGCCGTTCAACTGCGCCGGCGATTCGATCAGCCCGAGGTCCAGCGCATGTTCGGCCACGCGGGTGGCGATGATTTCGGAGTTGGCGACGGTCATGTGCGCCTGGACATGGGGATGCAGCGCCTTGAACTCGCCCAGAATCTGCGGCAGATAGAACTCGGCCACCGTTGTACTGGCCCCCAGCAGGAAGGGGCCGCTGATGGCCCCGGTCAGCTCGCCCACCCGGGTTTCCAGTTCCTCCGACAGCGTCAGGATTTTTTCCGCATAACCAAACACCAGTTCGCCCGCCGGCGTCAGCGAAATGCGGCCATGGTTTCGTTCGAACAGCCGCGTGTTGAGGTGTTCTTCCAGCTGCTTGATCTGGAAGGTGACGGCAGGCTGTGTCATAAACAGCTGTTCGGCCGCCTTGGTAAACGACAGCTGGCGGGCAACGGCGTGAAAAACCTGAAGGCGGCGGTCGGCCATGAGCGGATGCGGGGGTCGGCAGGGTCGGTGTCTAAACACCGATACTACCTGTTAGTGCGCCCCCGAAAAAGCCGATCCAGGAATCATTCACAACCGGAAACTGCTGCCTTGCCTGCCTGTCCCGGGCACAGCCACAATAGCCGCAGCGGAACTGTGGTATAAAGCCGCGGTCTCTGTATCGTCCGCCATAAAAACCGGCCTTTCAACGCGGCTGCCTGGCGAAGCACAAAGACTACCGAACCCCAATACCGTGCGCAGATACAGTAACTAACCGGCACAGCCCCCGACACCACCCAGACGGACCACCGCGCTTCTGATTCATGCCCTTCGGTTTTTACATCATCATGGCGGCGCAGTTTTTCTCGTCGCTGGCTGACAACGCCCTGCTGGTGGCCGCCATTGCGCTGCTGATGCATATGGAATCGCCGGCATGGATGACTCCGCTGCTGAAATTCTTTTTCACAGTGTCGTATGTGCTGTTCGCGGCTTTCGTCGGCGCCTTCGCCGATTCGATGCCCAAGGGCCGGGTGATGTTCATCACCAATACCATCAAGGTCGTCGGCTGCCTGTTGATGTTCTTCCATGAGCTCTGGGAGATTCCCGGCGCGCCTGACTATCTGCCCATCCTGCTGGCCTATACCGTGGTCGGCGTGGGGGCTGCGGCTTACTCCCCGGCCAAATACGGCATCCTCACCGAATACCTGCCGCACCATAAACTGGTGGTCGCCAATGGCTGGATCGAAGGCCTGACCGTCAGTTCGATCATCCTCGGGACATTGCTGGGCGGCGTACTGATCAGCGCAACGGTGTCCGGCAAGCTGCTGTCCATCGACCTGCCGCACATCGACACCGGCGTGGATTCGCCCGCGGAAGCCGCCATCGCCGTCATCATGCTTTTCTACGGCGTAGCTGCGATCTTCAACCTTTACATTCCCAATACCGGCGTCGATCACCGGGCGCCAAACAAGAACCCGATTTACCTGGTGCGCGAATTCGCGCACTGCGTAAAGCTGCTGTGGACCGACAAGCTCGGCCAAATCTCGCTGGCGACCACCACACTGTTCTGGGGCGCCGGCGCAACGCTGCAATTCATCGTGCTGAAATGGGCTGAAGTCGCATTGGGCTACTCGCTGTCTAAAGCCACCATGCTGCAGGGCATCTGCGCCGTCGGCATCGCCGTGGGTTCCGTCATTGCGGCCAAGGTTGTACCGCTGAACCGCGCCGTCAACGTCGTGCCCGTCGGCATCGCGATGGGGCTGATCGTCATCGCCATGAACTTCGTCAGTTCGATTACCGTCGCCATTCCACTGCTGATCATCATCGGCGGTCTTGCCGGATTCTTTGTGGTGCCGATGAACGCATTGCTGCAGCATCGCGGCCACATCCTGATGGGGGCAGGCCACTCCATCGCCGTGCAGAACTTCAACGAGAACCTTTCGATTCTGGCGATGCTCGGACTTTACGCGTTGCTGATCAAAATCGACCTGTCGATTTACTGGGTCATCACCATGTTCGGCCTGTTCGTATCGCTGTCGATGATGCTGGTGCGCAAACGCCATCTGCACAACCTCGCCACCGGCCCGCTGCCGACCATTCCGGCCGACGCCAAACACTAAGCGCCACGCGTTCAGTAATCCTGGAAACAAAAAAGGCTGCCCGAGGGCAGCCTTTTTATTGCATCAAACCCGGTCAGACCGGCTGATACTTGAAGCGCTTCACCTTCGCCATATTGGTACCCTCGATGCGGATCAGGCTGGTCGGCCCGACACGCTTCGGTGAATGCAGGTCGCCTTCGTTATAGACATGCGCAACACCCGGGGTCAGCTTGTAGGAACGCGTCTCCTTGACCTTGCCCGGCTTGTCGGCCGTTGCCGGCTCCAGCAACTGATAGTCGCGCATCTGCGTCTCGCCGCGCGCCTGGCCGTAAATGGCCCAGGAGTGCGCGTGATCATGCGGATCGCTGGTCTTGGCATCGGTGTAGTCGTGCGCAAGGATGCAGAAACCAAACTCGGGGTCTTCGTAAAGAATCTTGCGTTCACCGACGCTGGAATCGACATGTTTGTCGATGAACGATTTGTCTTTCAGCACTTCCTGCAGCAGCGCCGCAACCTTCTTGCGTCCGGCAGGGCCCGGCTCGGCCTTGATGAAGTCATGGCATTGCGCGGCGAATTGCTCCAACGTGTGTCCCATATGCAGTCTCCTCTCAAATGTAAACTGGCCGCGTTATTGTGCCGCAAGCACCCGTGCCGTGGAAAGCGCAAGTACTGATCGATATCAAATTTACGGCAATCATGCCCGCCGCATTACGGACTCGCCGTCAGGCGCCGATCGGCGCGATGCGGAACTCCACCACCGAAGGCTCCTTGCCGAGGTGGTCTGCCAGTTTCGGCGTATTGGACTGATCCAGTGTGCGCAGCACCATGCGGTATTCAAAGCGCTCGCCGTCCTTGGTCAGCACATAGTTCAGGTTGGCTACGCTGAAACCATACTGTTTCACCAGGTCGCGCAACACATTCTCGGGCATGGCATCCGCGCGGCGGAACTGCACACGAAACTGCGCGTAGAACTCGGTAGGCATGCGGCTTTCGATCCAGCGGAAGGATGACAGCGTACCCAGCGTCGCCGCCACTGCCAGCATCGCCGGCACCCAGAAGCCGATACCGAACAGAATGCCGATCGCCGAGGTCACCCAGATCGAAGCCGCCGTGGTCAGCCCGCGCACTGCGAGACCTTCCTTCATGATCACGCCGGCGCCGAGAAAACCAATACCGGTCATGATGCCCTGCGCCATGCGTGTCGGATCAACCACCACCCGCGATGTGCCGTGAGGGATGAACCACTGGCTTTCATAAACCGTCACCAGCATCAGCAGCGCCGATGACAGACACACCAGCGTGTGCGTACGAAAACCCGCGGGTCGGCCGTGATAACTGCGTTCGAGACCGATCATGCCGCCGGCGGCCAGTGCGGCGCCGAGACGGATCAGGATATCAATGAGATCGCTGTTCAACATATTGCGGCCATTCTGCGCCCCAACACCTCAGCGCCGCAACCGCAGATAGATCTCCGCCAGCTTGTTGGGCAGGCTGTTGATGTGATCAAGCACGAGGTAATGACCCGGTCCGAAAATCTGCGGTAGGTACTGATTGGCCATCGTGTCCACCGTCACGCAGAAGGGATGCACACCCTTGGCCACCGCCTCCTTCACCGCCATGCGCGTATCTTCGTGCAGGTAACGCCGGTCGCCGCCATCGTCGTAATCCTCGGGACGCCCGTCGGACAACAACAGCAGCAGACGCCGCCGACTTTCAACGCCATCGAACGAAGCCGTGGCGTGGCGGATCGCCGCGCCCATGCGCGTCGCCAGACGCCCCGACATGCCGCCGATCTGCGCACGGATGTCGTCGGACATATGCTCATCAAAACCCTTCAGCGTGTAATAGCTGACGTTGTCGCGGTACTTCGAGCAGAAACCGGCGATGGAATAGGCGTCGCCGACTTCCTCCAGGCTTTCCGCGAACAGCAGCACGCCGGCGCGAATGCGATCGACCAGTCGGCCGCCGCCTTCCGGCAGATGCTGCATGATCGACGTCGACATGTCGGCGAGCAATGTCACCGCCACCTCGCGCTGGCGGATTTCGCGCCGCCGGTAGATCGCCGGCCGCGGCGACTGCCCGGCGCGTTTTTCCGCGACAAAGGACACCACCGCATTCAGATCCATGTCGTCGCCGTCCATCTGCTGCGTCAGCGGGGCGGCGCGGGTCGGTTTCTGCGACTGAATCGCCTTCTTCAGCCGCTTCAACGCCATTTCATACTGTTTCATCAGGCGATTGGTCTCGCCCATATTCGATTCGGCGAGGCGTTTCTCCTGCACCCAGCTCCAGTTGCGCTTGTAGCGTGACTCGCGATAGTCCCATTCCGGATAGGGAATACCCTTGTCGCTGCTGCCGGTGTTCGGACCTTCCTTGTCGCTCTGACCCGAAGCCCGCGCCGACTGACCCGAGGAATCGCCATAACTCGGCACTTCCTGCTTCTCGCCGTCTTCCTGCTGCTCGCCGGATTCCGCGTTTTTCGACGCTTCGGTTTCTTCGCCGCCCTCTTCCTGTTCCTGGCTCTGCTGCTCGGCGCCGGCCTGCTGCTGATCGGATTGCTCGTCGGATTCCTGGGGATGCGCCAGCCGCGTCGCATTCGGGCTGCGGCCCGGCAGATAGGCCGCCTGGAAAGCCTCCAGATCAGTCACCACCGGCAGCGTGCTGCCGTTATAGAGCTTTGCCGCCGCGCGGTAGGCATCGGCCACCGTCGCACCGGGCAGCAGCAGCGCCGCAAAACGTTCATCAACGGGACCGCCGCTCAACTGAGCCAGCGCCGCGTCAATACTTTCCAGCGCCAGATCGTAATAAGCTGCAGACTCGGTATGGCGCGTGTTCAACAGTTGCGCCGCATTGCGCATGCGCCTGAGGTAATTGGGCACATTACGCTGCACGCCGGCATCAATGCGCAGGTCTTCGCAGATATCAAACAACAACTGGAAACGCAGCGCGTCATCGCCATATTTGATGAACAGCGGCGTCCATGACACCGCACCGCTTTTCGGAAAATCAACACCGGCCTCGGCGAACATCTGCTCCAGCGCCGTACGCTCGAAAGTGCGATAACGCATATGGCCTGCGGTATGCAGCAGCGCGAGGATCGCCTCTTCACGATCCGCCATCACCGCCGGGAAATAAATGCTCTTGCCATCGGTCTCGATGAACGGCCGCCCCTTTTCCGGGGACCAGGTGCTTTCCTTCAGGTCGAATTCGCCGCCGAACCAGACATCCAGCAACATGCCGAGCAGGCGGTTGCGGTCGGTCAGCCGGTAACCGGGCAGATGCTCGAGCAGCATCGACAGGCTTTCCTCGGATTCCAGCCGGAAGTAAGCCTCACCACGAGCGCGACCTGTCTGCATGATGTCGGCGCCGCGTGACGCCCACGGCAGGATCGCCTGCGCACCGAGCAGGTTACGCACACGCACCGCACCCGCGAGGTAGGTCCCCAGCATCAGCTTGCGCGATTCATACAGTTCGTCTGCGGGACCGGCAATCTGCTCGATCGCGGTAATACCGCCAAGACGGCCCGACAGATCCAGCACCGGCATCGAAAAATACGCAGCGCCGCTTTCAATCTGGCGCGCACACCAGCCGAAGCCGATTTCCGCCCAGCGTTTTTCGCCGGCATGGCCCAGCGACCCATAGGCGCGGGCGACATTGGCCATGAAGCCTTCGAGCGCACGCCACGATGCACGCCACTGCATGAAGGCCAGCGCCTGACCGGTCCACTGCCGCACCTCTTCCGAGACCTGCTCCGCCTCAAGACTGCCGCGGATGAAGGCGCGACCGGCATCGCGCTCGAAGCTGTACAGCGCCTTGCACGCTTCGAGCCAGTACAGGGTGTCGGCCTCGCCATACGGCGCAATCGCCGGCAAGACGGCTTCGACTTCCTTGTACGCGGCAGCGCTGAGTTCCTTGAACTCCGCGAAAGTCTGCGCAACGGTGGGGGTGTATTTCATGAAGGTGTGGCTGATGATTCGTGGCTAAAACGCGTGGCGAGTGGCTGGTAAAGCGCTAAACCCGTCTTTCCGGTGCAATCCCGGAAGAAGTCCCCTTTGGGTGTGCCGGAACGACAGGTCTGGCAATCAGGCGAAATGCGCGTTGACGATTTCCATCAAAGCATCTGACAGTTCAACGTCGTCAGTGATCGGATTGACCATCGCCACCTGACAAGCCACCACCGGATCAAGCCCTGCGGAAATCATGTTCGCCGCGTAAACCAGCGCGCGCGTCGACGTGGATTCCTCAAGGCCATGATCCTTCAGCAAGCGCGCCTTGCGGCCGATGGCCACCAGCTTCTCCGCGACATCAGGCTTGGTTCCCGGCACTTCCTTGACCAGAATCTTGCGTTCGACTTCTTCCGACGGAAAATCGAAATTGAGCGCGATGAAACGCTGTTTGGTCGAAGGCTTCAAATCCTTCAGCACGGTCTGGTAGCCGGGGTTGTACGAAATCACCAGCATGAAATCCTCATGCGCGTCGATTTCCTGGCCCTTCTTTTCGATGGTCAGCTTGCGCCGGTGGTCGGTCAGCGAATGGATCACCACGGTCGAATCGGTGCGCGCCTCGACGATCTCGTCGAGGTAACAGATCGCACCGACCTTCACTGCGCGGGTCAGCGGGCCGTCGTGCCATACGGTGTCCGCACCTTCGAGCAGAAAACGGCCGACGAGATCAGAGCTGGTCAGATCCTCATGGCAGGACACCGTCACCAGCGGGCGCTTCAACTGATAGGCCATGTATTCCAGAAACCGCGTTTTGCCGCAACCCGTCGGGCCCTTGAGCATGATCGGCAGCCGGCGCTTGTACGCGGCCTCGAAAATCGCCACTTCATTGCCCTGCGGCTCGTAATAAGGCGACACGTCGCCAACCTGCGGTGTCTGCACGATGTCGTGTTCAACGCCGCGCACGCGGTTTGTTGCTGTCTTCATCAACGCTCCAGAGTCAGATTCAAGAGTTCATCGCAAGGCCAACGGTTCGCACGCAAGCAAACAACGCGCCTTCTCCCGATATTAATACAGTTGCGGCAACACCAATGACAGCCCCTGCATTTGATCGGAATTCGACCATCGGGTACGCCCTGTACGTTGCGCCACAACGTGAACATCCGGCATAAGCCCGCAGTCGCCACCTAGCATCACACCTCGCGATAAATATAAAATATTTCAATTAAATCAAATATTTAATTAATTTCACAGCAACATCCACAAGACTTAAAACACAGTTGAGCAACATGCGGACCGCAAGGCCTCAGATCATGGCGGGCTGGCTATCATGCACAGGTCACGCTTGATCGCCATTTCCGCCGAAAGGATATTCATGAAACGCGCCACCACCCAGCTTCGCGCCCTCGTCAAAGCCGGCAAATTCCTCGAACTGCCCGCAGTGCACGACCCGCTGACCGCACGCCTCGCCGAAAGCGTCGGCTTCAAGACCATCTACAACGGCGGCTTTGTCACCGGCGGCAGCACCACGATCAGCGAACCGCTGCTGTCGATGAACGAACAACTGACCGTCGGCAGCAACATCGCCAATGCCGTGAACATCCCTGTGGTAATGGATGCCGGCGCCGGCTGGGGCGAGCCGCTGCACACCATGCGCACCGTGCGCGAATGCATCCGCGCCGGCATCGCCGGCGTGCACATCGAAGACCAGCTGTTCCCGAAGCGCGCGCATTACCACACTTATGTCGCGCACAATATTCCCTTCAATGAGTTCCGCGACAAGATCCGTATGGCCTGTGAACAGCGCGACAAGACCGACAAGGACTTCGTCATCATCGCCCGCTCCGATGCCTGCCGAGAACAGGGCTACAAGGAAGCCGTCAAACGCATGCTGATGTCACGCGACCAGGGCGCCGACATGGGCTTGATCTTCCCGCGCACCCCGGAAGAAACCAAACGCGCGCCGAAGGAATGCAAACTGCCGATGGTTTATGTGCAAAGCCGCGGCAACCGCGACGGCCGGCCGCTGTATTCATTCAAGCAGCTTGAAGACATGGGCTACGCCGGCAGCATCGACGCCATCCTCTCCGTCGGCGTGCAGTTCCACTTCATGCGCAAGGCGCTGCTGGAGTTGCGCAAGACCGGCGACTACACCGGCATCAAGAGCAAGGATTACATCACCGCGCGCAAACAGATCGAAGACCTGATCGGCCTCGAAGCCTATTACAAGATCGAGGAAGAGACTGTCGAGAAGATGTACAAGAAGGAAAACGCGAAGAAAAAACGCTGATCTCAACACTTCCGGTAAGCTTGCAGCATGTCAGTCAAAATCGCCCTTCTCAAGAGCAACGGCCTGCGGGGACAGTATGAGCAGGTAACTTCAAAACTGGCCGGGGAGGTCATTACAAAACTGAATCCTCGCACCCTGTTTACACGGGGCTCGCTGATTCTCGGCACCGGAAATCCATTTACCCTGCTCAACCCCCGTCACATCTCCGCGATTGAGGTCGAAACCGGTCTGCCGCTGCAGGATATCCAGCCTGCCGGCGTGACCAGCGCAAAACAGCTGGCGGATAAAACAGCGTTCATGATCGAACTGGAAAAACACTGGAAGGAGTGGCGCAAACTCGAACAGGGCGGGCCGGGCAGCCCTCAGGAAGCGCTGCTGCAATTCGAACTCGCCGGAGGCTGGGAATATTACGTACATGTGAAGGGGACTCTGCCCGATCGCGAAACCGAGCGCAAAGTGGTCGAAACCCTGCTCGACCTGCCGGTTATCTGCATTAAGCGGATCGCAAGCGGATACTGCTACATCAACCCTGAAAACATCATTCGCATGCGGATTTACCACAGCAACCGTGAACCTTTCAGACCAGTCCGAGTGTTGCCGCTGGATGCGCAGGAAATCTAATCAACCTGCCCTGTGCCGCCAGACTGACTCGCCCGGCAACATCCGACCCCATGCAGGAAATATTCATGCACAACATTTTCAACATCATTCTCGCAACACTTTTATCACTGCACGCCACGTTTGCCGGTGCTCAAACATGGACATCCTACAGCCCGCCCGAGCGTGATTTCAGGGTGCTGATGCCGACGGCGCCCTCAGTCATCGATACAAATCCTGGCAGCATCGAATACCGCAGCCAGACTGAGTCGGTGCAGTTTTCGGTATTTCGCCACGACCCGCGCAAGTTCAACGCCAGCGCTTCCGGCATTACGGAACGGCTGGCTGGAGACGACCGCCATGCGCGCAACATCGGTCAGGAAGACACCGATCTGCGCGAGGGCGAATTCCTGTTTCGCGTCGGCTCCACGCTCAGCATGCACAAGCTCGTCAGCAGCGCCGGGCGGCAGTATGAACTGGTGCTGAGCGCGACCTCGGAAGACGGCCTACCACGACCGCTTGCGCGTGATTTTTTTGCGTCGTTCCAGAGCGGCAGCGCCGCTCCCGGCGCATTCGCACCTCTGAGCAACCTTCCCACCCCCGACAGTTGCAAGAGCCGCGGAAATGCATTGGCCCGTACCTTCTGCGAATACCTGACTTGCCAGGTGCCAGCCAACGTCAGCCATGCCAATTGCGCGGGGATTCCCAAGCTCTTCCGTTAATCCGAAGTTTGGGCGGATATGGGCAGACCATGCCATCGCCAGTTCGGATAACCAAAGGTAAACCTGACAGCCAGCACCCCGTTCCTTGCCTTCCCCATACACTGCCCTGATGCGCCTGTACGTGAGCCAGCGTACGGAACATGGATGACCGCAGCCCCATATTCAGGTTGAGCCACTTACGGCGTAAATCAGGCGACGGGATTGTCCAACAGACTGAAACAGTCATCAGGCCGGTACTGGGCCGCGCAGTACCTTGCGACCGTGCTCCTTGCGGCAGGACTGCTTGCAGTTCTTGCCGGTTGCGCCGCATTGCCGAACATTGTGCCCGACATGGCGCCAAGCCCGGCGCGATCCGCCCAGATGACTGGCGCTCACGGCGTCCTGACGACGCAACAAAGCAAAGCCGTCATTGACCGGCTGAAAAGCCGCGGCCAGGACACCAACATCTTCGAACGGCAGCTGGCGCTCGAAGAAAGCATCGTCGGCAGCCCGCTGATGACCGGCAACAGCGTGGTGCTGCTGCAGGACGGCCCCGCCACCTTCCAGCGCATGTTTGCCGCGATCAACAACGCCCGCGATCACATCCATATGGAAACCTACATCATCGAAGATGATGAAGTCGGCAACCGCTTTGCGGATGC